>NZ_JALXPE010000008.1 GCF_025143365.1 Microbacterium sp. p3-SID336 | reverse complement strand
TTCTGTCGTCTGGCTCATGGGAATACCCGAACCTCTCCGTTCCGCGGGTCAGCCCGCGTCGACCTGCGCCTGGATCTGCGTCAGCACGTCCTGCGCCGGCTGCGTCTGGATCTGACCGAACAGGGACTTGAAGGCACCGTCGGCGGCCGACCACTTCGGGTTCGTCGACGGGTAGAACTGCGCGTCGGGCAGCACGTCGAGGAAGGGCTTGAGCGCCTCCTCGCCGGAGAGCTGCTCGGCACCGGACTTGGTGACGGGGAGGAAGCCCTCGGCCTGCACCCACGGCACGTACACGTCGGGCGAGTAGTAGTAGTCGAAGAACTTCGTGATCGCCTCCTGCTTGTCGCCGTCGTTCTCGAAGGCCATCAGCTGGTCCATGACGCCGAGCGTGAAGGGCGAGCCGTCCTTCGTGGGGATCGGCACGATGGAGTAGTCGAGCTCCGGGTTGCTGTCCGCGATCTGGCCGACCGTCGGCGGGAGGCCCACCTGCATGCCGATCTTGCCCTGGATGAAGATGTCCATGAGTGGGGAGCGCTGCGTCGAGCCGGGGTCGGCCTGCGTCGCGCCCGCGTCGATCATCTTCTTGATCTGCTCGGCGCCGACGAGGTTCTCCGGGGTGTCGATCGTGATCTCGGAGGCGTCGCCGAACGAGCCGCCGCCGCCCCACAGCCACACGGCCGCCTCGGCCTGCGCCTCTTCGGAGCCGAGCGGCATGCCGTAGCCCGCGACGCCTCCGCCGAGCGCCGACACCTTGGTCGCGGCGTCGAGCAGCTCGTCCCAGTCGGTGGGCGCCTCGACGCCGGCCTGCTCCAGCAGGGCGTTGTTGACGAACAGCGCACGCGCCGAGGCGATCAGCGGGAGAGCGTACGCGGTGCCGTCGACCTCCGCGTTCTTGAGGAACGACTCCTGGAAGTCGGAGTACACCTCCTCGGAGACGACGTCCTCGACGGGGTAGAGCAGCTCGTCGCCGACGAACCCGGCGAACGGTCCGCCGTTGTAGATGTCGGGAGCCTCGCCGGCCTGGATCTTGGTGGAGACGACCTTCTCCAGGTTGTCCCAGGACTGCACCTCGAGCTTGACGGTGATGTCGGGGTTCTCCTTCTCGAACCCGTCGATCACGTCCTCCCACAGCCCCTTGGTCGCGTCGGAGTAGCTGGGGACGAGCAGGTCGAGTGTGGTCTTGCCTCCGGCATCCCCGCCGCTGTCGCCGCCCGAGCCGCCGAAGCCGCACGAGGCGAGCGAGAGCGTGGCGACCGCCGCGATGGCCGCGGTGCCGAATCGCAGTGACTTCTTCATGGATTGCATTCCTCACTGTGAGTGCCGCTCCCTCGAGCGGCGGTCCGCTCTCCGGAGAGGGTGTGGTGCACAGTCGCAGAACACAGCACGCGACAGTGCGTGGTGATCGGGCGCCGGGTGGCTGATCCGATCGGCCGAGCGAGGCTCGGGTGGAACTCGTACAGATTATTTGTCAGGCAAACAAACAAAATCAAGCACACGCCGGATCTTGCTCGTCAGTGGTGACATACTATGATCGAATTGCGGGGTAATAAATCACGAATACGCAACTCCTCCTCGGAAAGGGTCCTCTGATGACCGAATCACTGCCCGGCGCACACATGCGCGAAGAGCTCGCCTCGCAGCCGGAGATGTGGGCGCGCGCCGCCGAGCTGAGCGCCGAGCAGGCGCAGCTGCCGGCCCGCGGAGCCCGGGTCGCCGTCGTCGGCTGCGGCACCTCCTGGTTCATGGCGCAGTCGTACGCCGCTCTCCGCGAGTCCGCCGGTCACGGTGAGACCGACGCGTTCGCCGCCTCCGAGGCCTTCGTGGACCGCGACTACGACGCCGTCGTGGCGCTCACCCGCTCCGGCACCACGAGTGAGGTGCTCGATCTCGTCGAACGGGTGAAGGGCCGCATCCGCACCATCGGCGTCATCGGCGACCCCGACTCGCCCTTGGTCTCGCTCGCGGACGACGCGGTCCTGCTGCCCTTCGCCGACGAGAAGTCCGTCGTGCAGACCCGCTTCGCCACCACCGCCCTCGCCCTGTTCCGCGCCTCCCTCGGCGAAGACCTCAGCGCCGCGATCGCCGACGCCTCCGCCGTGCTCGCGGAACCCGCCGTCGACGAGGAGCTCCGCGACGCCGAGCAGTACACGTTCCTCGGCCGCGGCTGGACCATCGGCCTGGCGCACGAGGCCGCCCTCAAGCTCCGCGAGTCCTCCCAGTCGTGGACCGAGGCGTACCCCTCGATGGACTATCGACACGGTCCGATCGCGATCGCCGCCCCCGGCCGCGTGACCTGGCAGTTCGGCGACGCGCCGGACGGCCTCGCCGCCGAGATCGCCGCGACGGGTGCCCGCTTCGAGCACCGCGCGATCGACCCGCTCGCCGACCTCGTACGCCTGCACCGCACCGCGCTCGAGCGCGCTCTGGCCCGCGGCCTCGACCCCGACCAGCCGCGCAACCTGACGCGATCCGTCATCCTGGATGCATGACCCGAGCCACCACCGGAGCCGAGCGATGACCCCGAACGACGCGGCGGACGCGATCCCCGACGTCGAGCGGGATGCGGCGGGCGAAGCGCTCGCCGCCGTGCGATCGCTCGGCCCCGGGGCCCCCGTGCTCGCCTTCGACGTGGGCGGCACCGACATCAAGTCCGCGCTGTTCGATGCCGACGGCACGGCGCTCGGGCTCCGCCGCACCCCCACCCCCGCGGCCGACGGCGACCGCACGCCCGCGCTCCTGGATCGCCTGGAGGTGCTCGCGGGCGAACTGCGCGCCGCCCACCCGGAGGTCGTGCCGCAGGCCGTGGGCCTCGTCGTGCCCGGCATCGTCGACGCGGACGCGGGGGTCGGGGTGTTCGCCAGCAACATGGGCTGGCGGAGCGCACCCCTGCGCGACCTGGCCGGTGCGCGCCTCGGGCTGCCCGTCGCCTTCGACCACGACGTGCGAGCCGCGAGCTGGGCGGAGCATCGGCTCGGCGGCGCGAGGGCCTACGACGACGCCGTGATCCTGGTCATCGGCACCGGCATCGCCGGGGCGCTGCTGGTGGGCAGGCGGCCGTACACCGCGGGCGGCTACGCGGGTGAGATCGGGCACTCGCCCATCGCCGATGGACCCCTGTGCCCGTGCGGAGCCCGCGGGTGCCTGGAGGCCGTGGCCTCCGCCGGCGCCATCGCCCGCCGGTACCGCGACGCCACCGGGATCGCGCCGGACGGGGCCAAGGACGTCATCGCCAGGGCCGCGGCAGGGGACGAGGTCGCCGCGGGCATCTGGGACTCGGCGCTCGACGCGCTCACGATGTCGCTCGCGCAGCTCACCGCTGTGGTCGCGCCCGAAGCGGTCGTGATCGGCGGCGGGCTCTCCCGCGCGGGCGGGGCGCTCTTCGACGAGCTGCGCAGCCGTCTCGCCGCACGCCTGAGCTTCCACCGCCTCCCCGCGCTCGTCCCCGCAGAGCTCTCCGGGAACGCCGGGCTGATCGGGGCGGCCCTGCGGGCCAGGGAGCTGACGTGATCCTCACCGTCACCCCGAATCCGGCGCTCGACCTGACCTGGCGCGTCGAGCGGCTCGTCGAGGGCGGCACGCACCGCGTCGATACGGGTGCCGCGCGAGCCGGGGGCAAGGGTCTCAACGTGGCCAGGGTCGCGCACGCGGAGGGAGCAGCGGTGCTGGCCCTCACGACGGCGGGCGGCCGTGTCGGCGGCGAGTTCGCGGAGGAGCTCGCGGCCAGCGGCGTGCCGCACGTGCTGGTGCCCGTCGCGGCGGACACCCGCCGCAGCATCGCCCTCGTCGACGAGACACTGGGCGACACCACGATCCTCAACGAGCGCGGGGTCACCCCGGCCGACGTCGAGTGGGCGGCGCTGCTCGCCGAGGTCGTCGACAGGCTGCCCGGTGCGCGGGTGCTCGTGATCTCCGGCAGTGTGCCGCCCGGAACGCCGGAGTCGCTGCTGCCCATGCTCATCGCCGTCGGCCGCGACGCCGGGGTCCCGGTGATCGTGGACACCTCGGGTCCTGCCCTGCTGCGGGCCGCGGAGGCCGGGGCGACCGTGCTCAAGCCGAATGCGGCCGAGCTCGCGGAGGCCACGGGCGTCGACGACCCGGTCGACGGGGCGCGCGCCCTCCTGGGTCGCGGTGCCGAACTCGTGCTGCTGTCGCTGGGCGCGGAGGGCGTGCTCGCCGTGACCGCCGCGGACCTGGTGCACGCGCGTCTCGATCAGCCGCTCGCCGGGAACCCCACGGGCGCAGGCGACGCGGCCGTCGCGGCCTGCGCCGTGCTCTACACCGAGGGCGAGCGCGACCCCGAGCGGATCCTCCGCCGTGCGACCGCCTGGTCGGCGGCGGCCGTGCTCATGCCGCTCGCCGGCGACATCTCCCCCCGGTGGCCGGAGCTGGAACAGCAGCTCCGCATCACCCGCCCCGACCCCGCCTCGTTCCGGAAGGACCCCTCGTGACCCTCGTCTCCGCCCGGGAGCTCGTCTCCGCGGCCTCCGCCGCCGGCACCGGCATCGGCGCCTTCAACGTGATCCACCTCGAGACCGCCGAAGGCCTGGTGCGCGCGGCCGCGCTGGCCGAGCTGCCGGTGATCCTGCAGATCTCGCAGAACTGCGCGGACTACCACGGCGGCCTGGAGCCGATCGCCCTGGCCACCCTCGCGGTCGCCCGCCGCGCCGACACCCCGGTGGCCGTGCACCTCGACCACGCGGAGCGGCCGGAACTCGTCGCGGAGGCGGTCGACCTCGGGTTCGGCTCGGTGATGTTCGACGGCGGCGCGCTGCCCTACGACGAGAACGTCGCGCTGACGGCCGAGGTCGCCGCGCAGGCGCACCGTGCGGGCGTGTACGTGGAGGGCGAGCTGGGCGAGGTGGGCGGCAAGGACGGGGCGCACGCGCCCGGGGTGCGGACCGACCCCGGCGAGGCGCGGGCCTTCGTGGCCGCGACCGGGGTGGACGCGCTCGCCGTGGCGGTGGGCTCCTCGCACGCCATGACGGATCGCACGGCAGCGCTCGACCTCGACCTCATCGCCCGCCTGCGGGCCGCCCTGCGCGGAGCCGGGGCCGCGGGGGTCGACGTCCCGCTGGTGCTGCACGGGTCCTCGGGCGTGCCCGACGCCGTGATCGCGGAGGCCGTGCGGGCGGGCATGACCAAGATCAACGTCTCGACGCACCTGAACGGCTACTTCACGCGGGCCGTGCGGGCGGTGCTCGACGCCGATGAGCGGCTCGTCGACTCGCGCAAGTACCTGGCACCCGCTCGCGAAGCCCTGGCGCAGGAGGCGGCGCGCCTGCTCCGGCTGTTCGCGCTCCAGCCGGAGGCGGTGACCTCGTGAGGAGCGCGAGAGCGGGCGGAGACGGTGGCGCCGTGAGCGGCGCGAGGGCGGAGGGACGCGGCGGCGCCCGGAGCGGCGCGGGGGCGGCATTCGACGGGGTGCACGCGACGGGGTGGACGCGGTGAAGCGCGCGGCGCGCCTCAACGCGATCCTCGATCTCCTCGCCGCGAGCGGAGAGGTCACGGTGGAGGAGCTGGTGGACCGTTTCGAGGCCTCCCCTGCCACGACCCGCCGCGACCTGGACACCCTGGCCGCGCAGCGCCTGCTCACGCGCACGCACGGCGGCGCGGTGGCGCAGACCGTGGCCTACGAACTGCCGATCCGCTACAAGAGCCATCAGCGCACGCATGAGAAGGCCAGCATCGCCCAGGCGGCCGCGGCACTCGTGGCGCCGGGGATGGTGGTCGGGCTGTCGGGCGGCACCACGACGACCGCGATCGCCGCAGCGCTCGCCGCACGCGACGACCTGGCGGCCGACGGCGGGGTCACGGTGGTCACGAACGCGGTGAACATCGCGGCACAGCTGGCCACGCGGCCGGACATCAAGGTCGTCGTCACCGGCGGCGTGATCCACTCCCGCACGTATGAGCTGGTCGGGCCGTTCGTCGAGCAGCTGCTGCGCGGCGTCCGCCTCGACCTCGCCTTCATCGGCGTGAACGGCATGGATGCCGCAGCCGGGGCCACCACGCAGGACGAGCGGGAGGCCGCCGTCAACCGGATGATGGCCGAACGCGCCCGGCGAGCCGTGGTCGTGACCGACGGCAGCAAGCTCGGCGTCGAGTCCTTCGCGACGGTGGGCGGGCCCGACCTGTTCGCCATGGTCATCACCGACGACGGCGCCGCCGAAGCCTCGGTGCAATCTCTCCGCGACGCCGGCTACCAGGTCCTCATCGCCTGACCTCGGTATACTCGGAGTATGACCACGACGATCAAGGTGAGCGACGACCTCCGCGATCGTCTGAAGGAGCAGGCGGCCCGTGACGGGCTGACTCTCGGCGCGCATCTCGCGCACCTCGCCGATGCGGAGGATCGACGCCGGCGGCTCGAGTCCCTGCGCGCCGCCGTGGCTGCCACCTCCGCCGAGGCCGCCGCGTCGCACGCGGACGAGACCGCGGAGTGGGAGATGACGGAAGCCGCGGACGCTCGGTGACGGCAGAGCGCGACCTCGCGCCCGGTGCGATCGTGTGGGTGACGCTGGAGCCGGTGCGCGGACGTGAGCAGGGCGGGCATCGGCCGGTCCTCATCGTCTCCTCCGCCGGATACCTGGACGCCGTGACGACGCTCGTGATCGGGCTGCCGATCACGACGAACGACCGCGGCTGGCCCAATCACATCCGCGTGGAGGGACCCAGCGGCCTCGATCGACCCTCGTGGATCATGACCGAGCAGCCGCGCACCCTGACGCGGGAGCGGATCACCGGCATCTCCGGCTCCGTATCGGCCCCGTGCCTCGCCGCGGTGCGGCTGTGGCTCGGCGACTTCCTCGACCTGTGACGGTGGCCGGACAGGCCGAGGGCCCCGGCGTCCCCAGATCGCCGAGGCCCTGCGAGGGTGCCGCGCCTGCAGACCGCGGCATCCCCCGAGCAGATGGTGTCCTGTCGTTCTTCGCACTCCCCAGTGCGCGATTCCCCAGATTCGACTGCGCCTCCCTCGCGCCCCGCTCTTCGAGGCCCTTCGCCTGGCACCTTCTGAAGAACAGGAGGGCACGGCTGCGGTTCTGATACACCGATTGGAGAAAAAGGATCAGAATCCGTCGCCGTGGCACTGGAACGGTGCGATCACGCCCGTCGCGGCGACCGCCGAGGTGAGGGCATCGGCCGGAGCCTCCCCGGCGGCGAGTGCCGCGTGCACCGCACTCAGGAGCTCGCACGCATCGTCGTCCGGCACCGCGACCGGAGCCGCGATCACGCACTCCGTCCCCGCGTGCAGCCACACCCGCGTCATGCCGAGGGCCTCCTCGCCCCACCGCACGGACGACCGTCCCAGCTCGCACGCCGAGAGGATCACGGTCCGCGGAACCCGGGGGATCAGGTCGACGTCGTACCCGAACAGGATGCCGTCGCTCAACTCGAACCCGGAGAACAGCGGATTGTCCACCGCATGCCGCCCGTGCGCGGCGATGTGCAGCACGTCGGCCCCTCCCGCGAGCGCTGTCACCGCGGCCACCGTCGCCGCCGAACCCTCGCGTACGGCCGTCGCACCGAGACCGCGCCAGGCGACCGCAGCGCGGGCCACCTCCTCGCCCGCCCTGGGCACACGGGGGCCCGCTGCGAAGCCCACCGCTGCGGCCTCGGCCCTGGGTCTCCGCTCCTCGCCGAGCCAGCGCGACACCGATGTCGCGAGAGTGAAGGGCGCACCGCGCATGCCCGGGAGCATCGCCCAGGGCACTCCGCCGAGGATGCCCGGCACCGTGATCGCCACGCGCGAGGCGTCCGGGGCGGCACGGCGCATCGGGGCCAGCAGGTCCGCGTCCAGCCGCTGCAGGCGCGTCGCCAGCGCCCGCTCCGTGACGGGGCCCATGGCGCCGCCCCTGGTCAGCGCGGCCATGTCCAGGTCGGCCCGCAGGCCGTCGAGCGCTGCCCGCACCCGCGGCCACGCCAGGTCCACGACGGTCGCGTCGGTACGGGTCACCGCCACCCCGAGCAGCGCGGTCCCCGTGAACACGTACGCCAGCACGGCCGCGTCCGCGGGAAGGACCGCCGCGACCTCGGTCAGCCCGAGCCGCTCCCTGGTCGCGCCCGACCCGGTGGCCGACCACTGCCGTTCCCGCACCCGGTCCCGCAGCGCGCGCACCCTCGCATCGGTGGTCCAGTCGGCCCCGGCGAGCTCGGCGCGCAGCATCCGCAGCTCGGCCAGGTCCGTCGCGAGCTCGGTGTCGTGCGGCGGCCGCACGGGCGCGACCTGCTGGCTGAGGTGTCGTGCCCGCTCGGACCACGCGAACAGCGTCTCCGGGTCGCGCAGCCGCGCCGCCGCCGCGAGTCCGGTGAACATCAGGTCGCTGCCGTGCATCGCGACGGACGCCTGCAGGTCGAGGGCTCCGAACGACTGCTGCCAGCCCGCGAGCAGCTCCAGTCCGTCCGCCGCCGCCCGCAGCGCCTCCCGGTCCCGCCCCTGCAGGGCCGCCCGTGCCGCCCTGACCTCGTGCGCGCGCAGCCGCAGCGGCGTGGGCGCCGACGCCGGGATGCGGGGCAGACGTCGTGCGTCCCCTCTCCGCGCGGTCAGTCGCAGTCCCGCGGCTTCGGTCCGGAAGCCGGCGCGATCGAGATCCCGCGCGACGCGCTCGCACTCCGCCGCGTCGATCGGGCGGTCGGGGCGGGAGCGCTGCCGTGCCTCGAGCCGCACGGCGTCGGCCCGCGCCGCCCAGCCCGGGTTGGCGAGCGCCGCGAACCGGCGCGCGGCACGGCGGGCGGCGCGCTCCGCGGCCGGCGCGTCGTGGCGCAGCAGCGATCGCGCCAGATGGAACTCCGCCTCGCCGCGGGCTTGCCGCATCCGCTGCGCCCCGAACTGGACGGCCACTCGTTCCAGCAGGGCCTCCGCCTCGGTCGTGAGACCCGCGTCGCGGAGCACCTCGGCGCGGTCGAGGTCGCTGATCGCGGCCGCCAGGTCGCTCAGCTCGGCCAGGGCCGGACGGGACCGGGTCATCAGCGCGAGCGCGCCGACGAGGTCGCCGCCGAGCAGCGCCGCATACCCCAGGTTGTGCGTGGCCTCCGCGAGCGGGCCGTGGGCGTCGGTCACCTCGTAGATCGCGATCGCGCGGCGGAGGTCGCTGATGCAGGGGTCCAGTTCGCGCCGCTGCATGCGCACCACGGCGCGGTTCATCAGGCAGTTGGCGAGTTCGGTGGTCTCCGCCCCCGCGAGGGCCTCGACCGCACGGGACAGCATCTCCTCGGCCTCGGGAAGCCGCCCGCGATGCATGAGCAGCGTCCCGAGCTGACCGCTGAGCAGCGCGACCGTCTCCGGCCGCAGCCCGTCGCGGGAGAGGGCCGCACGGCACAGGGCCTCCGCGGCAGCCGGATCCCCGGTCTGCGTGAGCACGTAGGCGCTGGTGCCGTCGATCCGCGCGCGCAGGTCGGGATCGTCCGTGCGGGCGGCGGCCGCATCGAGCGCGCGTCGAGCCTGGGTGAACCGCCGTGCGTTCGCCGCCTCGACGCCGCGCCGGTGCAGCTCGGTGGCGGACAGGGGCATTCGTCCAGGATGCCGTGCCGCCGACGCGCGGGGAAGAGCGGCGGGCCGTCAGCCGCGGTCGGTGGGTGTCGGCAGCGCGGAGAGCACCGCGTCCACGGCCTTCGCCGCCACCGCTGCGCTCACGCCCTGCGCCGGCACCGTGCCCAGCTGTGCCGCGATGCGTCCGGCCAGGTACGGCGCTGCGAACGACGTGCCGCTCCACACCGCGAAGCCGCCGCGATAGTCGTCGGGGTCCAGGGTCTCGCGCCGCAGACCGTCGACGTCGGCTCTGGTCGCCGCCTGCGCCCCGCCGAGGAAGGCGGGCGAGGTGCTGACAACGGCCGCTCCCGGCGCGTACACGTGCACCCAGGGGCCGACGTTGGAGAACAGCGCGACCGACTTCGCGGACGGGTTCAGCGCACCGACGGCGACGTGCGGCGCGCCCTTGTCGACGGGCAGCCCGTTGTCCGAGCCCGGCCACGGCCACAGCGAGGCGGGGAACGAGGGGCGGTCGATGGCGTCGTTCCCCGCCGAGCACACGACCACGCAGCCGAGCTCGCGCGCCTTCGCGAGCAGCTCGTACAGCGTGCGGCTGAACAGGCCGTCGGTCGGGGTCTCGTGGTAGTAGCTGAGGGACAGATTGAGCACGTCGATGGGGAAGCCGGTCTTCGGGTCCTCGCGGTGCCGTCGGAGCAGCTCGACGACCTGCGCGACCGTCTCCAGCAGCGTGCTCTCGTCGACCACGCCGAGCGCACCGGCGACGCGGATCGCGAGGATGTCGGCGTCGGGCGCGCACTGCCGCACGATGCCGGCGATGAAGGTGCCGTGCCCCGCGACGGCATCGATCTCCCCATCGAGCTGCCCGTACAGATCCGGGTAGCGCTCGGGGTCGGCGTCGTCCGTGAGCCCGACGGGGACGCCGTCCAGTTCGACGTGCCTCGTCACGACGTCGGCGGGCAGCCAGGAGTGCTCGCCGCATCCGGTGTCGAGCACCGCGACGACCGGACGCCGTCCCTGCTTCGGAGCCCGCGACCGCACAGGCGCAGGGCCGAGCCAGGTGACCGGCTGCCTGGCGCCGCGCCCCGGCTCGAGGTAGTCGTCGCTGCCGCCGGTCCCGGCTCCCGCGCCGCGCACGGGGTTCGTCCGCGTGAACGGGTTGGTCCGCGTGAACGGGTTCGTCCGGGTGAAGGGGTTGAGCCCGACGGGGTCGATGGAGAGCACGTGCTCCAGGCTGGTGCGCGGCATGCTCGACCGGGACAGTCGGCGGGCGCGCTGCAGCACGCGCCAGGCGTCCGGTGCCACCGGAGACTCTCCCCTGGTCGGCTCATCCGGCGTGGTCAGGCGCGCACGCAGGAACCCGGCGACACCGGGGACGAGCTCGCCGTCGCCGGTCTCCCGTGCGGAGGACTCGATCTCCAGCCGCCAGCCGAAGGAGTCGGCGGCATCGCGCAGGGTGCGCACCTCGCGGTCGTAGGCCTCCTGATCGCCGACCACGCGCGTGATCAGCAGTCGCTCCGGCAGGTAGGCGGTGGGGAACGCGCGGATGCCGTCCACCGGCTCCGTGCTCGGGTCGAGCGCCGTGCCGCGGCGGATCGATCCCTCCGCGCGGTCCTGCCACGTCCATCCCTGGGGCTGCTCCATCGGTCATCCTCTCCGCGGGTCGCCCGCGTCGTCGTCGGGCGCGGGTCTCACAGTTCGAACTGCGGGGTCTCCAGCGTGCGCTCCTGGTCGGCGACCGTCGTCGTCAGGCGCACCCTGCTCAGGCCGGGCGGCACCTCGTCGAACACGAAGCGCCCGGTGTCCTCGGGTGTCGTGGTCTTGGTGCGATCGCCCTGCACGAGCTCGATCTCGGCCGAGGCGGTGTCGACCCAGCCGTCGATGCGGCGGCGCCCTGAGGCGGTCGTCGTCACGTGCAGCAGGACGCTGGTGGTGCCGTCGCTGAACTGCAGCGTGAGGGCGTCGGCGTCTCCGCGGACGGCGCCCAGGTGCCCTTCGACGAGGGTGAGCAGAGCGTACTCGCGGTTCAGGCCATCGGCGGCGACGGCGGCGACCATGCGGTCGATCAGGCCGGCCGGCACCGGATCCACGTCGTGCCACAGTGCGCGCAGCCGGGCGAACAGGCGGGCGTCTTCGACATCGGTCATGGGGTGCCTCCCTTCCGCGGTGCGGGCGCGTCGAGCAGGTCGCGCAGTTTCGCCAGGCATCGGCTGCGCGTGGGCCCGATGCTTCCCACGGGCATGGACAGGTCGGCGGCGATCCTGGCGTAGTCGGGGCGGTCCTCGAAGGCGATCACGCGCAGGAGTCGTTGGCAGCGTTCCGCGAGGCGGCGAACGGCGTGCCAGAGGCGACGGTTCTCGTCGCCCAGGGTGGCGTGCTCTTCCGCGGAGGCCTGCTCCGGAAGAAGCGCGTCGAGGTCGTCCGACTCGGCGGTGTCGACCCGGCCGTGCGCCTTGCCGATCTTCCACGCCTCGCGCCGGGCGGTCGTGGTGAGCCAGGCGGAGACGGCGCGCGGGTCGGCGATGGAGCCGTGGCCCCGCACGAGCTGCAGCCACGTCGTCTGCACGACGTCCTCGGCGAGGGTGCGTTCGAGCCCGTAGGCGCGGACGACGTGCCAGAGCACGGGCGTCATGAGACGCACCAGGTCGTCCATCGCGCGGCCGTCGCCTTCGCGCCATGCGCCGAAGAGGTCCGCGGCACGTTCCCACCGTGCCCGGCCGTCGTCGGATGCAGGATCGAGGGGGGCGGCGCCGGGAGCACCGTCGATCATGAAGCCCATTGTGATCACACCTACCAGGAGCGCGGCAAGAGCGGCCTGATACATGTCCGCGTCCAAGAATCTCCGCCGGTGGTCGGCGTGGGTCGGCGCGTGCCTTGGGTGAATCTCGCCGGACCGAGACTCATCCACAGGCCCCGAAACGGACTGGTATCATTATTGATACCGTCATCGACCATGAGCAGCATCGAGAGGATCGAGGCGCAGATGCGTGCCAGCCCGCGCGGCGTGCGGTTCGCGGATCTCGTGAAGGTGTGCGATCACCATTTCGGGGACCCGCGGCACCATGGCACGTCGCATCGCGTCTACCGGATGCCGTGGCCAGGAGACCCGCGGGTCGACATCCAGAACGACCACGGCGCCGCCAAGGCCTACCAGGTGCGTCAGGTGCTGGCGGCGATCGACCGACTGAAGGGATCGGGCGCATGACCGAGACGAGAGCAGATCACTACACGTACCGTGTGCGCTGGTCAGCGGAGGATGACGCCTATGTCGGTACGGTGGCCGAATTTCCGTCGCTGTCGTGGCTGTCCGAGGACCAGGCGGACGCCTTCCTCGGCATCCGCGCTCTGGTGGCCGACGTGCTGGAGGACATGGCCGCGAACGGGGAGAACCCCCCCGTCGCCATCGCCGACCGGTCGTACTCGGGCAAGTTCATGGTGCGGCTCACACCCGAGGCGCATCGACGCTTGGCTCTCGACGCCGCCGAGCAGCACGTGTCGATCAACAGGCTCGCAGCGAGTCGCCTGATCGGCGCGTGACTCAGTCGTTCGCGAAGCGGGCGGCGTGCGCGGCCCAGCGGGCCTCGACGGGAAGCCCGCGCAGCGCCCGGTTGCCGAGTGCGAGGCCGGCGGCGATCAGGCACAGCGCCGCGCAGATGAGGATGGTGCCCTCGCGGCCGAGGCCCGCCAGGCCGAAGCCGGCGATGAGCGGCGCGAAGGGCATGGCCCCCATCGCGAGCACGCCGAGCGCACTGTTGGCGCGACCCAGCAGCCGCGTGGGCGTGGCGACCATGAAGTAGCCCATCATCGCGGCGTTGAGCGCGGGCAGCGGGAGCACCGAGGCGCCGAGCACGATAGCGATGGCCCAGGGCTCGCGCACCGTGGTGAGCACGACGGCGCCGACCGCGACCACCGCGAGACCGCTGACGGCGAGCACGCCGGCGGGGATCCGCGGGACGAGCAGGGGCGCGATCACGGCGCCCACGAGCATCACCGCTCCGATCGCCGCGCTCAGCGTGCCGATCACGAGCTCGGAGTAGCCGTCCTGCTGCAGCGCGTACACGACCGTGGTGATCGCGGCGTTGAAGCCGAGGTTGACGATGGTGAGGATGGCCATCAGGCCGGACAGGTCGCGCCGGGCGAACAGCCACGTGAAGCCCTCGCGCAGCTCCTGCCAGGCGTTCGGCCGCACGACCTCGGTCCTGTCGGTCGTGCGGGTCGCGGTCCGGTGTGCCGCCGCGCCCGCCGTCCTGGTGCCGCCCGACTCCGCCGTGTCGGCTGCGCCGGTCGGGTCCTCGTCGGCCTGCGCGCCGGTGTCGGCGATCCCGGCGCGGGCGGTCTGGCGCCGCAGCATCCAGGCGGTCACCGCGGCGATCAGGTGGCAGAGCGTCATCACGGCGCCCACCAGCCACCCGCCGATCCCGAGCAGCAGGCCTCCGAGGGGCCCGCCCGCGAGCTGGAGCGCAGCGTCGCGCCCCTGGTTCGCGGCCTGCGCGCGCCCCATCGCCTCGTCCGGGACGATCTCCTTCAGAGCGCTCTCGCCCGCCACGTCGAACAGGCCGCTGCGAGCGGCGAGCAGCACATCGAGCACGAGCAGCGTGGCGAAGGTCAGCGCGTCGCCCAGCGCGAGGAGCGTGAAGGCGCCGGCGAGCACGACGCCGATGAGCGAGCCGAGCAGCATGAGCACGATGCGGCGGTGCCGGTCGGCGAGGACACCGCCGGCGAGGGTGAGCAGCACACGGGCGACCAGTCCGGCGCCGCCGATGATGCCCGCCTGTGCGGGGTCGTTCGTGACGATCAGCGCCAGCAGCGGGATCGCGAAGCCGAAGAGCGACGCCGCCAGCCCTTTGCTGGTGTCGCTCACGAGCCAGGTGAGGTAACGGGTGTTGCGCCACAGGCGATGGGGGGTGGTGACCGTGCTCATGCTGCGAGACTAGATGCGCAAGAAGAATTGCGCAACTGTAGGTGCGCAACCATCGGACTAGGATCGGGGCATGGCCGACGACGCGGAGAAGACCTCGGGCGAAGACGCCGTCTTCATGACGTCGGCCATGCTGAAGGCCTACTCCCATCCGCTGCGCCGGCAAATCCTCCGTCTCATCTCCCGCCGCGAGTACCTGCGCGCGGCCGACATCGCCGTCGAACTCGGGGTTCCGGCCAACAGCGCCAGCTTCCATCTGCGGGCGCTCGCCGAAGCGGGGCTCATCGAGGAGGCCCCGGAGCGTGCGCGGGATCGGCGCGATCGGGTCTGGACCGGTCGTAAGCGGGCCCTGAACGTCGGGGGGCCGGAGAGCCCCGTGACCGACGAGGCGCTCGGCGGCGCCGTGGTGGCCGCGCTCGCGGAGGACCACCAGGAGCTCGTGCGGCGCGTGATGGCGTGGACCCCCGAATACGTCTCCGGCCGCACCACCGAGGTGCACGCCTCGTTCGTGCAGCGCACGATCCGGCTCACCGAGGCGGAGTTCGACGACGTCATGCTCCGCATCAACGACGTGCTGTCCGCCGCCGACGAGGCGCACGACGGGGCCGACCCGGGCGGTCGCTACTGGCAGATGGACATCGTGGTCGCCGACGACACCATCTGACGTCACTCCTCCCGATCGGCTCCCGCACCGCTCAGGATGAGGATGCGCCGGAGGTGCATCGCCGTGAGCACGCCGGGGCCCATCGAGCTGCGCGCGTCGATCGTGCGGTCGTCCACGCGCTCCAGCAGGAGACGGATCGCCCTGGCGGCTTCGCCCCGACGACGGTGTGCCTCGCTCGAGCCCGGCTCCGGCTCGGCGATCACGTCGGCGACCGCATGGCAGGCGGCCGACAGAGGCTCGGGCAGCGCGGGATCCAGCGGTATCGCGGCGGGGCGGTCCCAGATCGTGTCGGCCGTGGAGTCGGCGATGTCCCTGATCAGATGGGCGATGCGGTCCAGCGTCGACAGCTCCTCATGGATGTGGGTGGTGCGCACGTGGCGACGACGGGCGCGCGGGTTGTAGCGCACGCTCTCGTCGGCCTCCGCGAGCGCCGCCCTCAGGTCGGCGGTCGTCTCGGCGAGGGCGGCCGCGTCATCGGCCCACTGCGCGGTCTCGGGCGGCCACGACTCCGACACCGCAAAGCCGATGTCGTGCAGGTGCTCGCCGAGCTGCGTGCGGAAGGCCTCCACGCGCGCCTCGGCCGCGGCGGCGAGCGGGGCTGGCGCGATCAGCAGGTTCACGAGCAGGCCGATCACCACGCCGACGGCCATCTGCGCGAGGTACCCCACCGAGTAGTCGTCGGCGTTCTGCCCGCCGATGATCAGCACGAACAGGGCCGCCATCGGCACGTACTCCTTGCCGACGCCGAACCAGCCGGTACCGGACACCAGCACGCCGAGCCCGACGACGAGCGGGATCGACCACCACGTCGGGCCGACCGTCAACACCACCAGCGCGGCGAGGCCGATACCCGCGGCGAGACCGAACAGCGTCTGCAGGCTCGACCGCATCGACCCCATCAGCGTGGGGTACATGCTGACGAGGGCGCCCAGCGGCGCGTAGTACGGATACTCGTCCGTCACCCCGGGCATGTGCGGGGCGATCGCCCACGCGAGCCCGACCGCGAGCGCCGTCTTGACGACGAGCAGGAGCCGGGGCACACGCACCGCCTCGCGCAGCGTGCGCGCCAGGTACGAACGGCGCTCACGCAGCCGGAGGCGCGGGTGGTCGCGCAGGCGGTGCGAATCAGGCGACACGGCATCCTCTCCAGGGCGATCGGGGGTCGGTGGTCCTGCCCCTGGACGCTACGCGCAACGGCGGCGTGTCCGACAGGGGTTGCCTCCGGCCTGGTCTGCGGGTAGCGCCCGCAGGCGGATGCCGCGGCGCACAGGAGTGCGTGCCGCGGCATCCGCGTGGCCTCGGGGTGGGATCAGGGGATCGTCCGCCGGAAGGCGAGGAACGAGACGAGGCTCAGGGCGGCGGTGATCACGAGGCCCCACAGCGCGAGACCGAGGGCGCCGAGATCCATGATCGCCGCGCCGACGTGGTTCCACAGGTCGAGCCGCGTCGCGAGGAACACGAGCCCGACGAGGATCAGGCCCAGGCCGATGCTCACGATGAGCAGCACGAGCTGTCCCCAGCTCTTGTAGATCGTCGCGCCGGTGAAGCCGATCACGAAGAAGAACAGGGCGAGGGTGAAGTACACGACGAAGGCGCCGACCGGACCCGCATCCCACAGCCACGGCAGGTAGAACACATAGCCGTTGATCCCGTACCCGTCGGTGAGCATCTCGATGCCGCCGCCGATGAGGAAGATCACGCCCATGATCGCACTGCCCAGGACCGCGGTCAGCATCGTGCCGAAGAAGAACTCGCGGCGTGTGATGCTCATCGCCTGCGAGAACGGGAACGTGAGGGTCATCGCCGACATGCCGACGGCGAAGAAATACCACAGCGGCGCCTGCCCGCCGCCGCCGTACTTCGGGGTGTCGACCGGGATCATGGCGTAGATCAGGACCGAGATCACCACGGCGGCGGCCAGGATCATCAGCGGGTACCAGATGAACGTGCCCTTGTTGATGAGCTGCAGTCGGATGACGTTGAACGTGCGCATCAGCGGACCTCCTCCTTCGTGGTGGCGGCTCTCTCGGCGGCGCCGCTCTTCTGGGTGAGTCGGACGACGAGCTGCTGCAGTGAGACCGGGGTGAGGTCGAGACCGGTGGCGACGACCTCGGCGCGCTCCTCCGGGGAGAGCCTTCCCATGACGGTGACAGAGGCCACCCGTCCGAGCTCGTCGCGATGCAGGACCTCGCGGCCATCCGACCAGGCGTCGACGAGTGCGGCGTCGCCGACGACGTTCACCGCGCGGTCGCGCACCGCGTCGGTGTCCTCGTTCAGCAGGATCTGTCCGTTGTCGATCACGATGACCTTCTCGATGAGGTTCGACACCTCGTCGATCAGGTGCGAGGACAGGATGATGGTGCGCGGGTGCTCGGCGTAGTCCTCCACGAGGCGGTCGTAGAAGATCTGTCGCGCGACCGCGTCGAGCCCGAGGTACGGCTCGTCGAAGAAC
Organism: Microbacterium sp. p3-SID336; assembly: GCF_025143365.1. Classification (GTDB taxonomy): domain Bacteria; phylum Actinomycetota; class Actinomycetes; order Actinomycetales; family Microbacteriaceae; genus Microbacterium. Next base: position 63,017 of record NZ_JALXPE010000008.1, on the reverse strand, counting down.
GTGATCTCGGCGCGGGAGGCCAGGCCGATGATGACGCCGACCGCGGAGAGCTGGCCGCGGGACAGCTTCTTGATGGTCTGCTTCATGGGCAGCTGGAACTCGGCGATGAGCTCGTCGGCCAGCTGCTGGTCCCAGTTCGGGAAGAACAGGCTCGCCGCCTTGAACGCGTGCTTGGGGTAGGCGTCGTCCGGGTACTTCTGGCTCTCCCGGACGAAGCAGATCCGACCGAGCACGTGCGCGTTCTCGTAGGGGTGCTCGCCGAACACCCTGACGGTGCCGGAGGATTCGAAGTTCTGGGCGGTGAGGATCGACATGAGGGTCGTCTTGCCGGCGCCGTTGCGGCCGAGGAGCCCGTAGATCGAGCCCCCCTCCAGCGCGAGCGTCACATTGTCGAGCGCCCTCTTGTCCTTATAGCGCTTGGTGAGATTCTGCACCTCGATGACGGCGGTCATGCGGGGTTCTTCCCTTCTGGGGTGGGGGTGTGTGCGGCGCGCTGGCGGAGCAGTGCCGCGAGGTCATCCGCACCGAGGCCCAGCGTGCGGGCTTCGGCGAGGAGCGGGTCGATGTAGCGGTCGGCGAAGGCGGCCCGGCGCTCGCCGAGGAGCAGCTCCCTGGCGCCCTCCGAGACGAACATGCCGATGCCTCGGCGCTTGTGGAGCACTCCCTTGTCGGTGAGCATGGCGACTCCCTTCGCTGCGGTGGCGGGGTTGATGCGGTAGAACGCGGCGAGCTCGTTCGTGGAAGGGGCCTGCGCCTCCTCCGCCAGCGAGCCGTCGAGGATCGAGTCCTCGATCTGCTCGGCGATCTGGAGGAAGAGCGGCTTGCCTTCTTCGATCACGAGTCCTCCGCGGTGTTGGTGGGTTACTTACTCAAGTAAGTAACCATAGAACCATCCCGCGCGTCAACCCTTCGACGGAAATCCACTCAGGTCGCGTCGCGCTGCGCCCGCCAGTCGTCCGCGATCTGCGCCATCCGCACGGACAGGAACCGGAGGAACGCCGCCAGTTCCGCGGCACGATCGTGCGCCCCGCGGTCCTCCTCCTGCTCCACGGCGATCTCCTCGATGTACTCCGAGAGCCGCGAATACACGGGGAGGTTGCTCACGATCGACAGGGCGAACGTGTCGTGCATGAACTCGTACCGGTCGCGACGGTCACCCGGTCGTGAGCGCCGCTGGATGAAGTGCAGCTGCTGCAGATAGCGCACCGCCCCCGACACCGCGGCGGGGGAGACGCCGAGCCGCTCGGACAGCTGCGCCGCGGTGTACCCGCCGTCCGGCGCCGCGACCAGGGCCATCATCACCCGAGCGGGCATGCGCGGCATCCCCGCCGCCGTCATCATCGCCGCGGCCTGCTCCGCGGGCTGCACCCCCCGGTGCTCCCTCGCCTGCTCCCCCGGCTGTACGCCCCGGTGCCCGCCGTTCCGGTCCCCCGCGCCGCCGTCCCGGTCATCCCGCATCGCCGCCATCGCCTCAGCCTCCCGTCGTCAGCTCGCGCCGGCGCATCAGGACCAGTGCGGCGGCTGCACCGACGCCCAGCACCAGCAGCAGCCACCACCCGCCGCGCAGGTCCACCGCGTCCCCGTCGACCACAGGGGTCACCGCGAAGGGTGACAGGTTTGCGCTCCACTCCGGCAGGCCGAACAGCGGCCCGAACATGCCGAGCAGCGCGGCCAGCATCACCAGCGCCCACGCGACCGCGATGCTCGCCCGCGGCAGCAGCACGAACACGAGCGCGGTCAGCACGGCGAACACCATCGCCGCGACCGCCTGCCCGGCACCGGCGACCGCGACGATGCGATACAGCTCTCCCGTGCCGCCGCGGCTCCACACCCCGAGCCACCCTGCCGCGACCGCGGCACCCACCACGATGACGACCGCGGCCGCAGCCACCAGCAGGTGATCGCCCAGCCACCGCACGCGTCCGGTCGGGGTGGCCAGCACGAGCTCAGCCGTCCCCCGCGCCTCCTCCTGCCGCGCGCGCACCACGGTCTGCACGGCGCAGCACGCTGCCAGGATCCCCAGCAGCGTGAAGAACACGGTCACCACGACCTCATCGAGCCCGCCGGATGCCCCGCCGATCTTCTCCAGGATCTCGGTCACCGCCGGATTCTCACCCGCGATCCGGTCCACCACGTCGGCCAGCGTGGTGGCCAGCAGTCCGGTCAGCACGCCGCCGACCGCCCATCCCGCGATCGCGCCCGACGTGAGGCGCCACACCAGCGCGTGCGCGGAGGACAGGGCCGGTCGTGCGGATGTCCGCCCACGGCGTTCCGCGACGAAACCGGCGTCCACGTCGCGGACCGCCTGGAGGGCGAGCGCCGCTGCGCACCCCAGCAGCCCGAGGACGAGGCCGAGCAGCACGGGCCAGGCGGTGTCGGTGTCGTACGGACGCGTCTGCTCCGCCCACCCGAAGGGCGAGAGCCACGCGGGCCAGGCGCTCGTGATCCCGGAGAGGTCGTCGTTCGGGGTGCCGGCGGCGTTGCCGATGCCGCTCACGAGGAACGCGGCGACCAGCACCCACACGCTCGCGGCGTTCGCTCCGCGCGAGGTGCGCAGGAGCTGCGCGAACAGCAGCGCGATCCCGAGGAAGGCGACGCCGCACGATCCGGCGGCGGCCCCCATCAGCAGCGACCCGGCCGGTGCGAGCCCACTCGCCAGGAGCGCGAGTGACGTGAGGGCGGCGAGCGTGACGTTCGCGAGCAGGCCGTGCACGACGGTCGCCACCGTGGGAAGCCGTCGTCCTGCCGGTGTCGCCCACACCAGCTCGGCCCTGCCCGCCTCCTCGTCGCCTCTCGTGTGCCGGACCGCGAGGAACGTGCTCATCAGCGCGGCCAGAAAGGCCAGCCACGGCAGGATCAGGAACGCCAGGAAAGCGCCCTCCGAGGTGCCGGAGGGCAGACCGCGGAACAGGAGGATCACCGGGTTGGCGAGTGCCGCGGCGAGGAGGTTCTGTCGGTCGGCGAGGGTCGCGTAGGACTGGCTGACGCCGGCGTACCCCGCGAGTGCCATGAGCGCGGTGCCCACGATCCACAGCGGCACCTGGAGGCGATCGCGCCGGATCCGCTGACGCAGCAGCAGGGCGAGGCGCGTCATCGCCGCTGCTCCGCGCGGGACCGGCGACTGCGACGCAGACCCTGCCCCGTCTCGCCGGAAGCACCGTCCTCCGCGGCCTCCAGCGACGCGAGATCGTCGCCGTAGTGCCGCAGGAACAGCTCCTCCAGGGAGGGAGGCGCCACGCGCAGATCGCGGATGCCGAACGCCGCGAGCGCGGGCAGCACGGTCGCGGTGCGGTCGCTGTCGACGGTGAGCCGGACGCGGTCGTCGTGCACGGAGGCGTCGTGCACGTCAGGGATGCGGTTCACGGCGTCGAGGGTGACCCCGGCCGCCGTGAACGACACCTCGCTGCGGGTGAGGTGCCGCAGCTCGGCGAGCGTGCCCGTCTCGACGATGCGTCCGGCGCGGATGATCGACACGCGGTCGCACAGCTGCTCCACCTCGCTCATGATGTGGCTCGACAGCAGCACCGTCGCGCCGTTCGCGTGGGCGCGGGCGACCTCGCGCTGGAAGATCACCGCCATGAGCGGGTCGAGGCCGCTCGTCGGCTCGTCGAGGATCAGCAGATCGGCGGGCACGGCGAACGCGGCGATCAGCGCGACCTTCTGGCGGTTGCCCTTGGAGTACGCCCGACCCTTCTTGCGCGGATCGAACTGGAACGCGTCGAGCAGCCGCGCCTTCTCGCGCCGGTAGGCGGCCTCGTGCGTGCGGGCTCCGCGCAGTCGGGCGAGCAGGTCGATCGCCTCGCCGCCGGAGAGGTTGGGCCACAGGCTCACGTCGCCCGGGACGTAGGCGATCCGTCGGTGCAGCTCGACGGCGTGGCTCCACGGATCCTCGCCGAACACGAGGGCCGTGCCGCCGGTGCGCCGGGCGAGGCCGAGGAGGATGCGGATGGTGGTGGACTTCCCTGCGCCGTTGGGGCCGAGGAATCCGTGCACCTGGCCCGGCTCGACGGTCAGGTCGAGGCCGTCGAGCGCGTGCACGTGCCCGTAGTGCTTGGTGAGGCTCTGAGTGGCGATGACGGTGGTCATGTGCGCGAGCGTACGCCCGCTTCACGAAGTTGTGAATACTGTGAAGGCGACACATGCGAAATCCTCACGGCCCCCGCGTACAGTGGGCTGGTGCCGGAGTTCCCCTACAGTCGCCTGCGCCGCTGGCCGGACGTGGAGGCGGAGAACCTCCAGGCGTACGACGCCACCGACCTGCTCCTGGTCGGGCGCGCGCGGGACTCCGGGGTCGACGGCTCCGACATCGCGGTGATCGGGGACGAGTACGGCGCGATCACCCTCGCCCTCGTGCACGCAGGACTCCGCGGCATCCGCGTGCACCAGGACCTCGCGACCGGCCGCCGCGCGCTCGCCCGCAACGCGCAGGAGCTCGGGCTCGTCTCCACCCCCGGCGAAGGCGAAGGCGATGGCGCCGCACGCCCGCTCCGTGGTGCCTCCGCCGCACCCGAGCCGGGCCGCGGCGAAGACGACGGCGCGGCACACCGGCTCCGGGGTGCCCACGGCGCACCCGAGGCGACCGACCTCCCGTTCGTCCCCCACGAGCTCGACGAGGCGCTGCTGCGGGGCGCGCGGCTCGTGCTGCTGCAGCTGCCGAAGGCGCTCGCCGAGCTGGAGGAGATCGCCGATGCCGTCGCGCGCTGGGCGGCGCCCGACGTGGTGCTGGTCGCCGGAGGTCGTGTGAAGCACATGACCCTGGCGCAGAACGAGGTGCTGGCGCGTCGGTTCGCGCACGTGCAGCCGCAGCGGGCCGAGCGCAAGTCCCGGCTCGTCGTGGCGTCCTCGCCGCTGCCCGTGCCCGTGGCGCCGCCCTTCCCGGTGCGGGAGCAGCACGACGGGCTGACCCTGGTGGCGCACGGCGGGGCGTTCGCCGGCGCCCGGCTCGACATCGGCACCCGCGTGCTGCGGGACGTGCTCGCCGTCGACGGTTCACAACTCCGGAGAAACGGGCGCGTTCGAGCCGATTCGAGCCCATATCGGCCCGAGAACGCGGATTCTTCCGGAGTTGTGAACGGCGAGGGCCGCCGCGTGCTCGACCTCGGCTGCGGCACGGGCGCGCTCGCGGTGACGTGGGCCCTCGCGCACCCCGGCGACGCAGTCACGGCGACGGACCGCTCGGCCGCGGCCGTGGCCTCCGCGCGGGCGACCGTCGACGCCAACGGCGTGGCCGACCGGGTCGCGGTCACGCACGACGACGCGGGTTCGGCGCTGCCCGACGGCTCGTTCGACACGGTGCTGCTCAACCCGCCGTTCCACCTCGGCAGCAGCGTGCACACGGGGGCGGCGACCAGGCTGTTCGAAGCCGCGGCGCGCCTGCTCCGGCCGGGGGGAGAGCTCCTCGCGGTGTACAACTCGAGCCTCGGCTACCGGCCGGAGCTGACGCGACTGATCGGGCGCACGGAGCAGCTGCGCCGCACCCCCAAGTTCACCGTGACCCGCAGCGTCCGGCGACCGTGAATCACCTGCCGCCGGGATTGCTAGACGGGCGTACTATCCCCCGGTCAGCCGCGGAAACCCGGGAGCGTCGAAGCCGCGGGATTTGCCCCTGACCGGCCATTTCGTTACGTTGGAATGCGGGCCTGACGGCCCGAAGACCAGTCCGCGACCGCGTCCTTCTTTCGATGAGCTGTGCTGCGAAGAGGCGTGGGCGTACGGTTGGTCCTCTCTGCGGCGGATCCGAAATCCACCGCCTGCGCCGCCACAGCGATGATGTCGAACGGCCTCGTGAGGATCACCCGGGCGTGACCGAAGCAGGCTCAGCCACCCGAGGCCGAGCCGCAGGGGAAACGTGTCCGACATCGCACTCGAAGCGCGCCATCTGTACAAGGTGTTCGGGAGGAATCCGAACGCCGCCGTCCGCCGTCTGAAGGAGGGGGAGAGCCGCGCCGCCGTCGCCGACGCGGGGACCGCCGCCGTCATCGACGCCAGCTTCACCGTGACCCGCGGTGAGATCTTCGTCATCATGGGCCTGTCCGGATCGGGCAAGTCCACCATCATTCGCATGCTCAACGGCCTGCACGAGATCACCGACGGCACCGTGACCGTGGGAGGCGACGCCATCACGGGCATCCCGGCCGGGCGTCTGCGCGAGATCCGCCGCGACCGCATCTCGATGGTGTTCCAGCACTTCGCCCTGCTGCCGCACCGCACCGTCGCCGCCAACGTGGCCTACCCGCTCGAGCTCAAGGGCGTGGCGAAGGCCGAGCGGCTGGCGAAGGCCGAGGAGATCCTCGCTCTCGTCGGCCTCGAGGGCCAGGGCGACAAGCTCCCGGCCGAGCTCTCCGGTGGCATGCAGCAGCGCGTCGGCATCGCCCGCGCGCTCGCCGCCGACAGCGACATCCTGCTGATGGACGAGGCGTTCAGCGCGCTCGACCCGCTGATCCGCCGCGAGATGCAGGAGCAGCTGCTGGAGCTCCAGCAGAAGCTGCAGAAGACCATCGTCTTCATCACGCACGACCTCAACGAGGCCATGTTCCTCGGCGACCGGATCGCGGTGATGCGGGACGGCCGCATCGTGCAGATCGGCACGCCGGAGGACATCCTGATGGACCCGGCGAACGACTACGTCGAGCAGTTCGTGCAGGACGTCGACCGCGCGCGCGTGCTCACGGCCGCGAACGTCATGGAACGCCCGCGCCCCGTCGTCGCCGAGACCGCCGGACCCCGCACGGCCCTCCGCCAGATGCGCGACGCCTACATGTCGGCCACCTACGTGGTCGGCAAGGACCGTCAGCTGGTCGGCGCGGTCACCGACCGCGACGCCGTGAAGCTCGTCCGCCAGGGCGTCACCCGGCTCGACTCGGTCATCAAGCCCGTGCCCCAGAGCGTGCGCGAGGACGAGGTGCTGATGAACCTCTTCGTGCCCGCCGTGGAGTCACCGCTGCCGCTGGCGGTCACCGACGGCGACGGGCGCCTGGTGGGCGTGATCCCCCGGGTCACCCTGCTCGCGGCGCTCGGCCCCGGCCCCGGCGCCACCGAGGAGATCCTGCTCCCGATGATCCCCATGCCGCAGGCGGAGATCGACGCGGTGCTCGACGACGGGTGGACGGCCGAGCCGCTGCCCACGGCATCCGAGACGGAGGAGGTGCGCTGATGGACGGGTTCCGCATCCCTGTGGGCGACTGGGTCGCCGCGGGTGTCGACTGGATCAAGGACAACCTCGACGGCCTGCTCGACGTGGTGTCGTTCGTGGTGGGCTTCCTGGTGGACGGCCTCACCCGCGCGCTGCTCACGCCGCACTTCGCCGTGATCATCGTGATCGCCGCACTCATCGCATGGCTGGTGCGCTCGTGGCAGCTCGCCGTGGGCACCGTGCTGTCGTTCGGGCTGATCGTGGCCATGGACCTGTGGGTGCCCGCGATGCAGACGCTCGCGCTCGTGCTCGTCGCCGCCGTGGTGGCCGTGCTGATCGCGGTGCCGCTGGGCATCTGGTCGGCCCGGAATGCCACGGTCCGCGCGGTGCTCAAGCCCGTGCTGGACTTCATGCAGACCATGCCCGCCTTCGTGTACCTGATCCCCGCGATCGTGTTCTTCGGCATCGGCGTGGTGCCCGGCCTCGTGGCGACCGTGATCTTCGCGCTGCCTCCGGGCGTGCGCCTGACCGAGCTCGGCATCCGCGGTGTGGACTCCGAGACCGTGGAGGCCGGGCACGCGTTCGGCGCCACCCCGGGGCAGATCCTCCGCGGGATCCAGCTGCCGCTCGCGATGCCGACCATCATGGCCGGAGTCAACCAGGTCATCATGCTCGCCCTGTCGATGGCGGTCATCGCCGGCATGGCCGGTGCCGACGGCCTCGGGAAGATGGTCGTCGAGGCCATCTCGACCATCAACATCCCGAAGGGCGTCGAGGCGGGCCTCGGTGTCGTGCTGATCGCCGTGTTCCTCGATCGGGTGACCGCGGCGTTCGGGGCCGCGGGCGAGAACCGCTCGTCGCTGCTCGGTCTGCGGAAGCGTCGCGCTGCGGGGCAGCACCCGTCCGCGCCCTCCACCGGTGCCGCCGAAGCCCCGTCGCAGCCCGCGCCCGTCGAAGCCGAGCTCACCCGCGCCTGATCCGTCGTCCCCTCCCGCGGAGCGGCGGGATGCTCCGGCCTGCCCGGAGATCCCGTCGTCCGCATCCCTGAAATCACATACGGAACGCAAGAGAGAGAAGCACATGAAGAAGAAGATCCTGACCCTCACCGCCCTCGGCGCCGCAGCAGCGCTCACCCTCGCCGGATGCAGCGGCGACGGCGCGGGCGGGACCAGCGGCGGCGGAGACGGTGCCGAGGACAAGGGCACCATCACCCTCGGATTCCTCCCCTCCTGGACGGACGGACTCAGCACCGCCTACTTGCTGCAGGACCAGCTCGAGAAGATCGGCTACACGGTCGAGATGAAGACGCTCACCGAGGCCGGCCCCCTCTACACCGGTCTCGCGCAGGGCGATGTCGACATGTACCCGTCGGCCTGGCCCGAGCTCACCCACGCCGAATACATGGACGAGTATGGCGACGACATCGAGGACCTCGGCGCGTACTACGACAACGCCAAGCTCACGATCGCGGTGCCGGAGTACTCCGACCTCACCTCGATCGAGGATCTCGTGGGCCAGGGCGCCGCGTTCGACGGCAAGATCTACGGCATCGAGCCGGGCGCGGGTCTCACCGCGCAGACGCAGAAGATGATGCCGGAGTACGGCCTGGACGGCGAGTACGAGCTCGTCACGTCCTCGACCGCGGCGATGCTGACCGAGCTGAAGACCGCGACCGACAAGCAGGAGGACATCGTCGTCACGCTGTGGCGCCCGTTCTGGGCCAACGACGCCTTCCCCCTCAAGGATCTCGAGGACCCGAAGGGCGCGATGGGCGAGGCTGAGGCGCTGCACTTCCTCGGCACGAAGGGCTTCGCCGAGGAGTTCCCCGAGGCGGCGGAGCTGATCGAGAAGATCAAGCTCGACGACGAGCAGTACGGTGCGCTCGAGGACCTCGTGGTGAACGAGTACGGCGAGGGCGAAGAGGCCGCGGCGGTCGACGCGTGGCTGGAGAAGTACGGCGACCAGTTCGACTGGGTCATCACCAGCTGACGCCCGCCAGGGCATGCACAGGAGGGTCTCCCCCACGGGGAGGCCCTCCTTCGTCGTCGGTCACCCCCCCTTACGGTTCGCGCGCGACGGTGGGACCATGGCCGCTCGTGGACCCGCCGGGTCCGGAACGGAGCGGGGAACGATGTGCACAGGACTGAGCTTCACCACCGCCGATCACTACTTCGGCCGCAACCTGGATCTGGAGTTCTCGTATCACGAGACCGTGACCGTGACACCGCGGAACTTCACCTTCCCGTTCCGACGACTGCCGGAGCTCACGACCCATCACGCGATCATCGGCATCGCCACCGTCTCCGACGGCTACCCGCTGTACTACCACGCGAGCAACGAGAAGGGCCTGAGCATGGCGGGGCTCAACTTCCCGGACAACGCGTACTACCCGCCGGAGGGGTCGGGCGGCCCGGAGGTCACGCCGTTCGAGTTCATCCCCTGGGTGCTCGGCCAGTTCGAGACCGTGGCGCAGGTGAAGGACGCGTTGCGTTCCGTGAGCCTGGTCGACATCTCCTTCAGTGAGGCGTTCCCCCTGTCGCCCCTGCACTGGATCATCGCCGATCGCACGGCCTCGATCGTGGTGGAGAGCGTGCGCGACGGGCTGAAGGTCTACGACAACCCGTGGGGCGTCCTCACCAACAACCCCACGTTCGACATCCAGAGCTTCCGGCTGAACGACTACTCGCATCTGTCGAACCGGCAGCCGGACAACACGTTCGCGCCCGAGGTGCCGCTCGACCTGTACAGCCGCGGAATGGGCGGGATCGGACTGCCCGGCGACCTGTCCTCCTCCTCCCGGTTCGTGAAGGCGGTGTTCACGCGCATGAACTCGGTGTGCGGCACCTCCGAGTCGGAGTCGCTCAGCCAGTTCTTCCAGATCCTCGGCTCCGTCGCCCAGCAGCGCGGGTGCGTGCAGGTCGGCGACGAGGAGAAGTACGAGATCACGATCTACTCCTCCTGCTGCAACACCGACAAGGGCATCTACTACTACACGACCTACGAGAACAGTCAGATCACCGGGGTGGACATGCACGCGGAGGACCTCGACGGCACCGAGCTCGTGACCTACCCCCTGGTCACGGGCCAGCAGCTCGCGATGCAGAACTGAGCGGCGCCTTCCCGGTCCGAATCTCGGCGCTGGTGCGCGGGTGCGAGCGGTGGGCGCGCCGCCCACACAGCCCCCGTCGGACCGGGGCATCGGCGTGGGTGTGTGCGCGGGTGTGTGAGTGAGGGGGCCCGCGGCCCTCAAGGCGCTCGTGCGAACGGTGCGGGCACGACTTCCGCAAGCCCCTCATCCGATCCGCGGGCGCGGCGTAGCCTGTGCGCGTGGACGGGTTCGCGGCGGTCGACTACGGGTTCGCCCGCGAGGTCCTGCAGCGGGGCATCGCGGCGCTGTACCTCGTCGCGTTCGTCTCCACGCTGAACCAGTTCCGGGCGCTGCTGGGCGAGCACGGACTGCTGCCCGCACCGGCGCTCCTCGACTGGGTCGCGCAGAAGAAGGAGCGGCGACGCCTGCTGCACCCCACGCTGTTCACGCGTGTCCGCTACACCGACCGCCGCCTGGTCGCGCTGTCGTGGGCGGGCATCGCGCTCGCGGCCCTGCTCGTCGCCGGGGTGCCGCAGCTCGGGCCGCCCTGGGTCCCGATGCTGTGCTTCCTGGGGCTGTGGCTCGGGTACATGTCGGTCGTGAGCATCGGGCAGACCTTCTACTCCTTCGGGTGGGAGATGCTGCTGCTCGAAGCCGGGTTCCTGGCGGCGTTCCTCGGCTCGCGGGATCAGCCGCCGCCGGTCGTGGTCATCGTGCTGTTCTGGTGGCTGCTGTTCCGTCTCGAGTTCGGTGCCGGGATGATCAAGATCCGCGGAGGAAGGGAGTGGCGCGACCTCACGGCCATGACCTTCCACCACGAGACGCAGCCCATGCCGGGGCCGCTCAGCCGCCAGGCGCACCTGCTGCCGCGGTGGTTCCACCGGCTGGAGGTGATCGGCAACCACGTCGCGCAGCTCGTGGTGCCCTTCTTCCTGTTCGCGCCGCTGCTGTCGCTGTGGGTGCCGGGGCCGGTGCCGCAGCTCGTGGGGACGGTGGCCGCGGGCATCGTGATCGCGACGCAGCTGTGGCTCGTGCTCACCGGCAACTTCGCGTGGCTGAACTGGGCGACGATCGTGCTCGGGTTCTCCGCCGTGGGGCTGCCGGGGGTGGGGGCTGCCGTTGCCGTTCCGGAGACCGCGGCCCCGTGGCTGCTGTCGGGGCTGCCGCTGTGGTGGGTCGTGGTGACCTCGGTCGTGGGGGTGCTGTTCGTCGTGCTGAGCGTGCCGGCCGTGCGCAACCTCTTCGCACGGCGACAGCTGATGAACGCGAGCTTCCACCGCTGGCAGCTCGCCAACGCCTACGGCGCCTTCGGCACGGTCACGCGCGAGCGCATCGAGATCGTGGTGGAGGGGTCGGACGACGAGGAGGGGCTGCACTGGCGCGAGTATGAGTTCCACGGCAAGCCGGGCGACGTGCGGAGGATCCCGCGGCAGTTCGCTCCGTACCACCTGCGGCTGGACTGGCTGATGTGGTTCCTGCCGCTCGGGCATTCGCTGGACGACTGGTTCACCGTGTTCCTCGTGCGACTGCTGGAGGCGGATGGCCCGACCCTGCGCATGCTGCGGGTGGACCCGTTCCACGGAGAGCCGCCGCGGTGGGTGCGAGCCGTGTCCTACCGATACCGCTTCGCGACCCGCGCCGAGCACCGTGCCGAGGGCGTGCACTGGGTCCGCACGGGCCGCCGCGTGGTGCTCGGCCCGGTCGGACTGCGCTGACGCGCGCGGGGTGGGGCAGGGGTGGGGCACGCGGGGTCAGCCGGGGCGGGCGGCGGTGGGCGTGCGCCGAGTTGAAGGAGATCGCACGGATGGAAGGACGGGTGGGTGGGATCAGTCCTTCGAGGCGCGAGATCTCCTTCAACTCGTGCGGCTTTCGTGAAGGGGTGGCCCGGTGGGTGACGGTCCGGCGGGCGGGCGGTGGGCGGATGCGGGGATGAAGGAGATCGCACGAGATGAAGGACGAATGGGTGGGATCAGTCCTGCAAGTCGCGAGATCTCCTTCGTGCCGTGCGGTCGAAGGGGTGGGTCAGCCGCGCGGGGTCAGTCGGACGGGGTCAGTCGGACGGGGTCAGTCGGACGGGGACGGGGACGGGGTGGGGGCGCCCGGGGCGAGGCCGAGTGAGGGGGCGACCGTGTTCAGGCCGGCGGTGAGGCCCAGGGCCAGCGCGTCGCCGATGTGCCCCACACCCGGGATCTCGTTCAGGGTGAGGTTCATGCCCGCGGCCTTGGCGGCGTCGGCGAGCCGTCTCGTGCCGGGACCGAACGAGCCGTCCTCGGTGCCGGTCGTGATCGCGGCGGTGACTCCGGCGTACTGCCCGGTGTTCCGCGCCAGGATCGCCGCGGGCTTGTCCGCCTCCCAGGCTGCGGAGTCTCCGCCGTACACGTCGGCGCGGACGCGGTCGGCGTACTCCACGCCGGGGAACTCCTCCGGGGAGACCGCGACCAGCGTGCCCCAGACCGTGGGGTCGAGTGCCGCGAACTTCACGGCGCACACGCCGCCGCTGGAGTAGCCGCCCAGGATCCAGCCCTGGGGCTGCGTCCCGACGTGCAGGTTCTGCTGGATCCAGGCGGGCACGTCCTTGCGGATGTACGTCTCCGCGTTGCCGTACGTCTTCGAGTCGGCGCACGCCGGATCGCGGCCGTTGCCGACCTGGTCCGCGATGACGACGATCGGGGCGAGACCCTTGTGCGCCGCGGCGAACGCGTCGAGCGTGGGCGTGATCATGTCCGGGCTCGGAGTGCCGGGATAGCCGAGCATGAACACCATCACCGGCAGCAGCGGTGGATTCTTCACCTGCGCGGCGGGCGGCAGATACACGCCCGCCTGCCGGGCCTGGAAGCCCGAGGTCGCGCCGGGGATCACGACCGTTCCGACCTTCCCCTGCGCCGGCATGTCCGCCGGGGGCTGCCACGAGTCGTACAGCGACTTCTCCGGCTCCGGGGCCTCGCTGGTCGTGACGTTCGGAAGGTCGATGGGCTTGGAGACGACGATGCCGAGCGCGTCGGCCACCGTCTTGTTGATGCCGTAGAAGGCGTTGATGCCGATGCCGCCGGCGAGGGCGAACACCGGGATGGACACGGCGGCGATCACCTTGCGCCACCACCGCGAGTCCCACAGGTTCACGACCGCGAAGCCGATCGCGCCGCACGTGGCGAGCAGGAGGAAGAGCACTTCGACGGTGAGCTCGCCGCCGAAGGCCTTCGTCTGATTCGCGATGAAGTACACCCCGAGGCCCACGGCAGCGCCCGCGAGGATGCCGATCGCGGAGGTGAGCACGCGGCGCCAGGTCGGGCGGCGGAGCAGCAGGTACAGCGCGCACGCGGCGGCCACCGTGTACACGATGGTGGGGACGGGGCCACCGAGGATCTGGATCTGGAGGAGGGCGTCCACGTCAGGAACGCTCCGTGTCGGCGATGCTCGCCCGGGCCGTCAGATGATTCGTACCGAGTCGAGAAGCACACGCCATGGCGACCATCGTAGGAAGATCCCCCGCTCCCGCCGACCCCCGCGGCGTGCTTCATACCGGTCGACGCCGAGCGCAGCGAGACGCCCCGGCCGGGGTGCGAGACCCCGGACGGAGCGTTCCGTCCCGCTTGGCGATCAGCTGACCTTCTTCCGGTACGAGATGATCGCGAACACGTAGGCGACCACGAGGATGCCGACGCACCAGGCCAGTGCGATCCAGATGTCGTCGCCCACGGGCTGCTCGGCGAACAGTGCCTGGATGGTGTTGACGATCGAGGTGACCGGCTGGTGCTCGGCGAACCACTGCACCGGGCCGGGCATCGTGTCGGTCGGCACGAAGGCCGAGCTGATGAACGGCAGGAAGATCAGCGGATAGGAGAACGCGCTCGCGCCGTCGACCGTCTTGGCGTTCAGCCCCGCGATGATCGCGAGCCAGGTGAGCGCCAGGGTGAACAGCATCAGGATGCCGATCACGCCGAGCCACGCCCAGACGCTCGCCCCGGTGCGGAACCCCATCAGGAAGCCGACCGCGAAGATGATCGCGAGCGTGATGGCGTTCGCCGTGAGCGACGTCAGCACATGCGCCCACAGCACGCTCGACCGGGCGATCGGCATGGAGTGGAAGCGCTCGAAGATGCCGCTCTGCATGTCGGTGAACAGCCGGAACGCGGTGTACGCGATGCCCGAGGCGATGGCGATGAGCAGGATGCCCGGCAGCAGGTAGTTCACGTAGTTCTCGGCGCCGGTGCTCTGCTGCAGAGCGCCGCCGAAGACGTACACGAACAGGAGCATCAGCGCGATCGGGGTGACCGCTGTGGTGATGATCGTGTCGGGACTGCGGAAGATGTGCCGCATGGAGCGGCCGGTGAGCGTCGCCGTGTCGGCGGCGAAGTGCGTGCTCATGCGGCGTCCTTTCGTGAGGGTCCGATCAGGGTGAGGAAGATCTCCTCGAGCGTGGGCTGCTTCTCGACGTACTCGACCTGCGCGGGCGGCAGCAGCTGCTTCAGCCCGGCGAGCGTGTCGTTCGCGATGATGCGGCCCTCGTGCAGGATCGCGATCCGGTCGGCCAGCTGCTCCGCCTCGTCGAGGTACTGCGTGGTGAGCAGCACGGTGGTGCCGCTCTGGGCGAGCTGCTTCACGACGTCCCACACCTCGATGCGCGCCTCGGGGTCGAGGCCCGTGGTCGGCTCGTCGAGGTAGATCACCTCGGGGTCGCCGACCAGGCTCATCGCGATGTCGAGCCGGCGCCGCATGCCTCCGGAGTAGGTCCCGACCTTGCGGCCGCCCGCATCCGTGAGCCGGAACGTCGACAGCAGCCGGTCGGCCACCGCGCCGGGGTCGGAGAGGTGCCGCAGCCTGGCGACCAGCACCAGGTTCTCGCGCCCGGTGAGGATCTCGTCGACCGCCGCGAACTGCCCGGTGAGGCTGATGCGCTCACGCACGCCCAGCGGGTCCGCCGCGACGTCGACGCCCTGCACCGACGCGGCACCCGCGTCGGCCTTCAGCAGCGTGGACAGGATGCGGACCATGGTGGTCTTGCCGGCGCCGTTCGACCCGAGGAGGGCGAAGATCGATCCCCGCTCCACCTCGAAGTCGACGCCGCGCAGCACGTGCAGATCTTTGTAGGACTTCTCGATGCCGCGCACCGAGATGGCCGCGTTCGTCATGACTCCTCCTTCTTCTTCGCGTCGTCGAACGCCTTGATGAGGCGTGCGCGCTCCTTGTCGATCCACTGCGTCCCGCCGTACGCCCTGGCGTACTCCTCGGCGTACTCGACGGGGTCGTCGCCCACGATCGCGCTCACCGGCGTGCCGTCGAGGGCGGCGCGCTCCCAGAGGTCGGCGAGGTCGAGGAACATCGTCACGATGGTGTCGCCGTCGGTGATGCCGCCGTAGTACAGGTAGTACCGGTACTGGGCGTTCGCGACCTCGCGGTAGGGCGAGGGCAGGGCCTCGATGCGGGCCTTCGCCTGCTTGTACTGCTTCTTCTGCTCGAGCGAGCCGGTGAGGGCTTCGATCCACTTGGCGGCCATGTCAGTTCTCCTTGTCGGGGGTGTGCGTGTTGAGTCGTTCGATGTGCGTCCGGAGGAAGTCCCAGGTGGTCCAGAACTCCTCCAGCTCGTGCCTGCCCTGCGCGTTGAGCGTGTACACCTTGCGGGGCGGACCCTTCTCGCTGGGCACCTTCTCCACGTCGACGAGCTTCTTCTGCTCGATCCTGACCAGCAGGGCGTAGACGGTGCCCTCGGCGGTGTCGGTGAAGCCGTGCTCGCGCAGGCGGGTGGTGATCTCATAGCCGTATGCCGGCTGCTCGGCGAGGAGGGCCAGCACGATGCCCTCCAGGGTGCCCTTGAGCATCTCGGTCATCTGCTTGCCCATCGGGTCCCCTCTCGTTCTCGGTTGGGTACTCAGTGTTGCTGGGTACCGGTACAAAGTAACACTGAGTACCGGTACTTAGCAACACCGAATACCGAACTTCTTCGAGAGATGTCCGGAGAGGGTCCCCGCGGTGTCAGGTGCGGAGATAGGCGAGCACGGCGAGCACGCGACGGTGACCGCTGTCGGACGAGGCGAGGCCGAGCTTGGCGAAGATGTTGCCGATGTGCTTGCTCACCGCGGTCTCGGTCACGAACAGCCGCTCGGCGATCGTGGTGTTGTCCAACCCCTCGGCCATCAGCCCGAGCACCTCCCGCTCGCGCGGGGTCAGGGTCTGCACGGGGTCGTCGGCCCGGCGGCGGCTCATCAGCTGCGAGATGACCTCCGGGTCCATCACCGTGCCCCCGGCGGCCACGCGGCGCAGCGCATCCACGAACGCCGCGACCTTGCCCACGCGTTCCTTCAGCAGATACCCGAGGCCGTCGGCCCCCGCGGCGAGCAGCTCGCCCGCGTAGCGGTCCTCCACGTAGGCGGAGAGCACGAGCACCGGGAAGCCGGGGCGCCGGGCCCTGGCCTCCGCGGCCGCCTTGAGGCCCTCGCTCGTGAAGGTGGGCGGCATCCGCACGTCGAGCACGGCGGCATCCGCCTGGTCGAGCAGCGCCAGGAACCCCTCCGCGTCCGGCACCGCGCCCACCACGTCGAAGCCCTCGCTGCGCAGCAGCAGCGCCAGGCCCTCCCGCAGCAGCGTGTCGTCCTCGGCGATCACGACCCGCATGGCAGCTCCGTCCTCAGGATGGTCGGCCCGCCCGCGGGACTCGACACCTCCATGGTGCCCTCGAACGCCTCGACCCGACGGCGGATCCCCGCAAGACCCCCGCCCGGCCGCTCGGCGGCGCCGCCCATGCCGTCGTCCTCCACCGCGATCAGCAGCAGCTCGCCCTCACGCTCCACGTGCACCGTCGCCCGGGTGGCCCCGCTGTACTTGTTCACATTCGTCAGCGCCTCCGCCACCACGAAGTAGCTCGCCGACTCCACGGCGGCCGGCACTCGGCCCACCCCGGAGGTCTCCACCGTGCACGGCACGACGCTGCGCCCGGCGAGCGAGGCCAGGGCCCCCTCCAGCCCCAGTTCGTCGAGGATCGGCGGATAGATGTCGTGCACCGTGCGCCGCAGTCCCGCCAGGGCGTCGGCCGCCGCGTCCTGCGCCCGCCGCAGCGGTTCGCGCACATCGCCGCCCGTCTCGTCCGCGCGCTCCGCGATCCCCAGCATCATCACCACGTTCACCAGCCGGTTCTGCGCACCGTCGTGCAGATCGCGTTCGATGCGCCGCAGCTCCGCCGCGTGGGCGTCGAGCGCAGCGGCACGGCTCAGCGTCAGCGCGTCGACCCTGGCCGCGAGACGCGACTTCGCAGGCGTGGCCAGCAGCTTCGCCGAGACGAACGCCACGAGTCGCGCGACCGCCGGCACCAGGAAGGCCGAGGCCACGGCGTACGCCAGTGCCACCAGCGGCATCGTCCACGCCAGCTCCCACGACGTCACGGGGTACGGCGAGCCCACCGGGTCGTCGGCGGGCGCGAACTGCCAGTACCAGGTGGTCGCGAGCGTGTTCACGGCCGAGAGGGGCAGCGCGAGCGTCAGCAGCGACACCCACATCACCGGAAACGCGTGGATCAGCAGCCACAGGGCGTCACGGGCGGACGCACGGGAGAAGGCGAAGCGCAGCCGCTCGTCGAGCGTGGCGCCGCGGGGCAGAGTCCGTGCGAGGGCCGGAAGCTCCTCGCCGCGCCGCCGCCCGATCCGCCGCCGCGCCCTGTCGCTCCAGCGGTGCAGCACCTGCACGGCCTGCGGCAGCAGCAGCACGCCGCCGGTGATGAGCATGAGCGGCAGCAGCACCACCAGCACGCAGAACAGCCCCAGCGATACGACGGTGGCCCCCAGCTCGACGCCGAGGAAGCGCGCATCGCGCAGCCAGCGGCGCATCCATCCGTCCTTCACCCTGCAAGTCTGCCGGAGCGGGGAGCGCGGGACGGTATAGCCAGCTCCACCATCGATGCGGCAGCGGGCGGGATGGGGTGCGACGCCCGCGGTTCCTAGCGTCGAAGCATGACCACGACATCCCCTGCGCCGCTCGTCGAAGCGGCACCGACCGAAGCCCTGCGGCTGTCGGCCCTCGTCAAGACCTACGGCTCCGGCAGCGCCCAGGTCACCGCCCTGCGCGGCGTGAACCTCGCCATCGCGAAGGGCTCCTTCACCGCGATCATGGGTCCGTCCGGCTCGGGCAAGAGCACGCTGCTGCACAGCGCGGCGGGGCTCGACCGGCCCACGAGCGGCACCGTGCACCTGGGCGGCACCGAGATCTCAGCGCTCAAGCCCCGGCAGCTCTCGGCCTTCCGCCGCGACCACGTCGGCTTCGTCTTCCAGGCGTACAACCTGCTGCCCGCGCTCACGGTGGAGGACAACATCACGCTGCCGCTGCGGCTCGGCCGACGCACCCTCGACAGCGCCTGGCTGGAGACGCTGCTCGCCGCTGTGGGGCTGAGCGACCGCCGGCACCGCCGCCCCGCCGAGCTCTCCGGAGGGCAGCAGCAGCGGGTGGCGATCGCGCGGGCGCTCATCACCCGGCCGCACGTGGTCTTCGGCGACGAGCCGACCGGGGCGCTCGACTCGCGCACGGGCGCGCAGGTGCTCGACCTGCTGGCGCACACGGCCCGCGAACTGCATCAGACGGTCGTGGTCGTCACGCACGACCCCGTCGTCGCGGCACACGCCGACCGCGTGATCTTCCTCGCCGACGGCGCCTTCGCCGGACACCTCGACGGCGCGACGCCGCAGCAGATCACGGCGCGCATGAGCACCCTGGGGGAGTGGTGATGTCGGCGCGGCATCTGGGCCTCGGGCGGCTGGTCCGCGCGGACCTCCGGCACCACCGGGGGAGTCTGACCGGGGTGTTCGTCGCGATCTTCGTGGCGAGCGCGCTCGTGACGGGCCTCGGCGTGCTGGTGGAGTCCGGCATCCGCGGCGGGCTCGCCCCCGAGCGGTACACCGCGGCCGACATCGTGGTGGGCGCACCGCAGCAGGCCGACGTGCCGGAAGACCTTCCGGTGCCGCTGCGCGAGCGCGCGCCGCTGCCGGATGACGTCGCGGACGGCATCGCCGACATCGCCGGGGTGCAGGCCGTCGTCCCCGACGCGACCGTGCCCCTCGCCGCCGCCGGCGACTCTGCCGCCGCCCCCACCCTGCAGGCGCACCCGTGGTCGTCGACAGCCCTCACCGGCTTCGCGCTCACGGAGGGCGCGGAGCCGACCGCCGCGGACGAGATCGCCGTCGTCGCGGGGTCGTCGCTCGAGATCGGCGACACCACGGTGCTCGCGCACGGCGGAGAGCCGGCGACCTACCGGGTGACGGGGGAGGTCACGGCCCCCGTGCTGCCGCAGCGCGGCACGCATGTCTTCCTCGCCGACGACCGCATCGCCGACCTCGACCCGCACGGCGGACGACCACAGGCGCTCGGCGTGCTGCTCGACGGCGGCGCCGACGCGGAGCAGACCGCGACAGCGATCCGCGAGGCCCTCCCCGGCCTGGTCGTGCGGACCGGCGACGCCAGGGGCGACGTGGAGTTCCTCGACTCGGGGGCCGCGCGCACCACCCTGATCGCGATCGGCAGCGCCTTCGTCGGCACGTGCATCCTCGTGGCGCTGTTCATCGTCGCGGGGACCCTGTCCCTGTCGGTGCAGTCGCGACGGCGGGAGTACGCGCTGCTGCGGGCGGTCGGCGCCACGGCGCAGCAGGTGCACGCGATCATCGCCAGGGAGGTGCTGGTCGTCGCCGGAGCCGCGGTGCTGCTGGGGATCGTCCCCGGCTACCTGCTGTCGTCGGCGCTGCAGTCGGCCTTCGTCGCCGGTGGCGTCATCCCCGGCGACTTCGCCCTGGCGCTCGGCCCGAGCCCCGCGGTCGCGGCGGTGCTGCTGGTGCTCGGAGCGGCCTGGGGCGCGGCGCGGATCGCCGCACGGCGGCCGGCGAAGCTGGACCCCGTCGAAGCGCTCCGCGAATCCTCGACAGGGCCGGGCTCGATCGGGCTGCCGCGCATCATCACAGGCATCGTGTTCGCCGCGGCGGGGGTGTCGGTGTCCACTGTGCCGCTGGTCGTGCGCGGAGATGCCGCGATCGGCGCCTCCGCGGGTGCCGCGCTGATGCTGATCGTCGCGCTCGGCCTGCTCGGACCGTGGCTGGTCGCGGTGTGCGCGCGGCTGCTCGGCCCGGTGCTGCGCCGACTGTCGGCACCGGGGTTCCTCGCCGCGGCCAACGCGAACGCCGCGAGCCGGCGCATGGCGGCCGCCATCCTCCCCATCGCCCTGGGGATCGGGCTCGGTCTCGTGCAGATCGGCGGTCCCGCGATCATGGCCGACGAGGCCGCGCACCAGACGCGCGCAGGGGTCACCGCGGAGCTGCGGGTGTCGTCGACCGCCGGGCTCTCCCCCGCGGTCGTGGCAGGTCTCCGCGACGTGCCGGGCGTGACCGCGGCTTCCGGCGTCGTGGTGAGTGCGGCCGTGGTCGACTCGTACGACATCGAGGGGCAGCTGGAGCGGACCGAGCTCGTGCTGCAGGGCATCGATCCTGCCACGGTCGACGGGCTGCTCGACCTGAACGTGCGCGAGGGCTCCCTGGCCGCTCTGGACGACGGCGGTGCCACGGTGGCGCTGAGTTCGGACGCCGCGCACAACCTCGGCGTCGGCGTGGGCGACACGGTCTCCGGGATGCTCGGCGACGGTACGCCGCTGGAGTCCACGGTGGTCGCGCTGTACGAGCGCGGGCTCGGCTTCGGCGACCTCACCATGCACGTCGAACAGGTGCGTGCGCACACCACGGCGGGGCTCGACGGGTTCGCGCTCGTCTCGGCGGACGGCGGCACCGACGCGGTCGCGCAGGCCCTGGCCGACCACGGCCTCACGGCGACCGCGGCCTCGGGGCAGCGGGCCACGGGGGCCGAGGCGCTCACCCAGCAGGGGTGGGTGAATCTCATCGCGCTGCTCGTGATCCTCGGCTACATCGCGATCGCCGTGGTCAACACGCTGGTGATGGCGACCGGCGAGCGCTCCAGGGAGTTCGCGCTGCTGCAGCTGATCGGCGCCTCGCGCGGGCAGGTGCGATCGATGATGCGGCTGGAGGCGGTGCTGGTGGCGGCCGTGTCGATGGTGTTCGGCGTGCTGGTCGCCATCCCGCCGCTCATGGGCATGAGCTACGGCATCTCCGGGCAGCCGATCCCCGCGATGCCCGTGCTCGGCTCGCTCGCGATCGTCGGAGGCATGGGCGCGCTCGCGCTGCTGGCGCTCCTGGTCGCGACCGGCCAGACGCTGCGCCGGAAGCCCATCGAGGAGATCGGCTCCCGCGAGTGAACGCGGCGGGGCGCTGCGGCAGACGCCGCGGCCCCCGCCGGGTGGGGTGAAAGGGCGGGGTGAATTCTCGCCGATCGGCGAGGGGCCCGCCCGAGCCGCGGCCAGGCTGGCGGAGGCCCGGACCGAGTTCGCCATGCCCGGTGGTGCTCGGCGGTCGCCTGAGGGGGCGGGGGCTTCCGTGTGCGCGCTCGCGCACCGGGGAAGCGATGGATGGGGAGAGCAGTCATGGGATTCCGTGTCGCCCGCAGGGACCACACGTCCGAAGACCTGGCGCCGGAGCGGCACGGCCGCTGGCGCCGCCGCGCGAGGAGACTGATCGGCGGGGCCGTGAGCACGGCCCTCGTCGCCACTTCGATGGTCGTGATCGGCGGCACGATGACCGCCGCACCCGCTGCGGCCGCAGAGCCCTTCCTCTGCACCCCCGGTGCGGTCTACGTGCAGAGCACCACCGAGGTGCGCGAGTTCGCGGTGAACGAGCAGGGCGGGGCCCCGGGCGACGGCGGCACCCTCGGCTCGATCAACCTCGGCGCGAACCACTCCAACAACGCGCTCGGGCTCTCCTCCAACGGCCGCTACGCCTACACGGTCACCAACGCCGCCGGGGTCAAGCAGCTCGCGAAGCACGACCGGCTGACCGACACCACCAGCCGCACCGCGTTCCGGCTCGAGTCCTCCGTGCTGCGCGGCGCCGTGCACCCCGTCACCGGCGTGTACTACTTCGCCAGCGGCACCATCGGCGGAGCGATCAACCTGTACGCCTGGAACGAGAGCATCGCCCCGCAGGACTACGTGCAGGTCGGCACCCTCCGCCCGACCACCGGCAGCAGCCCGTTCGGCGCCAACGGCGACATGGCCTTCAGCGCCTCCGGTCAGCTCGTGCTCGTCGCCGACAACTACATCTATTCCGCCGACCTCCCCGCGACGCTGGAGCCCAGCACCGCGACCATCGACGCCAAGCAGGTGCACGACATGGGCGCCGGCGTGCAGGGCAACGGCATCGCGTTCGGAAACCTCGGCCACATCTTCGTGTCGGTCTCCGGCGGCGGCAACCGCATCATCGAGGTCGACCTGCCGCGCGGCGAGACCGTCAACTCCACGTCGCTCGGCGGCTTCTCGCCCACCGACATGGCCAGCTGCACGTTCCCCAACACGCTCACGCTGAAGAAGGATCTGCCGGCCGGACGCCAGGCCGCGACCGACCAGTTCGCGCTGCGCATCCAGTCGCCCGCGGGCTACCAGGTGGCGCAGACCGATGCGACCACGCGCGGCGACCGCCCCGGCCTGCAGTCCGACTACGCGGGACCCGTGTTCACCAACCAGGGCGACACGTTCCGGCTGTCCGAGGCCGCGGCAGGCACCACCGACCCCACCCGCTACGACGAATCGCTGATCTGCGTGCAGGTGCGTCCCGACGGCTCGACCACCCCGGTGGCCGTGACCGCCGACGGCCAGGTCACGCAGCCCTCCGGTCCGCTCGGCACCGACGTGACCTGCACGTTCACGAACCTGCGGCTCATGCCGGGGCTCGAGCTGAGCAAGACCTCCGACCCCGCCACCGGCACGGCCGTGAGCGCCGGTCAGCGCATCAGCTACACGGTGCAGGCCGCGAACACCGGCAACACCCGCCTCGACCCGGTCTCGGTGACCGACGACCTGTCCGGCGTGCTCGCCTTCGCGGGGTACCAGGGCGACGTGGCCACCGCCATCGACGGCGACCCGGTCTCCTCCGGCGCCGCCACCGTCACCGGCGACGACCTCGCCTGGACCGGTGCCCTCGAGCCCGGGCAGGTCCTCACCATCACCTACTCGGTGATCGTCGACGCCGGCGTGGAGGGGGAGCGCATCGCCAACAGCGTCACCGCCTCCGGCACCCCGCCCGGCGGGTTCGACCCGATCGTCCCTCCCGCCGTCGTCACCGAGCACCCGGTCGCGGGCTTCCGTCTCGCGAAGACCGCTGACCCCGCCACCGGCACGGTCGTCGAGCCCCGCCAGAGCATCACGTACACCCTCACCGGCACGAACACCGGCGCCACCGCGCTGAACCCCGTCACGATCAGCGACGACCTCTCCGGCGTGCTCGCCCACGCCGCGGCCACCGGCGCCATCACGACCGCGATCGACGGCACCGCCCTCACCACGGGCGGCGCCACCCTGACCGGCAGCACCCTCGCCTGGACCGGCGCCCTGCAGCCCGGCCAGACCGTGACCGTCACGTACACCGTCGCCGTGAACGCGGAGACCTCCGGCGAGGTCCTGCGCAACACCGTGACCGGCAGCGCGACGCCGACCACGCCGAACCCCGGCGACCCCACCGGTCCGCAGGTGCCCGGCGAGCCGATCGTGCCGCCCGCCGTCACCACGCAGCACCCCGTGATCGGCTCCGGCTTCACCGTCAGCAAGACCGCCGACCCCGCCTCCGGGACGGCCGTGTCCGCGGGCGACACCATCGAGTACACGATCACCGGCACCAACACGGGCGACACCGAGCTGCGTCCGGCCGAGATCGTCGACGACCTGTCGGGCGTGCTCGACGACGCGGCCTACAACGACGACGCGACCGCCGACCGCGGCACCGTCTCGGTCTCGGGCGGCACCCTCACCTGGACGGGCACCCTCCCGAAGGGCGCGTCCGTGTCGATCCGCTACACCGTGACCGTCGACGCTGACGTGGAGCAGGCGCTGCTGCGCAACGTCGTGAACGGCGAGGCCACCCCGCGGGTGCCCGTCGACCCGACCGACCCGGACGGCCCGACCACGCCCGGAACGCCGATCACGCCGCCGACCGCGGAGACCGCGCACCCCGTCGTCGCCACGGGCTTCGAGGTCGAGAAGTCGGCCGACCCCGCGTCCGGCACCGCCGTCCGCGCGGGCGACACCATCGCCTACACGATCACGGGCGTGAACACCGGCAACACGGTGCTCGACCCGGCCACGATCGTCGACGACCTCTCGGCCGTGCTCGCGGACGCCCAGTACGGCGGCGATGTGACCGCGTCGACCGGCGTCGTGGACCTCACCGGCAGCACCCTCACCTGGACGGGGGCACTCGCACCGGGCGACCGCGTCGTGATCACCTACTCGGTGACCGTGGCGGCCGACGCCACCGGGGTCCTCCTGCGCAATACGGTCCAGGGCGAGGGCACGCCCCTCATCCCGGCCGACCCCACCGACCCGGGCAGCCCGACCACGCCGGGCACGCCCGTGACGCCGCCCCCGGCGACGACCGAGCACCCCGTCGCGACGCCCGGGTTCACCGTGGCCAAGTCGGCCGACCCGGCCACGGGCACGCGCGTCGACCCCGGCGCCGTGATCACCTACACCGTGACCGGCACGAACACCGGTGACACCGTGCTCGACCCGGTGACCCTCACCGACGACCTCGGCCGTGTGCTGGCCCACGCCGCATACAACGGCGACGTGCAGTCCTCGCGCGGCACGGCCACCGTGGCGGACGGCACCCTGCGCTGGACGGGTGCGCTGCAGCCGGGTCAGGACGTCGTGATCACCTACTCGGTCACGATCGACGCCGGCGCGGGCGGCGAGACCGTCGCCAACACGGCGACCGGCTCGGCGACCCCGCTGATCCCGACGGACCCGAGCGACCCCGGCAGCCCGACCACGCCCGGCACGCCGATCGCGCCCCCGCCGGCGACCACCGAGCACCCGGTGAACGAGCCCGGCTTCGCCTTTGCGAAGACCGTTGACCCGGCAGCGGGCACGGCCGTCGACCCCGGCGCCGTCCTCACCTACACCCTCACCGCCGCGAACACCGGCCAGACGGCGCTCGACCCGGTCGAGATCGTGGACGACCTGTCCGGTGTGCTGCCGCACGCCGCGTACAACGCGGATGCCGTGGCGACCATCGGCACGGCGACGGCGGGCACGATCGCCCTCGACGGCGACCGGCTCACCTGGACCGGCGCCCTCGCGGTGGGACAGACCGTCACGGTCACCTACTCCGTGACCGTCGGCCCCGACGCCGCCGGCGCTGTGATCGAGAACGCCGCCCGCGCGACCGCCACCCCGCCCGGTGGTGAGGAGCTCACGCCGCCGCCCGGCACCACGACCACCCCGGTCAACCAGCCCGGCTTCGCGCTCTCCAAGAGCGTGGACCCGTCGAGCGGCACCGCCGTGGACCCCGGCGCCGTCCTCACCTACACGGTGACCGGCGTGAACACCGGAGAGACGGCACTCGACCCCGTCGAGATCGTGGACGACCTGTCCGGCGTGCTCGCCCACGCCGCGTACAACGGCGACGCCGCGGCGACCGTCGACGGCGATCCCGCGAATGCTCCGGCTCTCGCGGGCGACCGACTGACGTGGACGGGCGCCCTGCCGGTCGGCGCGACGGTCACCGTCACCTACTCGGTGACCGTGGCGGCCGACGCCGGCGGCTCCGTGCTGGAGAACACGGCCTCCGGGTCGGCGACCCCGCCCGGTGGCGTGCCGCCGATCGAGACCCCGCCGGCGACCACGGAGAACCCGGTGAACGAGCCCGGCTTCGCGCTGAGCAAGAGCGCCGACCCCGCCACCGGCAGCCGTGTCGACCCCGGCAGCGTCATCACCTACACGGTGACCGGCGTGAACACGGGCGAGACCGCGCTCGACCCCGTGACGATCGCGGACGACCTGTCCGGCGTGCTCGCCCACGCCGCGTACAACGACGATGCGACCGCGACCCTCTCCGACGGCACGGTGTCCACGCCGGTCGTGTCGGGGGAGGAGCTGAGCTGGCAGGGCGTGCTCGGGCTCGGGCAGCGCGTCACGATCACGTACTCCGTGACCGTGCACGGCGATGCCGCGGGAGCGACGGTCGCGAACCTGGCCGTCGGCACTGCGACCGCCCCCGGCGGCGCGGAGCTCACGCCGCCGCCGGCCACCACCGAGCACCGCGTCGGCACTCCGGGCTTCGTGTTCGCGAAGACCGCCGACCCCGGCACCGGGACCGCGGTCGCCGCGGGCAGCGTCGTGACCTACACCCTCACCGGCACCAACACCGGCGAGACCGGGCTTGACGAGGTCGTCATCACCGACGACCTGGCCGGAGTGCTGCGCCACGCGGACCTCCGCGGCAGCATGACCGCGACGGTCGGGGAGCGCGCTGTCGCCGCCCCGGTCGTCGAGGGCACGGGTCTCCGGTGGACGGGCAGCCTCGCCGAAGGGGAGAGCGTGACGATCACCTACGCGGTGACCGTGCACGCCGACGCGGCAGGGGCCTCGCTGCGGAACGTCGCGGTGGCCTCCGCCACGCCTCCCGGTGGCGAGACCATCACCCCTCCGGCGAGCACGACCGAGAACCCGGTGCTGACGCCGCTCGCCATCACGGGCGGGCAGCTCGCGCCGTGGGTGCTGGGCCTCGCGCTGGCGCTGCTGCTCGGTGGGGCGGCCCTGCTGATCCTGCGTCGCCGCAGGGCTCAGGCCTGACCGAACCCCCGCGGGCCCCGGCCGTCGTCCCAGTGACGGTCGGGGCCCGTGGGCGTCAGGGGGACAGCAGCCCGTGGCGCGCGGCCTGCTCCAGCGCCTCGGCACGGCTGCCGACCTCGAGCTTGCGGTAGATGCTGCGCAGCTGCGCCTTGAGAGTGTTCGGGGAGACGCGCAGCTCCGCGGCGATCGCAGGGAGCGGGGCGCCGGAGGCGAGGGCGTGCAGCACCACCTGCTCGCGCGAGGACAGCCGTGGCCGCGTCGCGAACGACGGCAGCGCGGCGCTGCGGGGGTACGCGACGCGGGAGCTGGGGGCGAGATCCGCGCGGACCGTGGCGAAGTCCTCCGCGGCGAGCAGGGCGAGCGGGGTGCTCAGCTCGCGGTCGGCGAGCTGCGCGGACAGCGCATCGCTCACCCGCTGTGCCGCGGCAGGGGAGGCCCGGTGCAGCGCGGCGCTCTGCACGGCAGCGGCCTCGGCGCGTTCGCGCGCGGTGCCGGGCCGGAGCCGGGACTGCGCGAGCAGCCGCGCGGCCTCGGGGGCGCGTCCGTCGACCAGGGCCAGGCGGGCGCGTTCCAGCAGTGTGCTGAACCGGTCGGTCGTCGCGTCCCGCTGCAGCACGTGCCGTGCCGCGCTCACGTCGCCGAGAGCCAGGTGCAGCAGCACCCTCGCGCGGCTGAGGGCGTGCCGTGCGTGCGCACTCGCGGCCTCGCGTCCCCGCAGCCGTGCGAACGACTCGAGCCGTTCGAGCCCGGCGGCCGCCTCCCCCGCATGCAGCGCCACCCACGCTTCGACGGCGGCCATGGTCGTCCAGTGCTCGCTCGTCGCGCGGTGCGGCTCGAACGCCCTGACGTGCCGTGCGGCGGCGCTCGTGTCACCGGCCTCCACGGCCAGCAGCGCCTCCGCCACACGGTAGAACGTGCCGCGGTAGCCGTCGAGCAGTGCCGGGTCCCAGTCGCCCTGGCGGATGAGCTCCGCGAGGTGCCGCGCCTCCGGCAGGTCTCCGTCGAGGGCGCGGATGCCGCTGAGCAGGCTGATGGCGTGGAACGCGTTGCCGCTGCCGTGGACGGCGGCGAGTGCGGCGGCCTCGTCGAACAGCTGCACGGCCTGCTCCTTGCGGCCGCCGTAGTACAGCGAGAGCCCGAGGTGCGTGCACAGCAGCGGCATCTCCGTGGCGTAGCGCTGCCACTTCGCCTCAGGGGTCTCGGTGTACAGCGCCAAGGCACGGGCGGCCACCTGGCCCGCGCGGTCGGGCATGCCGATGACGCGGAGTGCGGCGCTCTCGGCCGTCCAGATGAACAGACGCTCGGCGGGGGAGAGCGTGGTGCGTCTGGCGTTCGCGGCCGACACCGCCAGGCGCAGCAGCTGTAAGCCGCGCAGGCGACGGAGGCGGTTGGCGTTCAGGCAGATGCCCAGCAGCATGGCCACGAGGGGCTCGTGCTTCAGGCGGGAGAGGGGCAGGTCGCCGAGCAGGGCCACGACCGCGCGGCCGTGGTGGTCCAGCAGGTGGCTCCATCCGGACATGATGACGTGGGAGGCGAGAGCGAGGTCGTCCTGTTCCACGGCGAGACGGAGCCCTTCGAACGGCGCCCCGCGACGCAGGGCTCCTTCCACGGCGACGCGGCGCAGCTGCGGGATCTCGGCGCGGCGGGAGCGCCGCAGCTCGCGCAGCAGCAGGGTCCTGGCGAGCGGGGCCATGGTGAAGGTGCGGCGACCGCCCGGGGACCACCGGCCGAAGCCGAACGCCTCGGCCTGGTCGAGCGCCTCCGCGATGCCCTCGTCGCCGGTGAGCGCGATCGCGAGGGCGTGGTCGACGGTGTCGGTGATGCTGAGCCGGATCAGCCCCCGCAGCATCCGCTCGTCGAAGGCTCCGGCCTCGATCCGCGTCTGCAGGAAGTCCTCGATGGCCGCAGAGGCGGCGTCGGTCAGTGCAGCTCCGTCCTGCCCGACGTCCCGCAGGGATACCGCGCGGACCACCGCCGGGAAGCCGCCGCTCGCGCGCTGCACGGCGGCGGCGCCCTCCTCGTCCACGTCGAGTGCGCGGCGGATCTCGTCGAGGTCGAACATGAGGTCTTCCGGCGTGATGATCGCGGTGTCGATGACGAGGTCGAGCCCGGCGCTGTCGAACGCGCTGGGTCGGTTGGTGGCCACGAGCAGACGGGCGAGTGGCGCGGCGGCGACCGTGCGGCACAGATCGAAGACGGCTTCCCGGTCGAGGACGCTGGCGTCGTCGAGCACGAGCGCCAGCGGCTCCTCCGTGCTGTGCAGGAGGTCCGAGATGTCGGCCCAGAGGTGGGCGGACGCGAGGGGCTCGAGGGCGGAATCCGCCTCCGGCAGCGGGTGGGGGTCTGGCTCGGGCGCGGGATGGGCGTGCGCGGGGTGCCCGGGCGCCGCGCCGTCGGCGGTCGCGTCGCTTGCGGGGGCCGCGTCCTCGATGCCCGTGGTGCCCGCGGGGGCGTGCGCGGGGGCGGCGCCGGCGGGGGTGTGCGGGGGTGCGGTGCCGGCGGGGGCGTGCGGGCGCAGCGCGCGCAGCACGGCGGTCGCGAGGCCGTGGCTGCCCTGCATGGCGGGGGTCGCGGTGAGCCAGGCCACGCGGGACCGCGTCGTGAACGCCCAGCCCACGAGGGCGGTGGTCTTGCCGGCGCCGGAGGCTCCGCGGAGCAGAGTGAGCGGGATGGACGTCTCGAGGGCGGCGTTCAGCCGAGGACGCCCGATGACGTGCGCGGACACCCGCGGGATCCGTGTGTGCGTGCGCGCGACAGAAGCCGACATCGTCCCTCCCCAGGTCCGTCCCCTGCCCCCTACGATATTCCGAAATGCAATCGGTCGGAGCCGCGGGGAGCCGCGCGCACCGGCGGCCCTAAGCTCGGAGGAGTGACGAACGCGCGGGGGCAGACGACGGTGCGACGGGTGCCCACGAGCGCCCTGCTCGTGAGCGCCGCGCTCGGCGCGATCCAGGCTCTCGTCTTCGTCGCCGTGGTGCCGGTGACGAGCGTGCTGGCCGTGTCCTCGCCGCCCGCGTATGCGCTGGTGGCCGCGGTGCACACCGCGCTGCCGCTGCTGGCGCGCGTCGTGACCAGGACCCCGGGGATGGCGGCGTTCACCGCGTTCGTGTGCGGAGTGCTGACCGTCGCGGTCTCGCCGATCGGCCTGCTCGGCGTCGTGCCGCTGCTGATCGGCGGACTCGTGCTCGATGCGACGCTGCCCCTGCGGCGCGACGTGCGGGCGCACCCTGTGCGTATCCTGCTGGCGGGCGCGGCCGCGGGGGTCGTGCTCTTCCTCGTCGCCCTGCCCGTGTTCTCGCCCGATCATCTGGTGCCGGGGGTGCTCGTGGCCACCCTGCTCGCGCGGATCGCCGGAGAGCTCCTCATCGCCGCGGCCGTGATCGCCCTGCGACGTCTGCTCGCCAGAGCCGGAGTCGCCCGCTGACGACGGCATACCCATACCCCCAGAAGGTACCATGAAGGCATGAGGCGTCAGCAGGCTCTGCAGGGCGCTCTGCTCGCGGTCGTGCTCGTGGGCGGGGTGCTCCTCGGCCTGCTGGGCATGCACGTGCTCGACACCCACGGCACGCCCGGCGCCCACGGTGTCGCCCACGCGCCCCCGGCCGCCGCCGCAGCGCCCCCCGCCTCCTCCGCGGCCCTCCCGCTCGCCGCCGCCCCCGCGGCCATCCCGCTCGCCGCCGCACACGCGGATCCGCCGGTCGCCGCCGTCGCCGCCGTCCCGGTCGCCGCTGCCCCCGCGGCTCCGCCGGTCGCCGCCGCCCCCGCCGTTCCGGCGCACGCCCCCGCGCACGCGGCCCTCCCGCTCGCCGCCGCCCACGCGGCCATCCCGCTCGCCGCCGCACACGCGGCTTCTCCGGTCGCCGCCGTCGCCGTCGCCCCGCCCGCACCTCCGTCCGCGGACCCGGGGTCTCCAAGCGGCGACGGGGGTGCTGCGTGCGTGCTGGCGTTGCTCGGGGGGATCCTGCTCCTCCTGCGCCGGCGCGTCGCTGCGTGGGGAGCGCTACCCGCCCGGCCGTCCGTGCCTCGCCTCGGCGGCCGTGCTCCGCGCGCTCGACCGCCCTCCCTCGTCGTCCTCTGCATCAGTCGCACGTGAATCGCGCGGATCGCGCACCCGCCCGACCGCACTCGCGGTCGCGGCACCACAACGACGAGAAGAGAGACACATGAAGAACCGAATCGCGGCGCCCGCCGCACTGCTGATCGCCGGAACCCTCGCGCTCGCCGGATGCGCTCCCGCTCAGCCCGCCGACCCGGCCGACCACTCGAACATGGGCCACTCCGCGTCGGACGCACCGAGCTCCGGGGCGAACGACGCGGATGCGATGTTCGCGTCGATGATGATCGTGCACCACCAGCAGGCGGTGGAGATGTCCGACATCGTGCTGGCGAAGGAGGGCGTCGACCCGCGGGTCGTCGACCTCGCCGAGCGCATCAAGGCCGCCCAGTCGCCGGAGATCGAGCAGCTGCAGGGCTGGCTCGACGAGTGGGGTGTGGAGCCGGACGACGGCTCCGGCATGGACCACGGCGACGGCATGATGAGCGAGGACGACCTCGCCGCGCTGGAGGCCGCCGCCGGGCCCGAGGCCTCCCGGCTGTTCCTGGAGCAGATGATCATGCACCATGAGGGCGCCGTGGAGATGGCCGAGGCGCAGATCGCCGACGGGGAGGACGCCGACGCGGTCGCGCTGGCTCAGGAGATCGTCGACGCCCAGACCGCGGAGATCGCCGAGATGCGCGAGCTGCTCGCGAGCCTCTGACGCGTGCCCCGGTCCCGCATCGCCCGTGCGGTGCGGGACCGGGGTGGTCTGCGGGGCGGACGCGTGGGATCATGGCCCGCACCGCGTGCATCAGGCGCGTGCATCAGAGGAGAGCCGTGCGATGAGACCGCTGCGTTACTCGATCAACGTCACTCTGGACGGCTGCTGCCACCATGAGGCCGGGCTTCCGCCGGACGAGGAGTCCATGGCGTACTGGACCGCGGAGATGCAGCATGCAGACGCGCTGCTGATGGGCCGGGTGACCTACGAGATGATGCAGTCGGCGTGGCGGCGGCCGGAGTCCGGGGTGTGGCCGGACTGGATGGGGGAGGCGGACGTCCCCTTCGCGGAGACCATCGACCGCGCCGCCAAGTACGTGGTGTCGCAGACGCTCGACGCGGTGGACTGGAACGCGGAGCTGCTGACGGGCGACCTCGGGACCGCCGTGCAGCGCCTCAAGGAGCAGCCGGGGGAGCGCCTGTGGGTGGGCGGGGTCACGCTGCCGCTCGCGCTCGCCGACCTCGGACTGATCGACGAGTACGAGTTCGTGGTGCATCCGGTCGTCGCGGGGCATGGCCCGACGCTGCTCGCCGGTCTTCGCGAGCGCCTGACGCTCGAGCTCGTGGAGCGCCGCCCGTTCCGCTCGGGCGTCGTCGTCACGCGCTACCGCCCGCTCCCCCGCTGACACCCCCGCCTCAGCGATGGCGGCGGCGCCGCGCTGATCCCCGGCTGACACAGCCGCGCGTGGTCAGCGGGGGCGGCGGAGCCGGCGCAGGGGTGCCGACAGGCGCGACCAGAAGGTCGGGGTCGGCGCGTCGTCGGAGGGCGGCGGGGCGACCGCGAACTGCACGAACTCCGCGGCGCCGTGGTGCACCACGCGGTACAGGGCGGTGCCGATCAGCACTCCGAGCGCGATGGACATGACCGAGACGAGCGCGGCGGCGAAGTCGGCGAGCCCGTCGTCGGTGGCGAACGCCTCGGTGAGCCCGACCAGCCCCGCGGCACCCGGCACCAGCAGCCAGAAGGCAGGAAGGAACGTCAGCTGCGACGGGGCGCCGTGCCGCAGCCCCGCGATCCAGAACACGACAGGCGTCACCGCCACGGCGCCAACGAACCCGCCCACCGCGGGGTCGATGAACTCGGTGCCGGCCCACTGGCCGAGGTAGGCGACCACGAGCGCCAGCAGCACCCAGCCGAACGTGGAGGGCGGCGCGGAGAAGTGCAGATAGTTGCCGGCGGCGAACACGAGGATGCCGAGCAGCGGCACCCACCAGGGCAGGAAAGAGGACGCGTCGAGCGCCTCGTACGACGCGGAGTCGACGCCGACCACGGCACCGGCGGCGAGGATGCCGAAGGCCAGGAGAGCCAGCTGCACGAAGCCGTAGACGAGCCGCGCGGCGCCGGAGATCATCTGCCCGGCCGCCAGCTCGACGGTCGCGGTCGTGAGCACGCCCCCGGGGAGGAACGTGACCAGCGGGGCGATCAGAAGTCGGATGGGATCGCCGATCTCGATCACCTCCGCGAGCAGGAACACGGCGGCGGCGCACACGAAAGCGGCGGCGATCGGCATGATCAGCTGCAGCGTCGGCGAGCGCACGAGCTTCAGCAGGCCGATGCCGAAGCCCAGGACGAAAGCGACGATCGCGCCCTGCCAGGTGGGTGCGAGCAGCAGCGCCAGGCCGGTGGTGAGGACCGCGTGCCCGAGGGTGCGGGTGAACCAGCCGAGTCGGGGCCGCATCGCTCCGATCTCGTTGAGCCGGGCGATACCCTCCCGCGGGGGCACGGCCCCGGTCTTCGCCTGCGCGATCAGCTCGTACAGTGCCGCGATCTGGTCGAACCGGAACGAGGCGTTGGTGGCCGAGCGGATCGCGACCCGCTCCTCCTCGTCGTCGCCGGTCTCCACGATGATGATCGTCGGCAGCACCACGAAGTCGGTGTCGTCTCCGCCGGAGGCGCGGGCGACCTCGGCGATCGTGTCCCTGATCCGGTCGACGGACTCCGCCGAGGCGTTCATGCCCTGCGCCAGTCCGAGCAGGAACTGGCGCAGCGCCGACCGATCCAGGATCTCCGTCATCTCACGCTCTCCGCCCCGGGACCCGCGCCCCTGCCCCCGTCACGCGATCGGCTTCCGGTCAGGAGAAGAGGAACGACAGCGTCACGCCTACCACGATCGCCGTGCCGACGTACACGAGGTTCGGCAGCTGGAACGAGTGATCGACCACGAACCTGCCCATCCTGGTCGTACCGGTCTGATCGAAGGCGACCGTGGCGACCTGGCTGCCGTTCGCCGGCAGCGTGTAGATGCCCATGGTCGCCGGCCACAGTCCCACCAGCAGCGGGGCGGGCAGGCCGATGGTGATGCCGATCGGGACGATGGCGTTGGTGGCGCTGGACTGGCTGGTCGTCAGCATCGCGACCGTGAACAGGGCGAGGGCGAACAGCAGGGCGCCCAGGAAGGCGGAGGAGCCGGAGACCACGGAGCCGAGGCCGTCCACGATCAGCGTCTGGTTGGCCGCCACGAACGTGTTGGCCAGCCAGGCGATGCCGAACAGGGCGATGGCGCCCACGATGCCGGCGGGGAACGTGGCCTGCTTGGGCACGTCGGCCGCCTTCACCTTGCAGAACACGAAGATCAGGGCGGCGATGATGCCCATGGTCACCTCGATGATGACCGTGACGCTGAGGCGCACCGGGTCGCCGTCGTCGTTCGTGCCGATCACGGGGCGCAGGTTCTCGAAGAGGCCGAAGATCACGATGACGGCGACGCCCGCGAGGAACAGGGATGCCGAGAGCACGGCGGTGCGCGGCAGCTTGTTCTCGTGCGCGTCGACGACCGGCGGCTTGATCTGTCCCTCCGCCAGGCGGCGCTGGAACTCCGGGTCGTCCTCCAGGTCCTTGCCGTGCCGCATCATGACGAGTGCGGCGAGGAAGAGGCCCGCGATGGATGCCGGCCACATGATGAGGAGGAGCCCGCCGAGGTCGACGCCCTGCGGCGCCAGCAGCACCACCATCGAGGCGGTCGCCGCCGAGACGGGCGAGCAGAGGATGCCGACCTGCGAGGCGACCGCCGAGACGGACAGCGCCCGCTCCGGCCGGATCTTCTGCTGGTACGACACGTCGTAGATCACGGGCAGCAGCGGATAGAAGATGTTGCCCGTGCCGGCGCCGACCGTGAAGAGGAAGGACATGGCCGGGGCGAGGAACACGACCGACTTGGGCCTCTTGCGGATCACCTTCGCCGCGACCGACACCATCCAGTCGATGCCGCCGGCGGCCTGCATGGTGGAGGCCGCCGTGATCACGGTGATCACGATGAAGACCGCGTCGACCGGGGCGTTGCCCGGGGCCTCCCCGAAGACGAAGACCAGCACCGCGACGCCGACGAGGCCCCATACGCCGAGGCCGATCCCGCTCGTGCGGGTGCCCATGAAGATCGCCAGGACGACGACGATCAGCTGGGCGATGAGGATGAAGACGTTGTCGTTCATGATGCCGCCCCGTTCACGATGACGCCCCGGTCTCGGTGCCACCGCGTCCACGACGCCGCCCCGTTCACGACGTCGCGCCGGTCGCGCCGCCCGTTCACGACGACGGTCCCTTCACGACGGGCGCGGCGCCCGTGAGGTGCGTCGTCGGCAGCGAGGTCTCCACGATCTTCCCGTCGACCGCCTCGACCCGCAGCGCCAGGGATTCCTCGACCGGGCTGATCGCCGTGACGAACTCGCTGTTCTCGAAGTGCAGCGACTGCAGGTTGCCGACGGCGTACCCGGTGGCGAGCTCCCCGCTGAGCAGGGAGGCATGGAAGAGGGGCCGCCGCTGGTCCTCGGCGTCGTAGTGCGGGCAGAAGCTGCCGTGCAGGAACCCGAGCCCTTCGGGGAGCACCTGCAGCGTGGGGCCGTAGCTGTCCGTGGTGCCGCCCTCGAACCAGCAGATGCCGCCCGCGCTCCCGCCCGTGAACACCACGTTCGAGTCGGGGTCCTCCCACATCTCGCGCATGATGTCGTCCAGGCCCTGACGCTTCCACACGTCGAGCATGTTGGCGGTGTTGCCGCCGCCGACGTGGATCACGTCGAAGCCCTTCACGAAGCCGGCCAGGTCGTCCACGGCGCGGTGGAACAGCGGCAGGTGATGCGGCGCGCAGCGGTCCGAGTCGTACGTGGAGTAGAAGCTGACGATGTAGGCGGTGTCGTCGCCGGTGGCGGTGCCGACGAACAGCACTCGGGGTCTCTCCTTGCCGGTGAGCTTCAGGATGTAGTCGTGCGTCGGATCGTTCCGGCGCTCCATCATGGCCTTCCCGGCACCTGTGGCGACGACGTGCGACATCGTTGACCCCCGCTCGACGACTGCTCTCAGGCGTCAACATAGTGGTCCGTCGCACCCGCGTCCACCACTCCTCATCCCGGGGAGGCGGTGCCCGCCGGCGTTGCCGCCGCACGCCATAGTGGGAGGAGGAGTGTCGGCGAGGAGCAGGAGGGCCGCCCGTGGCGGGGTCGAGAGAGTTCGCGGTGTGCGCGATGACCGGCGGGGCGTCCGTGTGGACCGCCGCCTGGCATCCCGGCGGGGAGCGGTGGGAGGCGGCGCCCTCCGCGGTGCGCCTCGACCGGGCGTTCGCGCTCGCCGCCCATCCGCGCGGCTCGCTCTACGCGGTCGGGCTCACGCGCCGCGGTGCGCTGCATCGGCTGGAGCGGGACGACCGCGATCCCGCGGCGGGCTTCACGGTGCGGGAGGCGGTGGCGCTGCCGGGTGTGGAGCTGCCGTGCCGGGTGCGTCTCGACGGGCACGACCGTCGGCTGCTGGTCGCCGGCTACGGCTCCGGGGCGCTCGCCGTGGTCGACCTGCACGATGACGGCACCCTGGCCGGACCGCCGCGCACGGCCATGTTCGCCGGTCGCGGCCCCGACCCCGTGCGGCAGGACGGTCCGCACGCGCATGACGCCCTCGCACTGGCGGAGGGCATCGGGGTGGTCGACCTGGGGGCCGACGTGCTGCGGATCCTCGACGGGGAGACGCTGGCTGCGCGGGAACCGCTCGTGCTCCCGCCCGGGAGCGGCCCGCGGCACGCCGTCGACCTGGGTTCCGGGCGGGTGGCGATCGCGGGGGAGCTGGCGTCGACGCTGCTGCTGGCCTCGCTCCCGGAGCGCCGCGTGCTCGACGTGCTGCCCGCCACCACGCGCGCGACGGCGGCGCCGAACACCCCGAGCGGCGTGGTGCACGACGCCGCGCGCGGCCTCGTGCATCTCGCGAACCGCGGCGCCGACACGATCCTCACGGCCCGGGTCAATGGCGACCGGCTGACACGGCTCGCCGAAGTGCCCAGCGGCGGCGTGCGGCCCGAGCATCTCGCGCTCGATGGGGAGCATCTGTTCGCGGTGCACTCCGAGGACGGCGCGGTCGTGGCGCTGCGGCTGCGCGACGGTGTGCCCACGGGCGAGGTCGCCGCGAGCACGCGGATTCCCGGCGCGATGTGGATCGAGCCGTTGCCGCGGCGCTGACCGCGGCGCTGCGGGCGGCCGGAGCTGAGCGACGGCGGCGCGCGTCGAGCTGCGGTCGGCCCGAGACGAGCGACGGCGGCGCGCGCCGACCGCGGGAGCCGGAATCCGCAGGTCCGGGGCGAGCGCCGCGGGCGATCGGCTCAGGCGTTGAGGCGGGCGGTCGCGACCAGCGCCTCCAGGAGCTGCAGCGTGCGGCTGGGCTGCGGACGGATACCGAGCACGGTCGCGAGCTCCAGCGCGAGGGCGGCGTGACCGGCGGCGTTCGGGTGGAACGGGTCGCCCATCAGTCCCCACGGCACACCGCCGTTGCCGAGCTCCGCGTAGCGCGCGTACTGGTCCACCAGGAGCACGTCCTCCGCGGCGGCGACCTGGCGCACGGCCTCCGCGAACTCGCCGATGCGGGCGCGCTCGGGGGCGTTCAGGCCGTCCACCGCAGGGGGCGTCTGCAGCACCACGATCGCACCGATCCCGCGGGCCCGCGTCACGAACTCGCGCAGCGACGCTGCATACTCCTCGGCGGTGAGCACGGGGCGCACGCCGGCCGTCGAGACGTCGTTCGTGCCGATCATGAGGGTCACCACGTCGGGGTTCCAGGAGGCGACGCGGCGCTCCCAGTCGTCGAGGATGTCCTCGATGCGGTTGCCGCTGATCGCCGAGTTGACCACGATGTCCCGCACCCGGGCGAGTTCGCCGCGCACCAGCTCGTGCAGGTGCTCCGGGTAGCTGCGGCCGCCCTGCGTGTGCACGAGTCCGTGCGTGATCGAGTCGCCCGTGAGGAGCCAGTTCAGCGGCGCCGGGTCGGCCAGGGCGGCGGTCAGTCGCTGGAGGTCGGCGGCGGCGGAGGCGGGAGCGGGGGATTCGGCGTTCGACACGGCTCCGAGCCTATCGGCCGACCGGCGCCGCGACGGATGCGCCAGACTGGAGGGATGACCTCCCCCGCGCTCGACGCCCTCCTCACCCGCATCGTCGACAGCGGCCTGCTCGACGAACCGGTCGCCGAGAACGACCTCGTCTACGGTCGGGCCCGCATCGAAGCCGCGGGGACGGACGTGAACGTGAACGTCGATCCCGAGCTCGACGAGCACGACGAGGTCGATGAGGACGCGCTGATGGCGGCGGTCGAGCGGGTGCTGTCGGTCAGCGAGTCGCGCTGGCGGGCGATCGTCGACGAGGTCGCCGCCGACATCGAGGAGGCGGTGGACGACGAGCCGGTCGCCGAGCAGATCGACCTCCGCGACGACCTGGAGGCCTCGTCTGTCGTGGTGTTCGCAGACGCCGTGCTGCTCGCGTTCCTCGCGCCGAAGCAGTTCCCCGAGTCGCGCATCCTGGTGCAGCTCGACGCGGATCTCGAGGTCGACGGCATCGAGGTGCGCGAACTCGACGGCAGCGCGACCGCCGAATTCGACTCCCTGGACGACCTGCTCGACCACCTCACCCGCGACGCGGAGTGAGCGTCACAGCCACTTCTTGTACTTGAAGACGCCGTAGAGTCCGACCGCGAACGCGGCCATCGCGCCGATCGCCATCGGGTAGCCGAACGCCCAGTGCAGCTCGGGCATCACGTCGAAGTTCATGCCGTACACCGTGCCGACGAGCGTCGGGGCGAAGATGATCGCCGCCCATGAGGAGATCTTCTTGATCTCG
This sequence comes from Microbacterium sp. p3-SID336, assembly GCF_025143365.1. Classification (GTDB taxonomy): domain Bacteria; phylum Actinomycetota; class Actinomycetes; order Actinomycetales; family Microbacteriaceae; genus Microbacterium. The sequence goes on along the minus strand of NZ_JALXPE010000008.1, from coordinate 24,253 downwards.
TCGTTCTGCGCCAGGCCCGCCTCGGTCTGCCGGCGGGCGACGAGCGCGGAGTGCACGGTCAGCGCGTTCTCCAGGATGGCGCGGAATGAGTCCACGCGCTCGTTGACACGGATCGTGTGGTCGAGCACGTCGCGCAGCGACCGCTGCAGCTCCTCGTCGATGCGGTACTTCGCGGAGCCGCGTCGCAGCCACTCGAGCATCCCGCTGAGCGGGTGCACCGCGCGCTGGAAGTTGATGACCTCGCGGGACAGCTCGTAGATGCGCCGGGAGAGGGCGTCGTCGTCGCTGTCGCCGAAGAGCTGGTCCTCGATCTCGTCGATGTCGTTCAGCAGCCCGGCGACGATCGGCTCGTAGCCGTCGACGACCTCGTCGAGGATCGCGTACAGCACCGCCTCCGGCCCCATCGCGAGCAGCTCGGGGTTCGCCTCCATGCGGGCGCGCACGGCCGCGAGGTTCGGGGATTCGGCGTGCCGGATCGTGACCACGAAGTCGGGGCCGACGAAGAGGTGCAGCTCGCCGAACTCGATCGACTCCTCCTTGTCGCGGTAGCGCGCGGGACGCAGCACGGCGAAGAGGGTGTCGCCGTACCGCTCGACCTTCGAACGCTGGTGGCCGGAGAGCGCGTCCTCCACGGCGAGGGGATGCAGGTCGAACTCGCGGGCGACGGACTCCACCTCCTCGGGGCTGGGCCGGTACAGCCCGATCCACGCGATGCCGCCGGCGGCATCCAGCATGCGGTAGGTCTCGTCCAGGTTCTTCGGGGTCTCCACGCGACGTCCGTGGACGTACACGCCGTTGTCGATGAGCGCCATGATGCGGCTCCGTTCTCGCGGGCGCACGGCAGCCGAGGGCTCCGTGCGCGGATTCGTCAGGGGGCGGATGACGCCGCCGACGGCTGCGGAACGGACAGGCGGGCGCGGAGCGGATGCTCAACGCGCGAGCGCAGGGAGTCGCGACGCAGCGAGGGCGGCGTCGTTACTATCGTCGGACATCGCCATCACCGCCTTTCGCGCTCTCGGGGGTCACACGACCCGACGCGCCAGCATACTCCTCCCTCCTGGGAGGCGGGCCGGAGAGGTCGCGAACGTCCGGAGGCGTCTCCGAAGCGGGGTGCGGGGGCGGGTCGAGCGGGTCGTCTGCGAGCATGTGGGGGTGAGCCGATCCGTCGACATCGATGAGCTCCTGGTGGCCGAGCTCGTCCAGGAGCAGTTCCCGCGCTGGGCGGACCTGCCCGTGCGCGCGGTGGCGCGCCAGGGGTGGGACAACCGGACGTTCCGTCTGGGTGATGAGCTGTCGGTCCGGCTGCCGAGCGCGGAGTCCTATGCGGCGGCCGTCCGGAAAGAGAGGCAGGCGCTCGACTTCCTCGACGGAAGGTTGCCGGTCACCGTTCCCTCCGTCGTGGCGCTCGGCGAGCCGGGGAGGGGCTATCCATTTCCCTGGTCGGTCCGCCGGTGGCTGGCCGGCGACACGGTCGACCGCGCGGAGGGCCTCGACCGCGTCCGACTCGCGAATGATCTCGGCGGACTCCTCCGCGCCCTGAGAGCTCTCCCAATCGACGCGGGGACCGCGGCCGGGCGGCACTCGTTCTATCGCGGGTCGCATCCGAGCGCGTACAGCGATGAGGTGCAGGCCGCGCTCGCGCAGCTGGACGGCACGGTGGACGCGGAACGCTGCCGGAGTGTGTGGCTCACCGCGACGACCAGTGCCTGGGGCTCCCCGCCCGTCTGGTTCCACGGCGACGTCGCCGTCGGCAACCTCCTCGTCCGCGACGGTCGGCTGTCGGCGCTGATCGACTTCGGTACCTGCGGGGTCGGTGATCCCGCCTGCGACCTCGTGATGGCGTGGACGTTCTTCGACGGGGACGCGCGGGAGGCGTTCCGCGATGCGGTGGGCCTCGATGACGCGACGTGGCAGCGCGCCAGAGGGTGGGCGCTCTGGAAAGCCCTGGTGACTCTCGCCGGGGAGCCGGGACCGGGAGCGGACGACAGTCGGAGAGTGCTCGACGAGGTGCTGGCGAGTCCGCTCTAGGGGACGATCGCGTCGATGTAGCCGCCGTCCACGCGCACGGCGGCACCCGTGGTGGCGGAGGCCAGCGGGGAGGCGAGGTAGGCGACCATGTTCGCGATCTCCTCGGGCTCGATCAGCCGCTGCAGCAGCGACTGGGGGCGGTGCAGGCGCATGAACTCGCGCTGCGCCTCGTCCCACGGCAGCGCCGGGTCTACCAGGGAGTACACGAAGTCCTCCACGCCGCCGGTGTGCGTCGGCCCGGCGAGCACCGAGTTCACGGTCACGCCGGTGCCGGCCGCCTCCTTCGCGAAGCCGCGCGACACCGCGAGCAGCGCAGTCTTGGACATGCCGTAGTGGATCATCTCGGCCGGGATCACCACGGCCGAGTCACTGGCGATGTCGAGCACCCGCCCCCAGCCGCGCGCCATCATGCCCGGCAGCGTCGCCCGGATCAGCCGGACCGCGGCGAGCACGTTCACGTCGAAGTACCGGCGCCACTCGTCGTCGGAGATGTCCAGGGCGGGGGTCGCGCCGAAGACGCCGAGGTTGTTCACGAGGATGTCGACGTCGCCCGTGGCGGCGAGCACCGCATCCGCCCCCTCCGGTGTGGTGACGTCGCCGGCAGCGGCCACGAGGTTCCGCTCGGGGCTCTCGTCCTGCAGCTCGGCGACCACCCTCTGCACGGTCTCGGCGCTGCGGCCGTTCACCGCCACCCGTGCCCCGGCGTCGGCGAGCGTGGTCGCGATCGCACGGCCGATGCCCTGTGTCGAGCCCGTGACGAGGGCGGTCTTCCCGGTCAGATCGATGCGCATGCGGTCTCCTCCGTGTCGGTGCGGCCCCTGGTGCAACAGTGCCACCGTTCGATCCATGCCCGCACGGGGTCAGGGCAGCGCTCCGGCGGCCGTCCCGCTCGTGATCGCGGTGAGCGCGAGCGGGGCGAGGGCGGCGGCGAGCTGCAGTGCGGTCGCCTCGGGGGTCTGCACGGGGAAGGCGGTGCCGAAGGCCCAGCGGTCGGGGTCGTCGCCCAGGCGTTCCGCCACGGGGGTGGGGCCGTTCACGTGCCACAGGTCCAGGCGCAGGGCGGGGGGCGCCGCGTCGCCGAGGTGCCGGTTCAGCTCCGTCCAGTCCGCGCGGTTGAGACCGCTGAGCAGCAGCGGTGCGCTCGGGCGGGAGCGCACGAGGTCGGCGAGGCGATGCAGCTCCAGGTCGACGGCGGGCGACAGGGGGTGACGGACGCGGGCGTCGTCGAGCCGTGCGATCAGCTGCACGGGCAGGCCGCGTTCGGCACACGCATCGAGCACGGCGCCGACCAGGGCCACGTCGTAGCGGTGGAACCCCGGCGCCACGCGCACACCGACGGCTCCTCCGGCGGTGAGGTCGTCGAGCTCGCGCGTCCAGTCCGAGTCGCGCGGGTCGACCGTGGCGAAGACACGGAACAGCGGGTCGTCCGCGCAGGCGGCGAGCGCGGCCTCGTTGCCGGTGCGGGTGTCGAAGCCGAACAGCGAGGCCAGGTGCGACACCCACAGCGTGCGCAGACCGAGGCGGTCCGCGTGCCCCCGTAGGGCGTCCGCGTCCGCGCTCGCTCCGAGCCGGTACGGCCACTGGCCGAGGAAGCAGGTCGTGTCGGTCGCCCCGAGGTCGCGGAAGCGCGCCAGCAGCCGTCGCGCCTCGGCGGTCATGCCGCCACCTCCGCGAGCCAGCGGCGGACGGTGCCGCCGAACACGCGCTCCTCGGCCTGAGCGTCCAGCCCCGCACCGAGCACCTTGCCCACGTTCGCGGCCAGGTCGATGTGCGGGAGGTCGGAGCCGAACACGACCCGGTCGGCCCCGAGCCGCTGCACCGCGAGCGCCACCTCGCCCGCGCCGATGATGGTGCCGGAGGTGTCGACGGCGACGTTCGGCAGCGGTCGCACCGTGTTCACCGCCGACTCCGGCTGCCCGCCCAGATGCGCCATCAGGAACCGCACCTCCGGATGCCGGCGCGCGGCGGCGGCGATGTGGTCGGCGGTCGACTCGTAGGGGAAACGGCCGACGGTCTTCCGCCACGCGTGCGCCAGCACGATCAGCCGATGCTCCGCCGCGTACTCCAGGATCGGGTCGCACAGCGGGTCGTCCGCGAGCGTCGCGATCCACAGCTTGATGCCCACCATGCCGCGGTCCTCGACGTTGCGGCGCAGGTCGTCGAGGCTGTCCGCCCCGAACCGGGGGTTCACGTAGCAGTAGCCGCGCAGCCGGTCCGGGTGCCGGTCGAGCTCGCGCGCCAGGTCGGCGTTCATGTCGCGCACCTCGTCGAGCGAGGGATGCGCCTGGAACGCGCCGAGGTTGCTGCACAGGAACAGCTCGATGCCCAGGCGCTCGCCGAGGTCGAGGATGGCGGGGTCGAAGCGCCCGCCGTCGAGGTGGGTGTGCGCGTCGATGCCGGTCATGCGCACTCCCGCAGGGCGAGCGCGGCGCGGCGCAGCGTCTCGTCGACGTCGGCGTCGGTGTGCGCGGCGTTCACATACACCACACGGTAGAGAGACAGCCCGTGCCGGAAGGCCGCCCGCAGGAACGCCCGCACGGCCGCGTCGTCTCCCACGAACTGCGGGCACGCAGGGTGTCCCTCGAGGCGGAAGCCCGCAGCCGCGCCGTCGAACAGCGCGTTCAGGCCCTGCTGCAGCCGGGCGCCGGTGCGGTGCAGCCGACCGATCACATCCCCGTCGCGGATCGCGGTCATGGTGGCGGTCGCGGCCGCGAGGGACAGGGTCTCCCCGCCGTAGGTCGAGGTGACCACGACCTCGCCGCGGTCGAGCACGCCCAGCACGTCGCGCCGGCCGCTGTACACGGCGAGCGGCATGCCGTTCGCGATGCCCTTGCCGAACACGGCGAGATCCGGCAGCACCCCGGTCGCCTCGCCCATGCCGCCGAGGGCCACGCGGAACCCGGTGACCATCTCGTCGTAGGCGAGCAGTGCGCCATGCCGGTCGGCGAGCTCACGCAGATACCGGTAGAAGCCCGCGGCGTCCGGCAGCCCCGGGTAGTCCGCGGCGACCAGGATCAGCGCGACCTCGGCGCCGCGCTCTGCGAACAGCGCGTCGAGGGCGGCGCGGTCCTCCCAGTCGACGGCGTGATGCAGGGCGGCGAGGGCTGCGGGCACCCCGGGTACCGCGTCGCTCGTCGCACCGGGGAGCACGCGCGCCCCGGCGGCCAGGGAGTTGAGCCAGCCGTTGTACCCGATCTGCACCACGCGGTCGCGTCCGGTGTGCGCCCGGGCGATGCGGATGATCGCGGCGAGGGCCTCCCCGCCGGTCTTCAGGAAGCGCGCGGCCTCCGCGCCCGGCACCAGCGCGCAGAACAGTTCCGCGGTCGTGGTCTCCAGCGGATGCGGGTGGCCGAACAGGATGCCGTCGTCGAGCTGCGCCCTGATCGCGGCATCGACCGCGGGGTCGGCGTAGCCGAGCGTGACGGGGCCGAGCGCGCAGCGGTAGTCGATGAACTCGCGGCCGCGCTGGTCCCACACGCGGCAGCCGTTCCCGCGCACGATCACCTCGGGCTCCTCGGGCAGCAGCGTCGGCGCCTTCGAGTTCGTGCTGGAGCCGACGGGCATCACCGCGAGCGCGCGGGCACGCCAGCCGGTCGTCGTGGGGGTGTCGGTGTCCATTCCAGGGCCTCTCTGCCGGGGAGCGGTGCGGGTGCGGCGCGGGGCTGGGCGCCGGGGTTCAGGAGAGCGTCACGACCTCGCCGCCGCGCTCGGCGGAGGCCTGTGCCGCCGTGACGATCTCCACGGTGCGGATGCCTACGCCGGCGTCCGGCTGCGGCTGGCGCCCCTCGCGCACCGCGCGCAGGAACTCGTCGAGCAGCAGCGCGTCGAGGTCGGCGCCCACCGGCGTCCAGGTCTCGCCGTGCGCGTCGTGACCCGCGACACCCTTGGCGAACGGGCTCACGGTGACCGTGCCGCGTTCGGCCATCACCTGCAGCGTGAGACCGCCCCAGGTGGCGGAGCTCATCGGCCAGCTCCAGGAGCAGTCGATCGTGGCGACCACGCCGCCCGGGTACCGGACCGTGACGAGTCCGCCCGTCTCGACGGCGACCTCGCGGTCGGCGTGCAGGATGCGGTTCGACACGGCGCGCACGCTCTGCGCACGCTCGCCCAGCAACTCGTCGAGCAGGTCGGCGCAGTGCACCACGTGATCCACCAGGGCCCCGCCGCCGGCGAGCGCGGGGTCGGTGAACCAGGCGCGATCCTGCGGCAGCTTGCCGTTGTTGATGCCCGTCACGCCGAGGATGCGGCCGAGACGCCCGCTGCGCAGCTCGGCGATGGCATCGCGCACGGCGGGGGAGAACCGCACCGGATAGGCGACCATGAGCAGCACGCCCGCGGCCTCACACGCGTCGCGCATCGCGATCGCGTCCTCGACCGTGGTGGCGAGCGGCTTCTCGCACAGCACGTGCACGTCGGCGGCGGCCGCCTGCTCCACGAGCGCACGGTGTCGGGAGTTCTCGGCGGCGATCACCACCGCATCGGGCCTCCACGCGAACGCCGCGTCGTAGCTGTCGACATAGGCCACGCCGAGCTCGGCGGCCAGGGCGGCACCGCGAGGCGCGTCGTCGGGCGCGGTCGCACCGTCCGGGTCGGCGGCGATCAGCTCGACGCCGGGCATCGAGCTGAGTGCGTGCACGTAGCTCAGGGCATGGGTGTGCGCGAAGGACAGGACGGCGATGCGCAGTGGGGCGGGGGCGGTCATCGGGCGGCCTCCTCGGTGACGGGCGCGGTGGGATCGGACGGGGTGGCGCGCGGCACGGGGTCACCCTCCGCGTCCTGGGCCTCGGCGGCAGGGAGGGCGACCGGGGCGACCGGGGCGCCCGCGGCGATGGAGGCATACGCGGCCTCGGCCACCGCGACCGCGGCGATACCGTCGGCCGGGCTCACCCTGGCATCCCGTCCGGAGGTCAGCGCCGACACGAAATCGGCGATCTCGGCGTAGTACGGGCTCTCTTCCGGTGACATCGGCGGCAGGTAGTCCGTGGCGCCCTCGGCCAGCACGGCGTCGGTGCGCAGCGTGTGGTCCTCGGCGCTGTCGTAGCGGAGGCGGCCCGCGGAGCCCGCGACCTCGACGCTCGTGCGGAACGGCATGCCCGGGGCGACCCAGCTCGCGTGCAGGTGGCTGAGGACGCCGTTCCGGTGGGTGAGCACGACGTGCGCGGTGACCGGAGCGGGGACCCGGTCGTCCGCGGTCGGCGGGTTCTGGACGGCGTACACCGACTCCACGGGCCCCGCGAACCACAGCGCCTGGTCGATGTCGTGGATCATGAGGTCGCGGATCACGCCGCCGCCGGCGCGCTCGGAGAAGAACCAGGGCGTCTGCGGCGCGGAGCCTGCTCTGCTGAACCGCTGCACCGCGAGCGCGCCGACCTGCCCGGCGTCGATGCCGGCCTTGATCCGGGCGTACTCGCCCATGTACCGCACGACGTGCGCGGGGAAGAGGCGCACGCCCGCCTCGGCTGCGGCGGCGGACACGGCGGTCGCGGCGTCGGCGGTCGCGGCGAGCGGCTTCTCGCAGATCACGTCGCGCCCGCGGCGGATGGCGCGCAGGGCGAAGTCGGCGTGGGTGCTGCTCGGCGTCACGATGTCGACGAGGTCGACCAGCTCAATGAGGGCGTCCACATCGGCCACCACCTCGAAGCCGTACTCGGCGGCGATGTCCTCGGCGCCGTCGAGCGAGGTCACGTAGCCCCGCGCGCCGAGGGCCCGCCACGCGTCGGCGTGCACGCGGGAGATCCCTCCCGCGCCGATGAGTCCGACCTTCAACGTGCTCACTGCTTCTCCTCGGTGTCGTCGGCGGCCGCCTGTTCGGGCGGCAGCGGGGTGATCGGCGGCGCCGGCATGTCTTCGATGCCGTAGATGGCGGACGGGTGCCGCTGGAACGCGTGCACCACGGCACCGTGCGCTGCGGCCTCGGCTCCCAGGCGGGCTTCGGCGACCGGCACCTGGAACGGCAGTCCGAGGTGCCCGGGGAGGGCGGCGCGCAACGGGTCCAGCAGCTGCTCGTGGGCGGCGGAGAGACCGCCGCCGATCACGACCATGGCCGGGTCGACCGTCATGATCAGGGTGGCGATGCCGTGCGCGAGCTCGTCGATGAAGCCGTCGAGCTCCTGCCGCGCCGCGGCGTCCCCCTGGCGCGCGAGCGCGAACACCTCCGCGGCCGTCGGCGCGGCGCGCCAGGAGATCTGCCCCGTCTCGGTGTTGAGACCGCGGAAGGCGAGGCGGCCGATGTCGCCGGCCGCGTTGTGGATGCCGCGCCGCGGGCGTCCGCCGAGGATCAGTCCCATCGCGATGCGGTTGCCGACGGAGAGGTAGATGACGTCGTCGACGAGCTGCGCGACCCCCAGGTGATGCTCGGCCACGGCGGCCAGGCGCACGCCGTTGTCGACCGCGACAGGGCAGCCGAACGCCTGGCGCAGCTGCGAGCCGATGTCGATGCCCGACCATTCCGGGATCACGACCGAGGTGGTGACCCGGCCGGCGTCGTCGACGATGCCGGGCAGGGAGACGCCGATGGCGCGCATGCGCGATGCGGGGATCCCGGCAGCGGCGAGGCTGTCGCGCACGTGACCGATCACGGCGGTGAGCTTGGCCGGGCCGTCGGGCTGATCGGCCACCCCGGGGTAGCCGCGCTGGGCGACGACGGCTCCGGCGAGGTCGGCGAGCACGATGCGCACGCTGGCGACGCCGATGTCGACCCCGGCGACGATGCCGGCGGCGGCGTGGAAGGAGTAGCGCCTGGCCGGGCGTCCGGCGCCGCCGCCGTTCTGCGCCGGGGCGTCGACCAGGAGCCCGGACTCGCTGAGCACCGTGACCGCGTTCTCGACCGAGGTGCGGGAGATCTCGAGGGAGCGGGAGAGGTCGCTGACGGTCGCGGGTCCGGCATCGCGCAGTCGCAGCGCGGATCGCGCCACGATCGAGAGCGGATGTGTCACGCCCATGTGCCGTCCCTCCTTCGTCCCCGTCGTTGGTGCGATCAAATTAGCACACCGAATTCTCAGATCGAGTTTTGTTGTTGATTGCCGGGAAACATGCCTGAAACACGGGTCTGAGAACTTGTGCTTGACGAATTATCCCACGTCAATGTCATAATGAACCGTACTCAGCACGGTTTACGCAAAGGAGCACCATGCGCGTCAGCAAGATCACCGGCGTCGTCGCGGGAGTCGCGGCCGCCACCCTGTTGGCCGGATGTTCGGCCGGCGGAGGCAACACCGCAGAGGGCGAGCAGGACATCACGGTCTGGCTCTACCCGGTCATCGCCGACGAGGCGGTGCACAAGGACTTCTGGGACTCGACGATCGCCGCGTTCGAGGAAGAGCACGAGAACATCACCGTGAAGTACGAGATCTTCCCGTGGGCCAACCGCGACGAGGCGCTGCAGACCGCCATCGCGGCGGGCAAGGGCCCCGACGTCGTCTACCTGATCCCCGACCAGCTCGCGGCGTACCAGAAGTCGATCGCACCGCTGAACGATCTCCTCAGCGACGAGCGCCAGGACGACCTGCTGCCGAACGTGAAGACCTCCGTCACGATCGACGGCGACATCCTCGGCGCTCCGATCCTCACCAGCGCGATGCCGCTCATCTGCAACGCCGCCGCGTTCGAGGCCGCGGGCGTCACCGAGTTCCCGGAGACCTGGGACGACGTCGCCGCCATGGCGCCGAAGTTCGTCGAGAAGGGCATGTACGCCCTGAACTACCCGGCCTCCGCCGAGAACACCCTCAACCTCACGTACTACCCGCTGCTGTGGCAGGCGGGCGGCGCCGTCTACACCGAGGACGGCGAGGTCGGCTTCGACAGCAAGGCCGGCGAGAAGGCGCTCACGTTCCTCACCGACCTGGCCGAGGAGGGTGCGCTGGACCCCGAGGCCCTCACCACCAACGTGCCCCTCGAGCAGACCGCCGTCGCGCAGGGCAAGGTGGGCTGCACCTGGAACAACGCCGTGACCGAGGTCGCGCCGTTCTGGGGCGAGGAGAACGTGGAGGTCCTCGCGCCGCTCACGGAGAAGGAGTCCGTGGCCTACGGCACCGTCGGCTCGCTCTCCGTGCTCAAGGGCTCCAAGGCGAAGGACGCCGCCGCCACCTTCGCGGAGTACGCGACCGGCGCCGACGTGGTCGAGCCGTACCTGAAGGCCGCCGGGTTCTTCTCGGCACTCAGCACCACCGACCCGCTGTATGCGGACGACCCGCTGCTGGGCGAGGTGGAGAAGTACGTGCCCGACACCACGGTGGGCGAGCTCGACGCCAGCTCCCGTGCGCTGATGGGCGTGCTGTCGCCCGAGATCCAGGCCGCCCTGCTCGGCCAGAAGTCGCCGGCCGACGCGCTCAAGGACGCCGCGGCCGCCGCAGCCCCGCTGCTGCAGAAGTGACACCACGGGGGCGTGCGGTCACCCGCCGCACGCCCCCTCCTCCCCGCCCCCGACGTGAGGAATGGACAATGACGACGGCCACCACGGCACCGAAGCCCGCAGGGCGCGTCGCCCGGGTGCTGGCCCGACGGGAAGCGCGCATCGCGTTCCTGTTCGTGCTCCCCGCCTTCCTGCTCTTCATCGCCTTCCGCTTCGGCCCGAGCATCGCGGGCGTGGCGCTGAGCTTCTTCGACTACGACATCTCGGGCGAGATCGCCTGGCGCGGGCTCGATCACTTCCAGCGCCTGGTCGCCGATCCGCTCTTCTGGCGGGCGCTGGGCACCACCGTCATCTACACGGTGCTCGCGGTGCCGATCGCCCTGGTGCTGTCGACCGTGATGGCGCTCGGCGTGCGGCGGGCGTTCCGCGGTGCACGCTTCTTCCGCTCGATCTTCTTCCTCCCCGTCATCACCTCGCTGGTGCTCGCCGGCTCGATCTTCGTGTGGATCTTCTCGGCGAACGGCCCGTGGTCGGCGCTGATGACCCCGCTCGGGCTCGGCGGCTCCTGGCTCGGCAGCACCGTGCTCGTGATCCCCGCGATCGTCGTGGTCGGCGTCTGGTCCCGGTTCGGCTACGGCATGATGATCCTCATCGCCGCGCTGCAGGACGTGCCTCGTGAGCTGGAGGAGGCCGCGCTGGTGGACGGCGCGAATGCCTGGCAGCGGTTCCGGTGGATCATCCTGCCGCACCTGCGCCCCACGTTCTTCTTCCTCGCGGTGATCGAGACGACCGCCGCCTTCCAGGTCTTCGACGTGATCTACGTGATGACCCAGGGCGGCCCCGCGAACGCCAGCTACTCGCTCGTCTACCTGCTGTACGACCAGGGCTTCCGCTACTTCGACTACGGCTACGCGGCCGCGGTCGGCGTCGCCCTGTTCCTGATGACCCTCGTGGTCGCCCTCATCCAGCGCCTCGTGATCGGAAAGCAGAAATGACCGCCCTCCTGCAGCCGCCGACGCAGACCGCGGCGCCGACCCCGCAGCCCTCCGCCCGGAAGCGCCGCTCGTTCCGCGCTCTCGAGCCCACCGGCTGGGGCGTCGTCGTCCGGTGGATCTGGCTGAGCCTCGCCGGCATCCTCAGCTTCTTCCCGTTCTACGCGATGGTCGTGCTGAGCCTGAAGCCCGGCATGGTCGTGGAGCTCCCGGGCTCGCTGCTGCCCTGGAAGGACATCTCGTTCGAGGCGTACGAGCAGGTGCTCGGCGGACAGAACATCCTCGGCTGGCTGTTCAACACGCTCGTGTACTCGCTCGTGTCGGTCGTGGCCGTGCTGTTCCTCTCCGCGCTCGCCGGATACGCCTTCGCCAAGAAGCGCTTCCGCGGCAAGGAGGTCATGTTCTGGTCGTTCCTGGCGATGGTCATGGTGCCGTTCCACGTGACCCTCATCCCGACGTTCATCCTGATGGCGAACCTCGGCGGCATCGACACCTACTGGGGCCTGATCCTGCCGACGCTCGCCAACGCGCAGGCCGTGTTCCTGATGCGGCAGTTCATCCAGGGGCTGCCGGACGAGCTGTTCGAGGCGGCGCGGATCGACGGCGCGGGCGAGTTCCGCATCTTCCTGCGGATCGTGCTGCCGCTGTGCAAGCCGATCCTCGCGACGCTCGGCATCTTCGTGTTCCTGTGGCACTGGAACGACTTCCTGTGGCCGCTCATCATCGCCAAGTCCAACTCGATGTTCACCCTCACCGTGGGCATCTCATCGCTGCAGCAGCAGAACGTGCCGCTCAGCACCATGCTCGCCGGCTCCGTGGTGGCGCTGCTGCCCATCTTCCTCGCGTACCTGATCGCTCAGCGCTACGTGCAGGAGGGTGTCACCGGCACCGGGATCAAGGGCTGAGAAGAAGGGAAAGCACCACACATGACTCCGCACAGCTTCGCCTCCGAGGCCGAGCTCGAAGAAGCCCTGGCCACGCCGAGCGAGGGGCTCGTCGCCGACCTGGCGCGCGGCTCCGGCGACCTCGTGATCCTCGGCGCGGGCGGCAAGATGGGGCCGACCCTCGCGATGCTCGCCCGCCGCGGGCTGGACGCGGCCGACCGGAAGGACGACGCCGTGCACGCGGTCTCCCGGTTCGGGGACGCTGCGATCCGTGAGCGCCTGGAGGCTGCGGGCGTGCGCGTCGTGCCGTTCGACCTGATCGAGAACGACGACCTCTCCGGCCTCCCCGACGCCCCCAACGTGGTGTTCATGGTGGGCGCGAAGTTCGGCGCAGCGACCAACGCGTCGTGGGCGTGGGAGGTCAACGCCGCCCTGCCCGACCGGATCGCCCGCCGCTACCGTGACAGCGCCATCTCGGTGCTCTCCACCGGCAACGTCTACCCGTTCCTGCCCGCGTCCTCGGGAGGGGCGTCGGAGGACGTGACGCCGGCCCCGATCGGGGAGTACGCGCAGTCCTGCCTCGGCCGCGAGCGGGTGTTCGAGTTCGGGGCGCAGGAGCGCGGCACGAAGGTCGCGATCATCCGCCTGAACTACGCCGTGGACCTGCGCTACGGCGTGCTGGCCGACATCGGCAGCGCGGTGCATGCGGGGGAGCCGGTCTCGGTCGCGACCGCCAACGTCAACGTGATCTGGCAGGGCTACGCGAACGAGGTCGTGCTGCGCAGCCTGGTGCACGCCTCGACCGAGCCGTTCGTGGTGAACCTCACCGGGCCCGAGCTGCTGAGCGTCGCGTCGATCGCCCGCCGCTTCGGCGAACTGTTCGAGCGGGAGGTGACGATCGTCGACGAACCGCAGCCGACCGCGCTGCTCAGCGACGCCCGCCGCTGCATGGCCCTGTTCGGCTACCCGTCCGTGTCGGCGGAGCAGCTGATCCGCCTGCAGGCCGGGTGGATCCGCGACGAGCTGCCGATGATCGCCAAGCCCACCAAGTGGGCCGTGCGGGACGGGAAGTTCTGATGGCGTCCGCTCCGGGCACGGCCACCGTGCCCGCCCTGCGCCCCGAGGCGGCGGCCACGCTCGCCCGCGGTGCCGTGATCCCCGCGCACCCGCTGGCGCTGACCGCCGACCGCACGCTCGACGAGCGCCGGCAGCGCGCCCTCACCCGGTACTACCTGGATGCGGGCGCCGGCGGCATCGCGGTGGGCGTGCACACGACCCAGTTCGAGATCCGCGACCCGGAGCACGCGCTGTTCGAGCCCGTGCTGGCGCTCGCGGCGGAGGAGCTGGACGCCCGCGCGGGCGCCGAGGTCGTGCGCATCGCCGGTGTCGCCGGCGGCACCGCCCAGGCGGTGGCGGAGGCCGAGCTCGCCCGCGGGCTCGGCTACGACGCCGTGCTGGTGAGTCCCCGCGTCGCGGGCGCCGACGAGCGTGCCCTGCTCGAACGCGCCCGCGCCGTCGGCGAGGTGCTGCCCGTGGTGGGCTTCTACCTGCAGACCGCGATCGGCGGGCCCGTGCTAGGCCGCGACTTCTGGCGCGAGTTCGCATCGATCCCGTCCGTGGTGGCGGTGAAGGCCGCGCCGTTCGACCGGTACCGCACGCTGGAGCTGGTCCGCGGGGTCGCCGCATCCGGTCGCGCCGACGAGATCGCCCTCTACACCGGCAACGACGACGCGATCGTCGCCGACCTGCTGTCGGAGTTCCACGTGGACTCGCCGTCCGGCCCGCGTACGCTGCGGTTCGTCGGCGGTCTGCTGGGGCAGTGGGCGGTCGGCACGCGTGCCGCGGTGGAACTGCTGGAGCGCGCCCGTCGGGCTATGGAGGGCGACGCGGTCGCGTACCGCGAGCTCGGCCTGCTCGCTTCCGACATGGTCGACGTGAACCAGGCCGTGTTCGACCCCGGCAACGACTTCCACGGCGTGATCGCCGGCGTGCACGAGATGCTGCGGCAGCAGGGCCTGCTCGACGGCACCTGGTGCCTCGATCCCGCCGAGGGACTCTCGCCGGGGCAGGCCGAGGAGATCGCCCGCGTGCGCCGGGCGTATCCGGCGCTGAACGACGACGCGTTCATCGCCGAGCACCTCGAGGGCTGGCTGCGGTGAGCGCGGCCGTGGGTGCCCCGACCGTGGTGGCGGCGGTCCCCTCCGACCTGTTCGCGGAGTTCTTCTCCGCGGAGGACGCGGAGCGGCTGCGCGCCATGTCGGGGGAGCACGGCGGCGGTTTCGTGCGCGTCGCCCGTCTGGAGGAGGCCGACCTGCGTGCGGCCAGGGTCGTGATCACCAGCTGGGGCGCGCCGCCGTTCGACGCCGCGCTGCTGGACGCCCTCCCGGCGCTGGAGCTCGTCGCGCACACCGGAGCCTCGATCAAGGCCTTCGCGACGGATGCCCTGTACGACCGCGGGGTCCGGGTGACCCAGGCGGGCGACGCCATGGCGCGCCCGGTCGCCGAGGTGTCGCTGGCCTTCACCCTGGCGCTGCTGCACCGGCTGCCGGCGCTGCACAACGGCCTGCGGGCAGGCGGCTGGTACGACGCCGCGACCGCGGGGGTGCAGCACGAGATCCTCGGCGCGCCCATCGCCGTGATCGGCGCCTCGCGCACCGGTCGGGCGTACCTCTCGCTCGTGCGCGCCCTCGGGGCGGAGCCGCTGCTGGTCGATCCGACCCTCGATGCCGCCGCTGCCGCCGCCCTCGGCGCCGAGCTGGTGCCGCTCGACGAGGCGCTCCGCCGCGCACGCATCGTCGCAGTGCACGCGCCGACCCTGCCCGAGACGCATCACCTGATCGGTGCCAGGGAGCTGGCGCTGATGCGGGATGGCGCCGGGCTCGTGAACACCGCCCGCTCCTGGCTCGTGCACGAGGCCGCGCTGATCGCCGAGGTGCGGTCGGGCCGGCTCTCCGCCGCGATCGACGTGTTCGACGAGGAACCGCTCGCCGCGGACAGCCCGTTGCGCACGCTGCCCGGTGTCCTGGTGACGCCGCACCGGGCGGCCGGCACGCAGGAGGGGCGGCTGCGTCAGGGGCGGATCGTCGCGGACGAGGTCACCGCGTTCCTGCAGGGTCGTTCGCTCGCGCACACGGTGGACCGCGCGCGCCTGGCCTCGATGGCCTGAGCGTGCGGGGCAGGGGCATGGCCGCCCGCTGACGGCGGCACGACGCTTCCGGGCGACCGCTCGGACGGCTCTGGGGTCGGGGGACTGAACGGAGAATGCGGCTCGGCCGGACGGCCGGACGCCTGACCGCGGCGACGACGCCGCAAGGAGGATGAGCATGACCCAGCTCGACAACACGGACACCGCGGCCCTGCGGAGCAGGCGCATGCTGCTCGCCGGATTCGGGGCCGCCGCGCTCGGCGGTGTCGCGGCGGTCGGCGCCCCCGCCGCTGCCCAGGCGTCCGGCCCCGCGGTACCCCTGGAGGCGGCCGGCTCGAAGTCCGTCGCGAACGGCGGCACGGCGACGGCGCTCGCGGCGCGCAAGGGCAAGGACGGCGACCTGGTTCGCACGGCCGGCTACGCGGCACCGGGTGACGGCGGCGGCGGCCTCTACCGTTTCGTGAAGAAGGACGGCCCGGCGGCGAACGGCGGCACGGTGCTCGCGGGGGCCAAGGGTGGCGTCTGGGTGCTCGTGCACGGCGGCGTGGTCGAGTTCCGCCAGTTCGGCATCATGGACGCCTCCGTTCCCGCGGACGACGCGCTCGACGCGATGGTGCTCGACCCCGCGGTGCACCGCGTGGAGGCGCACACCGACCTGAACTTCGTGCGCCGCCACCGATTCTCCCGGTCGAACATCGCCTTCGACTTCGGCAATCACCTGATGACCACGGAGGGCATCGAGAACGCCGGCAAGGACGACCCGTTCGCGGCGGTGATGTTCTTCCGCGGCGAGGTGACCGAGGCCGTGCAGGAGGCTCGGCTGGGCGAGACCGTGCCCGATCTCGCCGACGTGTTCCCGGTCGCCGACTCCTCGTTCTTCGCGGTGGGCGAGTGGTACGCCGCCGAGGTGAACGCGCTGTCCGGCCGCTGGGAACGCGAGCTGCAGCGCCTCGTCCAGGTGACGCAGATCGTCGACGGCACCCACATCCGCGTGAACTACAAGAACGGCTGGCCGCTCGGCAAGGACCGCACGATGACGTGGCGGCACGTCGTCCCGGTGCAGGACGTGCGCGTGTCGAATCTGCGGTTCCTGGGCGGCGGTACCGACGAGTACACCGGCTCGCACCCGCTGGCGTTCGAGTATGCGGTGCGCTGCGACGTGGATCACATCGACGGCACCGCGACGTTCTGGCCGCTGATCCAGCGCCGGTGGAACACCTACTTCACGACCGAGAGCTGCACGCTCAAGAACCCGACCTCGGTCACCTGGGGCGGCGCGGGGTACCTCACGCAGCAGATCTACTGCCTCTACGGATACGTCGCGAACTGCCACACCGCGAACGCGCGGCACCTGAACGACTTCACCGCGAGCGCCTACTGCCTGGTGGAGAACTGCCACGGCGACGGCGACGACCAGGGCCCCTTCGTCACGCACGGCCAGTACGAGCACGACCTCACCTACACCGGCAACTCGGGGCTGATGACGTTCGCGAACTCCGGCGCGGCCTGGGGGTCGGCTGCCAAGCGCATCACGGTGCGCAAGCACGTGTGCTCCTGGTTCGTGGCGCGCGTGCGCATCACCGATCTGACGCTGGAAGACGTGCAGGTCATCGGCAAGCCCTCCCTCTCCGGCTCCGGCATGCTGTGGGTGAACGCCGACGGTGCGCAGCTGCGCGGCTGCACAGCCTCGGACACGCTGATCCTCACGCAGGCGTCGGACAATTCGGCGCGCCCGACCGTGATCGCCGACTCGCACTTCACGTTCACGGCCCCTGGCGAGCTCACGAACGCGACCGTCGCGACGCCCGTGACCTTCGTCGACACGGTGCTGACGGGTGTCGGCGGGATGAAGGTGCTCGGCGCCGGGGCGGTCACGTTCCGCGGCTCGACCCTGTCTGCTGCGGACGATGCGGCGCCGATCGCGACCTCCTCGGAACGGTTGCGGTTCGAGGGCTCGACACTGCGGAACGTGCGGATCGCGGCGGCGACGGCCGGGCGGCACGCGGTCGAGGTCGCCGGCTCCGACGTGGCGTGGAAGGGTGGCACGGGAGTGGAAAGGTCGGGGGAGGGTGAGCTGCACGTGACCCTCACCGACAGCACCCTCCGGGCGGAAGCCGACGCCGTCCACGTGTCACTGGCGGGAGGCAAGACCCACTACCGCGCCGTGGGCAACCGCTTCGAGGGCGGGTCGCTCGACCTGAGGGACGATGCGTTCGGCTCCGCCTCGACCCTGCTGCACACGGGCAACGTGGAGGCAGGCGTCACCCGGGCGGCATTCCCGGCGGCGGGCGACCGCGTGGTCGACACCGCGAACCTGGTGGTCTGAGGCGCCCGGCCTGGGGGAGTCGACGCGGCTCTCCCGGGCCGAGCCCGCCTTTCGGAGGGCGAAGTAGCGTGTTACCCATCAGATGACATAGGGTGGACGCGCCAGAAATGTTCACAGGGTGCATCGAGGGGGCTCGGCATCCGCCCAGAAGAGACCCGGCTGTTCCCGAGGCATCCGGGTGGTCTTCCATACCCTTCGAGAAGATGAAAGCCCTACCCTACGCACACACCAGAATCCGCCGTACCCTCTTCGCCTCTCTCGCAGCCCTCTCGCTGCTGGGCGGTGCCGTCGTCGCACAACCTGCGGCGGCTTCCGACACCACGAACGTGATCTCGTCGATCATCACTCGGGGCTCTGACTGGTCGTACTACCGATCGGGCGAGGCCCCGGGTGATGAGTGGCAGTCCGGCTCGACCACCTGGGCGGTGGGAACGGCTCCGTTCGGCGTCGGCACCAGCACCGGCAAGGTCGCCACCACGATCGTGTCGGGCTCCGATCGCCCGCTCGCGGCCTACTTCACCAAGAGCTTCACGCTCACCGACGACCTCCCGGAGTGGTCGTGGATCAACACCTGGGCCGACGACGGCATCGTGGTGTGGATCAACGGCGTGGAGATCGGCCGCAAGAACGCGCCCGAGGGCGACATCACGCCGAAGAGCTACGCGACCGCGGCACCGTCGTCGAAGACCGCCCGCAGCAACCCGGTGTCGTTCTCGGTGCCGATCACGGCGCTGCACGAGGGCGAGAACACCATCGCCGTGCAGGTGCTCGCCAACTACCACGACACCCCGAACCTGACGTTCGACGCCCACCTCGTGCGCGAGGACGCGACGACGGATGGCGCCGCGGTGGCTCCTGCGCCGGAGCCGACCGTCGCCCCGTCTCCGTCTCCGTCCCCGTCCCCATCGACGGAACCGACGACGGAGCCTGCGACGGAGCCCACGACCGAGCCGGCCGCGGAGCCGACGACGGAGCCGACCGAGCCGGCCACCGAGCCGCCCGCGGACGACGAGGAGAAGTGCGGGGCGCAAGCGCTGCTGGCACCGGCGTGCGGCGCGCTGTGGGGCGTCTACGCCACGGGCGGCGACTCGCTGACCGCCTCGGTGACGGGGTTGGAGGACAAGGTCGACCGCACCTTCGACATCACCATGCGGTACCACGACTTCTCCGAGCACCAGCACCAGGGCGTCTTCCCTGACATCGCGGAGCAGGAGCTGGGTCAGGACCGCACCCTGCTGTTCTCGTGGCAGGCGCGGGTGTCCGACACCGACACGAACATCCCGTGGTCGAAGATCATCGCCGGTGACGAGGACTACTACATCGATGCGGCCGCCGACCGCATCAAGGCGTACGCCAAGCCCGTCATGATCGCGTTCGACCCCGAGTTCGACAACGAGCCCAACCGCATGAAGGGCTCGATGAGCGACTACGCGGCCGCGTACCGCCGCGTCCACGACCGGTTCGCCGCGCGGGGAGTCACGAACGTCGCGTGGGCCTGGGTCTCCACCGGGTACCTCGGGGCAGGCAACGACGATCGGATCCTCGACGGGTATCCGGGCGACGACTACGTCGACTGGATCGGGTACGACCCGTACAACTTCTACACGTGCAACGACACCGAGTGGACGACCTTCAAGGACAAGATCCAGCCGAAGTACGACTTCTTCGTGGAGCACGGCCTGGGTGACAAGCCGCAGCTGCTCTCGGAGTACGGCACCTCGTACAACGTGAGCGACCCCGCACTGGCCACCGCATGGCACCGCGACATCCCCGACGCCCTCAAGGGGTTCCCCAACCTGAAGGCCCTCGTGCGCTTCAACTCGGAGGGCGAGCTCGGCACCGGGGAGCAGTGCCAGCTGCAGATCGAGAACGGAGCGGGCATGCTCGACTCCTTCCGTGACGCAGGGCTCGACCCCTACGTGAACACGCGGAAGGACTGACCGCCGCGACGCCCGCCGTCGGCGCGACTTCGGTCGGCCCGGCGGCGGGCACTCCCGCGAACACGCGACTCTGCCGCGCAATGCGACCGGGCCCCTCCCGAACCCTGGGGCTCCGACTCCGCGATGCCGCCGGGCTCGTCCCACCCCTGCGGGCTCGGCTCCTACCGAACCTGCGGGCTCCGGCTGCGCGATGCCGCCGGACTCGTCTAACCCTGCGGGCTCCGGCTGACTGATGCGGCCGGGCCTCCCGACACCCTGCGAGATGATGAACGCTTTCCTCCGCGCACGAGCGCGATCCCGTCGAATCCTGGCCGCCGCTCTCACGGCGGCCGCCGCCCTCGTGGGGGCGGTGATCGCCGCGCCGCCTGCCGCCGCGAGCGAGCCCTCGGACGTCATCTCCTCGATCATCGAACGCGGGTCGGAGTGGTCGTACGACGCCTCCGGCCACGCACCCGCCGAGGGGTGGCAGACCGCCGCGCTCCCGTGGGATGTGGGCAGCGCGCCGTTCGGCCTCGGGTCCAGGGCGGGGCGGATCACCACCCGCATCGACGCCGGACCGGAGCGACCGCCGTCCGTGTACTTCTCGAAGAGCTTCACCCTCACGGACGACCTGCCCGAGTGGAGCTGGATCAACACCTGGGCCGACGACGGCATCGTGGTCTGGGTGAACGGCGTCGAGGTCGGTCGTAAGAACGCGCCGAAGGGCGAGGTCACGGCCGACAGCGCGGCGACCGCCGCACCGTCGTCCCGCGCGGCCCGCTCGAACCCGACCTCGTTCTCGGTTCCCGTGGCGCTGCTGCACCAAGGCGTGAACACCATCGCCGTGCAGGTGCTCGCGCACCACCGCCGGACGCGGAATCTCAGCTTCGACGCGCACCTGGTCCGCGAAGACATCGGCGGTGCCGGAGTCCCGGCACCGTCCAGCTCCCCCGCGCCGTCCCCCAGTCCTTCCCTGTCCCCGTCGCCGACACCGCCCGCCTCCCCGTCGCCGGCACCGTCCCTCTCCCCGTCGCCGTCCGCCTCCAGCTCTCCGGAGCCGGAGGGTGAGACCTGCGGCGCGCAGGGCATGCTCGCACCGCAGTGCGGCGCACTCTGGGGCGTGTACGACACCGGTGACGGCGACGATCTCGCGGCGGGCGTCACCGACCTCGAGGCCACGGTGGGCCGCCGGTTCGACATGACGATGCGGTACCACGACTTCTCGACGCACCCTCAGCAGGGCGTCTTCCCCGATGAGGCGGAGCGCGAGCTGGGGCAGGATCGCACCCTGCTGTTCTCGTGGCAGGCGCGGGTGTCCGACACCGACACCGACATCGCCTGGTCGCGCATCGCCCGCGGGGAGCTCGATGGCTACATCGACTCCGCGGCGGATCGGATCGCGGCCTTCGGGCACGACGTCATGATCGCCTTCGACCCGGAGTTCGACATCGAGCCGAATCGCGACAAGGGGTCGATGGCCGATTACGTCGCGGCGTATCGGCGGGTGCACGACCGTTTCGCCGCAAAGGGCGTCACGAACGTGGCGTGGGCGTGGGTCTCCTCGGGGTACCTCGGCGACGGCAACGACGATCGGATCAGGGCCGCGTACCCCGGTGATGCCTATGTCGACTGGGTGGGGTACGACCCGTACAACTTCTACACCTGCAACGGCACCCCGTGGACGACCTTCGGCGACAAGATCGACCAGAAGTACCACTTCTTCACCGAGGGCAGCCTCGCCACCAAGCCGCAGATCCTCACCGAGTACGGCACGTCGTACAACGTCAGCGATCCTGACCTGGCGGCCCGGTGGCACCGCGAGATCCCGGCGGCGCTCAAGGAGCACCCGAACCTCAAGGCGCTCGTGCGGTTCAACGCCGGCGGCGCGCTCGGGTCGGGGGAGCCGTGCCAGCTGCAGATCGACAACGGCGCCGGGATGCTCGACTCGTTCCGCGACGCCGGACTCGATCCCTACGTCAACACTCGCGAGGACTGAGCACGGAGTCCCACGCGGGAGCCCGGGCCTGCGGCGGCGGAGTCCGACGCGGGGCAGCCCGGGCCGACGAGGGTCGGGCCGTCGGGCTCCGTGGGGTGCGGCGCGGGGCGAAGCCTCACGCTCCGGGGGAGTGAGGCGCACGATGTGTGCGGGGGCGGCGGCGCAGCCCGATGCGCTCGGCGTGCGACGTGTGCCGGCTCAGGCCTCAGGGGAGGGCGTGATGCGCTCGACGGCGCGCGTGACGTGCTCCGCGATGACCGTGCGTGCGCGGTCCGGGTCTCCGCTCGCGATGGCATCGACGATCTGCTGGTGGCTCCGCACGTGCTCCTCCTGCTCCGCAGGGTCGAGGGCGGCGTTCGCGGCGTGCAGGAAGCCCGCGATGCGGCCGCGCAGCTGGGCGCTCAGCTCATCCAGGAATCGGTGCTCGGCGAGGTCGGCCAGTGCCTCGTGGAACAGCCGGTCCTGGCGCAGCACCTCGTCGATGTCGCCGGGAGCCGCGGCGGACATGGCGCGGATGATCGCGCCGAGCCGCTCGGCGGACTCCGCATTCCACCTCTCCTGCACGCGCACGGCCATGTACTGCTCGAGCACGATCCGCAGGCTCGAGATCTCCTCCAGGTCCTGCGCGGTGAGGCTGGCGACGCGTGCGCCGCGTCGGGGTTCGCGCGTGATGAGGCGCTCTTCGGCGAGACGGGTCAGAGCCTCGCGCACCGGGATGTGGCTGACGCCGAGGCGGTCGGCGAGCTTGCGCTCGACCAGGCGCTCGCCGGGGGCGAGCTCGCCGGAGTGGATGGCGGCGCGCAGTTCGTCCGCGACCTGTTCGGCGATGTTCTGATCCGACACGCTGCGCATCGTTGAGCCCTTCCCGGTCGGCGGTGCCGTCCGCTCGTCGAGCGGCGGCTCTTTCGCTCGCTCGATGCTATGGCATTCGCGGGCGACGAAGCGGAATGCCGCGGAATCGATGGGGCGTGACGAGAACGTGACCTCGTCCACGCGATTGCCTCTCGACAACCTCACCCACTTGCTACATGCTATAGCGAAACACCTCTCACCCGAATCGTCACCCGACACCTGGAGGCACCCATGTCGCGTCGTCGCCTTTTGCTCGGTGGAGCAGTGCTGCTCACCGCAGCGCTCGTCACCGCCGGTTGCAGCACCTCGTCCGCCCCCGACGGCCAGGCCCAGGAGGGCGGCACGCTCACCGTGGCCGCCGCCCAGGGCATCCCGCAGCTGAACCCCGCCATCCGCACGTTCGCGTGGGAGGAGGTGCTCTTCCCCCTCCTCTGGAACGGCCTGACCAAGACCGACGAGTCCGGCGAGGTGGTCGGTGATCTCGCCGAGAGCTGGGAGACCTCGGACGACCAGATGACCTGGACCTTCACCCTCCGCGACGGAGTGACGTTCTCGAACGGAGAGCCGTTCACCGCACAGGACGCGGTCGCCTCGTTCGACTACTACCTCGACCCGGAGACGGCGACGCAGGAGAAGAACAAGATCGAGATGGTGACCGACGTCGCCGCTCCCGACGACAAGACCGTCGTCGTCACGCTGTCCGAGCCGATCGCCACGTTCGACGCGGGCATCGTCTGGGTGAAGATGCTCGACGTCGACGCGCTCGACACGATCGACAAGGAGCCCATCGGCACCGGTCCCTACGTCGTCGAGAAGTTCACACCGGACGACAGCCTGACGCTCGTGCCGAACCCCGAGTACTTCGGCGAGGCGCCGGCGCTCGACGAGATCACCATCGTCAAGGCCGCCGAGTCGACCGCCGCCGTCACGGGCCTGCGGTCGGGAGACATCGACGTGCTGTGGTCGGTCCCCCAGGGCGATGTCGCCGGGCTCGAGGGCGGCGGAGACATCGCGCTCGTCAAGCCGGAGAATCCGAGCCAGTGGCCGTCGTGGGAGGTGGACACGACGTCCCCGCCGTTCGACGACGTGCGCGCCCGCCAGGCTCTGGCCTACGCGGTCGACCGCGAGGCCATCCTCGACGCGGCCTACTACGGCCAGGGCACCGTCTCCCCGACGAACAACGCGCTCGGCGAAGTCAACCCGTGGTACGGCGGCGACCTGACCGACTACTCCTACGACCTCGACAAGGCGAAGGAACTGTTCGCCGAAGCCGGCGTCACCGAGGGCAGCACGCTCACCTGGTGGGGCGTCGCCGGGCAGTACCCGGAGTGGAACACCAGCGGCGAGATCCTGCAGGCCAGCCTGAAGGAGATCGGCATCACGCTGAAGATCGACAACAACGACATCGGCACCTGGGTGGACTCCTTCTACCCGGCGGGCAAGAGCTACCCGGGCTACATCGTGCCGAACTTCCAGTCCACGCCGCCCGAGCCCGCCTACTCGCTGAACTTCTATCTGGAGGGGCGCTGCGAGTGCAACTGGGCTGACCCCGAGTTCCAGTCCGCCTTCGCGGCCGCGGTCGCCGAGCCGGACGAGGCCGCACGCGCCGAGAAGTGGGGCACCGTGCAGACGATCATCAACCAGCAGGTGCCGCTGATCGTGCCGCTGCAGTCCACCGTGGTCACCGCGACCAGCACGAAGGTCGACGGCGTCTGGGTCGAGGGCGGCGGTCAGCTGCACCTCGAGAACGCGCAGCTGAAG
>NZ_JALXPE010000079.1 GCF_025143365.1 Microbacterium sp. p3-SID336 | reverse complement strand
CCTCAGTGGTCGACGGCCTTCTCGGCGCCGAAGCCGGTCAGCGAGCGCACTTCCATCTCTGCGGCAAGCTGCGGCGACTCCCGCCTCGTGCTCGTCACGGTGCCCAGCCATCCGAGCAGGAACCCGAGCGGGATGGACACGATGCCGGGGTTGTTCAGGGGCCAGATCGCGATGTCGATACCCGGGATCATGGACGTCGGGGTGCCGGAGAACACCGGCGACAGGATGATCAGCACGATCGCCGACCCCAGCCCTCCGTACATGCTCCACACCGCGCCGCGTGTGGTGAATCGGCGCCAGAACAGCGAGTACAGGATCGTCGGAAGGTTCGCCGAGGCGGCCACCGCGAACGCGAGAGCGACGAGGAAGGCGATGTTCTGCCCCTGGGCGCCGATGCCGCCGAGGATCGCGAGGATGCCGATCACGATCACCGTGCGCCGAGCGACCCGGACCTCGCCGTTCGGGTCGGCCGCGACGGGGTTTCCCGCCGCGTCCTTCCGCCCCTTCTGAATGACGTTCGCGTAGATGTCGTGGGCGAACGATGCGGCAGCCGTGATGGTGAGACCCGCCACCACCGCGAGGATCGTGGCGAAGGCCACAGCCGAGATGAACCCGAGGAGCACGGGTCCGCCCAGCTTGAGGGCCAGCAGCGGTGCCGCGGAGTTCACGCCACCCGGAGCCGCCGCGATCACGTCCGCACCGACGAGCGCCCCTGCGCCGTAGCCGAGGACGAGCGTCAGCAGGTAGAACCCGCCGATCAGCCAGATCGCCCAGACGACGGACCTCCGTGCCTCCTTCGCCGTCGGCACGGTGTAGAACCGCATCAGCACGTGCGGCAGTCCCGCGGTGCCGAGCACCAGAGCCATGCCGAGGGAGAGGAAGTCCCACGGGTTGGCGCCGTACTGCAGGCCCGGCGCCAGCACCGCATCTCCCTTGTCGGAGTTCGCGACCGCCGCCTCCAGGAGCGTGTTGAGGCTGAATCCGTTGATCGCCAGGACCCAGATCGTCATGCCGAGCGCGCCGCCGATCAGCAGCACGGCCTTGACGATCTGGACCCACGTGGTGCCCTTCATCCCGCCGATGAGCACGTACACGATCATGAGCACGCCGACGACCGCGATCACGACGGACTGCCCGACACGACCGTCGATGCCCAGCAGCAGCGACACCAGGCCGCCGGCACCTGCCATCTGGGCGAGCAGGTAGAAGAAGCAGACCGCGAGGGTCGTGATGGCCGCGGCCATCCGCACGGGGCGCTGAGCGAGACGGAACGAGAGCACGTCCGCCATCGTGAACTTCCCGGTGTTGCGCATGAGCTCGGCGACCAGGAGCAGGGCGACCAGCCAGGCAACCAGGAAGCCGATCGAATAGAGGAAGCCGTCGTAGCCGTTGATCGCGATGGCGCCGCAGATGCCGAGGAACGACGCCGCCGACAGATAGTCGCCCGCGATCGCGAACCCGTTCTGCGGCCCTGTGAAGGAGCGCCCTGCGGCGTAATAGTCCGCGGCGGTCTTATTGTTCCTGCTCGCCCGGATGACGATGAACAGCGTCACGATGACGAATGCCAGGAAGATCGAGATGTTGAAGACCGGATTGATCTCCAGTTCGACGGTCTCGGTGGCCGTGCGGATCGCAATCATGCCTCGCCCTGCGCCTTCTCGAGTTCTTCGCGGATCTCCGACGCGATGGGGTCGAGCCGGCGATTGGCGAATGCCACGTACGCCATCGTGATCGCGAACGTCGTCACGAACTGCCCCAGTCCGAACAGCAGCCCGACGGTGATGTCACCCCAGACGCGCTGCGCCATGAAGTCGCGAGCGAATGCGGCCAGCAGCACGTAGACGAAGTACCAGATCAGGAAGAATGCCGCGAGCGGGAAGATGAATGATCTCTGCGTCCGTTTCAATTGCAGGAATCTCGGGGACTGCTCGACGGCGATGTAGTCGATCGCTCCGCCTTGACGGGTCGATTCGTGGTCGCTCATGGGGCCTCCTTGCCACATGTCCGGTGCTCGCGCGGGTCTCTCCGCCCGAATGGTAGGGTCGACGCTACGAAACGGGGAACGGTGTCGTCACCCCCGAAAGTAGGTATCCCGTGAGCTCTCCGGCCCCCGCCGAATCCGAGGCGGAGCTCGTCGCCAACGCGGTGCGCGAGCTCGCCAGGCGCACCCGCTTCCCGGTCGCCTTCGGAGGTCTGATCGAAGAGGGCGTCGTCAGCGTCACGAGCATCGTCGGCGCGCGGACCCGGTCGCTGGACGGCCTTCGCGTGCGCCCCGAACGCGGTCTCGGCGGCAGGGCGATGATGGAGCTGCGCCCGCGGATGACGAGTGACTACGGCTCGTCCCGGCAGATCACCCATGACTACGACGTGTTCGTGCTCGGCGAGGGGCTGCGGACGCTCCTCGCTCTGCCGATCGTCGTCCAGGGGCGCTCGCGCGGCGTCCTCTACGCCGGCGCGTGGAATCAGGAGCAGGTCGGCGGTGTGACGACCGCCCCTGCGATGCAGGTCGCGCAGTCCGTCGCGGACGAACTGCGGATCAGGGACGAGGTGCAGCGGCGCCTGCAGACGGCGGCGCCCACCGCGCCGACGGTCGCTCCGAGGCAGCGGGAGGAACTGCGCGAGAGCTTCGCGGAGCTCCGCAGCATCGCGGCTTCCGTCGATGACGTCGAGCTTCGCGCGCGCCTCGCCCAGGTGGAGCGGAGGCTGGTCACCCTGGCCGGCGACACCGCGCCCCCCGCGACCGGCCCCGTGCTGACCGTGCACCTCTCGCCGCGGGAGACGGATGTGCTCGCCTGCGCCGCGCTCGGGTCGACGAATGCGGAGATCGCCGCGCAGCTGGGTCTGCGCGAGGGCACGGTCAAGGCGTATCTGGGAACCGCGATGTCGAAGCTCGACGCCTCCACACGCCATGCGGCGGTGACGAAAGCGCGCCGCGCGGGCGTTCTGCCGTGAATGCGACAAGCCGCGGCGAATGCAACATATCAGTGATTTCTTGCCGCCATTCCTGAGGCAGCGGTACAGTCGCATCCATGGCGAGAAGAATTGTGCACCAGCTGGTCGACGATATCGATGGCAGCGTCCTGGAGGTCGGTGAGGGCGAGACCGTGCATTTCTCGCTCAATGGCACCTCTTACGAGATCGACCTCAACGCGGCTCACGCCGAGGAATTGCGCGCCGCGTTGGAGCCGTATATCTCCGCAGGGCGTCGCGCGGGCAGCGGCTCGTCCGCATCCTCGCGCTCGGCGTCATCGAAGAAGCGGCCGGCGCGGAATCCCGAGGTCGCCGCGATCCGCGCCTGGGCGAATGAGAACGGCTATAGCCTCTCGGAGAGGGGTCGAATTCCCGCTCCCGTGCTCGACGCGTATAAAGCCGCGCATTAACCGGATCCCGCCCCGCCTCACGGTCGGGCGGGATTTTCTTCTGTGCCCTGCGTGGCCCAGGGCTCGTCACGCAGGGTGATCTCGTCGGTCATGTCCTTGAGGAAGCGGATCACGACCTCGCGTTCGTCCGAGGTCAGACGCGCCGCCGCATAGAAGCGCTTCGCCTGCTGCCTGCCCACGGTCTCCATGGCGGCGTGCCTGGTCTCGGGTGTGATCGTGATGGCCAACGCGCGGCGATCGGTGGGATGCGGCGAGCGCTTGATGTGCCCGCCCTTCTCCAGCCGATCGAGGAGCTTGGTGGTCGCCGCTGTCGAGACCCCGAGGTGATGCGCGATGCCGCTCGGGGTGGCCACGAGCGAGCGGTTGTCGCACACGATCAGGTAGTGCAGCGCTCGCATATCCGTCTCATTGAGCTGCATGTATCGACGCGATGCCTGCGACAGCCGCTGCTCGGCGTCCCGCAGCTCGCCGAGCGCCTCCATGACCCGCGCGATCTGACGCAGGTCCTCCGGCGGGACACCGCTCCGATCGATCAGGGTGCTGCGAGGGTCGCTGGCATCGACGTCGTAGATCGACGCGTGCGCAAGGCCGTCCGGGGCCGACCGCGTCTGCACCTCGGACCCGGGCGCACCGTCGAGGTCCGCCGTCTGCGGGGTGGTGCGCGACTCCGTGTCCATGCGATCATGTTACACACGAACAGTTTCATGCTAAGTTGATATTTCACCAAGTTAGCTAAAGGACGGGGAAGTCATGGACAACGTCACGCTGCTCGCGGAAGACGGGACCGCCGTCGGTGTCCTGCCGAAGAGCGAGGTCCACACGTACGACACCCCGCTCCATCTGGCGTTCTCCTGCTATGTCCTCGACCGCGACGGTCGCCTCCTCGTGACGCGCCGGTCCCTGGCGAAGCGGACCTGGCCCGGCGTCTGGACCAACAGCTTCTGCGGGCACCCGCAGCCGGACGAGGAGATGACCGACGCGGTGCGGCGGCGCGCCGAAGACGAGCTCGGGCTGCACGTCTCAGGGGTCCGCCTGGCCGTCCCTGACTATCGCTATCGCGCGGTCGATGCGAGCGGCATCGTGGAGAACGAAGTGTGCCCCGTGCACGTCGCGGTCGTCGATGCGGACCCCGTGGCCAACCCGGACGAGGTCGCCGAGTGGGCCTGGGTCGATCCCGGCGCCCTGACCGAAGCGGTCAGTCGCACCCCCTTCGCCTTCAGCCCGTGGCTCGTCGAGCAGCTGCCGCTGCTGCGGCGTCTCGGTGAGGTCTGAGCCATGCCGATCACGCTCACCGAGGAGGACCTCGGAACCCGGATCGAGGAGGTGCTGCGACGGCGATTCGCCGAGCGCTCGGTCGCCGCAGAGCATTACGGCGCTGAGTTCGCAGCGCTGTGGAACACCGCCGCGGAGCACGCGCTCGGCGGGAAGCTGCTCCGACCTCGGATGCTGATGGACCTGTTCCAGTCGCTGTCCTCCGAGAGCGCCACGGCCGAGCAGACCGCCGGAGCGATCGAGGTGGCCGCCCATGTCGAGCTCCTGCACTACGCGTTCCTTCTCCATGACGACGTCATCGACGGCGACCTCACGCGTCGGCGTCGCCCCAACCTCATCGGCTCCCTGATCGCCCGCCGCCCGGACGACAGCACCGCCTCCGCCCTGCACTGGGGTCGCTCGAGTGCGATCCTGCTGGGCGATCTCCTGCTGTCGACCGCCGTCCTCGGCTTCGCGCGCGCCGACGTGACGCCGTCCGGGCGCGAGCGCCTGCTCGCGCTGCTGGACACCACCGTGTTCGAGACCGTCGCCGGAGAGCACGCCGATGTCGCGCTCAGCGACGGGATCATCACTCCCGACCTGCGGACGATCCTCGCCACCAGCGCCTCCAAGACGGCGGCATATTCCTTCGTGCTGCCCCTGCGCGCCGCCGCGGTGCTCGCGGGTGCATCGACGGCCGCCGAGGACCACCTCACCGAGATCGGCGCCCACCTCGGCCTCGCGTATCAGCTCCAGGACGACCTGCTCTCCGTGTTCGGGGACCCCGAGACCCACGGCAAGGACGCGTACTCCGATCTCAGGGAGGGCAAGGAGACGGCGATCATCGCCTATGCGCGCATGACCAGCGACTGGCCCAGCATCGAGCTGCGGTTCGGCACCTCGGATCTCAGCACCGCAGACGCCATGCACATCCGCGAACGACTGCGCGAATGCGGGGCAGAGGACTTCGTCCGCGGACTCGTGCAGGAGCAGCTCACGGCCGTCTCCACCGTGCTGGCAGAGGCCGAGGAAGCCGGCACGCTCTCGCCCGCCGCAGGGCGGACCGTCCTCGCGCTGGCGGATCGCATCGAGGGTCGCAGCCGATGACGGCGCCATCCGCCGACCGCAGGGACGAGGCCCTGCGTCGCTTCAGCCGCACCGCGGAGATCGCCACGACCGACGTCATCCGCACCTACTCCACCTCTTTCGGCCTCGCCACCCGGCTGCTCGGTCGACGCCACCGGCAGCACGTGCGCAACATCTACGCCATGGTTCGCATCGCCGATGAGATCGTGGACGGCGTCGCCGCGGAAGCGGGGCTCGACTCCTCGGCCCAATCCGCCGCCCTCGACTCCTACATCGCCGAGACCCACCGGTCGATGCGCACGGGGTACAGCAGCGACCTCATCCTGCATGCGTTCGCGCGGACGGCCAGGGAGTGCGGCATCGGCGAGGAGCTGACCCAGCCCTTCTTCGACTCGATGCGCGCCGACATCGCGGGCGATCCCGGCTTCACCGCCTACGACGCGGAAGCCCACGCGGCCTACGTCTACGGTTCGGCGGAGGTCGTCGGGCTCATGTGTCTGCAGGTCTTCCTGCGCGACGCCCCGCGGAGCGACGCCGAGCTCGAGATCCTGCGCCGCGGCGCCAGACGGCTCGGAGCGGCCTTCCAGAACGTGAACTTCCTGCGGGACCTCGCCGACGACACCGACCGCCTGCACCGCGGCTACCTCGGAGGCTCGGCCCGGCTGACCGACGCGGATCGCGACGCGTGGGTCGACACGGTGGAACGCCAGCTCGACGACGCCAGAGCCGCCATCCCCCTGCTGCCCAAGGACGCACGGGCTGCCGTCCGGAGCGCGCTCGCCCTGTTCGCCGCGCTCACACGACGCGTGGCCAAGACCCCGGCCGCGGAGCTCTATCGCCGCCGGGTGCGCGTGCCGGATCCGATCAAGGCGCTGCTCGCCGCCCGAGCTGTCGCGACCACAGCCCTGGAGCGTGACCGATGAGCCGCGTGGTCGTGATCGGAGCCGGTGTCGCGGGGCTCGCGGCCGCCGGGCTGCTCGCCCGTGACGGACACGACGTGACCGTGCTGGAGAAGAACGAGCGGGTGGGCGGACGGGCCGGCAGCGTCGAGCGCGACGGCTTCCGATTCGACGCGGGCCCCTCGTGGTACCTCATGCCGGAGGTGTTCGACCACTTCTTCCGCATGATGGGCACCAGCACCGAGGAGCAGCTGGAGCTCACGCTCCTCGATCCCGGCTACCGCGTGTTCCGCTCACCCACGGCCGCGGATGGCGCCGCGGTCACCGTGCCGGCCGGACGGGAGGCCGTTCAGCGACTGTTCGAGACCCTGGAACCCGGGTCTTCCGCGGCGCTGGACTCCTACCTCGACTCCGCGCATCACGCCGGGGCGATGGCGCAGCGCTACTTCCTGTACAACCCCTTCACGCAGGCGCGCACCCTGGCGGCCCCGGAGGTGCTGCGCGCCCTTCCCCGTCTGTTCTCCCTGCTCGGCACACGGCTGCAGGCGTTCGCGGCGCGGCGGTTCCGTCACCCCGTGCTGCGCCAGATCCTCGGCTACCCCGCGGTGTTCCTCGGCACCGATCCGCGCACGGCCCCCGCCATGTATCACCTGATGAGCGCGCTCGACCTCGATCAGGGAGTGCTCTACCCGCAGGGCGGGTTCTGGCGCGTGGTCGAGCGCATCGAGGCGCTCGCGGTCGAGGCCGGCGCCCGGATCGTGACCGGCGCGGATGTCACGGGCATCCTGACCCGCGACACCGAGGGCGGCACGATCGCGACGGGTGTCGGCTGGACCGACCACGAGGGTCACCAGCACATCGAGGATGCGGACATCGTGGTGTCGGCGGCCGACCTGCACCACACGGAGACGGCGCTGCTGCCTCCCACCCTGCAGACGTATCCCGAGTCGTGGTGGGCGCGACGCACGAGTGGCCCCGGCGGCGTGCTGGTGATGCTGGGCGTGCGGGGTGAGCTGCCACAGCTCCCCCATCACTCGCTGTTCTTCACGGAGGACTGGGACGCGAACTTCGACGCGATCTTCGGCACCGCGCCGCACCTCCCGTCGCCGGCGTCCACGTACGTGTGCCGTCCGAGCGCGACCGATCCCGACGTGGCCCCCGCCGACCACGAGAACCTGTTCGTGCTGATCCCCGTTCCCGCCCAGGTCGAGCTGGGCCACGGCGGCGCGGACGGCGCCGGGTCACCCCAGGTCGAGCAGGCCGCCGACGCCGCGATCGACATGATCTCGACGTGGGCGGACATCCCCGACCTGCGCGAGCGCATCGTGGTCAGGGAGACGGTCGGACCCGCCGACTTCCACGACGACTACCGATCGTGGCGCGGGGGCATGCTCGGGCCGGCGCACATCCTGTCGCAGAGCGCGATGTTCCGCGCGCAGAACGCGTCGAAGCGGGTCCGCGGCCTGTACTACGCCGGCGCCACGACCGCGCCCGGGGTGGGCGTGCCGATGTGCCTCATCAGCGCAGAGATCGTCCTCAAGCGGATCCGCGGCGACCACTCCCCCGGACCGCTCCCCGAGCCCGCCGCGCGGGGTGTGCGAGCGGAGCAGTCGTGATGGGCGCCGTCTACCTGGGCGCCCTGCTGGTCTCGCTCGGGTGCATGCTCCTGCTCGACTGGCGCTTCCGGCTGTTCTTCTGGCGCGACCCGGTCTCTGCCGCGGTCGTCACCGTCGTCGGACTCGTGTTCTTCCTGATCTGGGACGTCGCCGGCATCGTCAGCGGCATCTTCTTCCGCGGCGAGGCCGTGGTCGCGACCGGCATCGTGCTCGCGCCCGAACTCCCTCTGGAGGAGCCGGTGTTCCTCGTGTTCCTCGTCGTGTGCACGATGGTGATCTACGGGGGTGCCCTCCGTCTGCTGGACCGCCGGCGCGAGCGCCTCCGCGGATCCGAGGTCCCGCGATGACCTACCTGCAGCTCTCCGCCGTCTTCCTCGCGGTCGCCGCCGTCACGGCTGTCACGCTCGCGCTCGTCGCACGACAGCGCCCGCACCTCGGCGCCGTCGGCATCACCGCCATCGTGCTGGTGCTGCTCACCGCTGTGTTCGACACGGTGATGATCGGGGCCGGTCTGTTCCACTACTCCTCCGCGCACCTCCTCGGCGTGTACATCGGGCTGGCCCCGCTCGAGGACTTCGCCTATCCGCTCGCCGGGGTGGTGCTGCTGCCCGCCGTGTGGACAGCGGTGCGGGCACTCCGCACCCGGACCCGCCGTTCGGATGCCGCGAAGGAGCACCGGCCATGAGCGACCGTTCCACGCATCGTTCCGCCGGTCGCGACCTGGCGCAGATCGTGCTGTCGTCGCGGCCGATCAGCTGGATCAACACGGCCTTCCCCTTCGCCGCCGCCTACCTGCTCAGCACCCGTGAGATCGACCTGACTCTCGTGATCGGCACCCTGTACTTCCTCGTGCCGTACAACCTCGCGATGTACGGCATCAACGACGTGTTCGACTACGCGTCCGATCTCGCGAACCCGCGCAAGGGCGGAATCGAGGGGGCGCTGCTGGCACCTCGCATCCATCGCGCGACGCTGTGGGCTGCCGCTCTCACGAACATCCCGTTCCTCGTCTACCTCTACGCGGTGGGGAATCCGGCGTCATGGTTCTGGCTGACACTGAGCGTGTTCGCGGTGATCGCATACTCGGCACCGGTGCTGCGCTTCAAGGAGCGCCCGTTCCTCGACTCGATCACCTCGAGCACGCACTTCGTGAGCCCCGCCATCGTCGGGCTCGCCCTGGCCGGCGCACCGGTGAACGCCGCGACCGTGCTGACGTTGAGCGCGTTCTTCCTCTGGGGGATGGCGGCACACGCCTTCGGCGCGGTGCAGGACGTCGGCCCCGACCGTGAGGGCGGGATCTCCTCGATCGCAACCGTCATCGGAGCACGCACGACCGTGCGGCTCGCGATGGCCCTCTGGACGCTCGCCGGGGTGGCGATGCTCTTCACGCCGTGGCCCGGACCGCTCGCCGCCGTGCTCGCCCTTCCGTACATCGTGAACGCCGCGCCCTGGTGGAACGTGACGGACGACACGTCCGCCAGAACGAACCGCGCCTGGCGACGCTTCATCGCCCTGAACTACATCGCGGGCTTCCTCGCCACGATGATCCTCATCCTCGCCTGGGTCTCCTGACCCCCGGCCGCCGCACGACACCCGAAAGGAACCCTCCGATGTCCCGCCCCGCCGACGCGCCGACACCCCCGACCCGCGAGCGCACCCGACGCCACTCGTGGCTGCGGGTCTTCCTCCCGGTCCTGCTGATCCTGGTGTGGCTCGCCGGCGCGTCCTTCGGCGGACCGCTGTTCGGCAAGGTCGACGAGGTGTCGTCGAACGACCAGACCACCTACCTTCCGGAGTCCGCGGATGCGACCGCCGTGCAGCAGCTGCTCGGCGAGTTCAACGACAGCGAGTCGATCCCGGCCATCGCCGTGTTCACCTCCGAGGATGAGCTGACGCAGGGCGAGCTCGACGCGATCGCCGATGCCGTCGCCGATGCCCCCTCGGTGGAAGGCGTGTCCGAGGACGTGTCTCCGGCGCTCCCGTCCGACGACGGCAAGGCCGCGCAGGCGTTCATCCCCATCGACGGCGACGCCGAGCTCGCAGACACGACAGCCGCGCTCGGCGAGGAGCTGCGCGCCGCCGTGCCGGACGGGATCACCGTGTACATCACGGGACCTGCGGGGTTCAGCGCGGACCTCGTCGCGGGCTTCGCCGGCATCGACGGACTGCTGCTCGGCGTCGCGCTGCTGGCCGTGCTCATCATCCTGGTCCTCGTCTATCGCTCGTTCCTGCTGCCCCTGGTGGTGCTGTCTACGAGCCTGTTCGCCCTCTGCGTGGCCCTCCTGGTGGTGTGGTGGCTCGCGAAGTGGGAGATCCTGCTGCTCAGCGGTCAGACGCAGGGGATCCTGTTCATCCTGGTGATCGGCGCGGCAACCGACTACGCGCTGCTGTTCGTCGCGCGCTTCCGCGAGGAGCTTCGCGTCGCCCAGGACAAGGGCGTCGCCCTGACCGCGGCGTGGAAGGGCTCGGTGGAGCCGATCGTGGCCTCCGGCGGCACGGTCATCGCCGGGCTGCTGTGTCTGCTGCTCAGCGATCTGAAGTCGAACAGCACGCTCGGTCCGGTCGCGGCGATCGGGATCGTGTTCGCGATGCTGTCAGCGCTCACGCTCCTGCCGTCGCTGCTGCTCCTCTTCGGCCGTGCGGTCTTCTGGCCCCGGCGTCCGCGCTTCGAGCCGGAGGTCGTCGCCGAAGAACACGGCATGCGCAAGACCGGACTGTGGGCCCGGCTCGCCGGAGCGATCAAGAAGCGCCCGCGCGTGATCTGGATCGCCACCACGCTCGTCCTGCTCGCGGGCGCCGCGGGCGTCACGCAGCTCGACGCGGTCGGGGTGCCGCAGTCTGACCTGGTCCTCGGCGCCTCCGAGGCGCGGGACGGGCAGGTCGCGCTGGGCGAGCACTTCCCCGGCGGCTCCGGCAGCCCGGTGTATGTCGTCGTCGACGAGGCCCGCCTGCAGGACGCGGCCGACGTGCTGCTGGCGAGCGATGGCATCGACGGGGTGGCCGTGACCGCGGCCGACTCCCCGAGCGGCTCCGCCCCTGTCACGGCGGACGGTATCACCGCAGTCGGCCCTCCCGGCACGCCCGCACCCGAACCCACCACCGTGGATGGACAGGTGCTGTTGCAGGGCACGCTGACCAATGCGGCGGACTCGGGTGCGGCCGCAGACACCGTGCGCGAGCTGCGCACCGAGCTGGACGACCTCGACGCGGCGGTCGGCGGGGTCACCGCCACCTCGGTCGACACGAACGATGCGTCCATCCACGACCGCAACCTGATCATCCCGGTGATCCTCGTGGTGATCATGCTGATCCTGATGCTGCTGCTGCGCTCGATCTTCGCGCCCGTGCTGCTGATCCTCACCACGGTGCTGTCGTTCGGCACCGCACTGGGGGTGTCGGCACTGGTCTTCAACGGCATCTTCGACTTCCCCGGCGCCGATCCTGCCGTCCCCCTCTACGGGTTCGTCTTCCTCGTGGCCCTCGGCATCGACTACAACATCTTCCTGATGACGCGCGTCCGCGAGGAGTCGAAGGAGCACGGCACCAGGGAGGGGATCCTGCGCGGACTCTCCATCACGGGCGGCGTGATCACCTCGGCCGGACTCGTGCTGGCGGCGACCTTCGCGGCCCTGTCGGTGATTCCGATCCTGTTCCTGGTGCAGCTGGCGTTCATCGTCGCCTTCGGTGTGCTGCTCGACACGTTCGTCGTGCGGTCGCTGCTCGTGCCGGCGCTCGCGTACGACATCGGCAAGGCCATCTGGTGGCCGTCGAAGCTGTGGCGCCAGGGGAAGCCGTGACCTCCACGGCGGAGAGAGAGTGCCCTCGACAGGATTCGAACCTGCGACCTGCCCTTTAGGAGAGGGCTGCTCTATCCTGCTGAGCTACGAGGGCGCGCACCCAGTCTACGGGACGGGGGCGCGCCCTCCCGCGACAGGGCGTCACGCCGCGAGCGCGAGGTAGGGCTCCCAGCGCGGGTCGCTGCGTTCGGAGCCGCGCACGGTCCAGGCGGTACCGTGCGGGGGTCGTGGCGTGAAGCGCAGGTGCCAGCGCATCTCCTGCGGTGTGCGATCGCTCTTGAGGTTGTTGCACCGCAGGCAGCAGGCGACCAGATTCTCCCAGGAGTCCGCTCCGCCGCGCGACCGCGGAAGCACGTGATCGATCGTCGAGGCCGACTTGCCGCAGTACCCGCAGCGGTGATCGTCGCGTCGCAGCACGCCTCGCCGCGTCACCGGCACGCGTCGACTCGTCGGCACGCGCACGTAGCGGGTGAGGATGATGACGGCGGGGCGATCGTAGACGCCGCGAGTCCCCCAGACGGGGTCGTCCTCCACGCGCTCGATCACGGTGGCCTTGTCGTTCATGACCAGGACCAGGGCTCGTTTGAACGACACGATCGCCAGCGGCTCGTATCCGGCGTTCAGGACCAGTGTGCGCATTCGTCATCCTCTCGATCCGCCGGGACGGCTTCCCGGCACTCTCGACTCACACGAGGTCGCGCAGAGGGCAGAGTGTTCGCAGGGACGAGAAAAGGCGCTGTCTAGAGACAGCGCCTTTCGCGCGCGGCAGGACCGCGGCATCCCAGCGGGCGATGCTGAAGGACATGACGACCGAGAGCGTCCATGGTTCGGATGCTCGGTATTCGCTCCATCAGCCTCTCCCGCCTGTGCGACGACGGGTTCAGGCTAACCCATCCCGATGCATGCAGGGCGGAACGGCAGATGAATGATCGAACTCGTGTCCGCTCAGCCGGCGTTGATGGAGAGCCAGGAACCCGGCTCGACGAGGCCGCCGTTGATCCACACCTCGAAGTGCAGGTGGTTGGCGGTGGAGCGGCCGGTGCTGCCGACGTAGCCGATGAGCTGCCCGGCGGCGACGCTCTGACCCGCCTGCACCTGACGCGAGCCGTAGAGCATGTGACCATACGTCGTCTGCACGCGCTGGCCGCCCACGACACTGTCGATCATGACGCAGACGCCGTACCCGCCGATGCTCTCGGCGGAGGCACGGACCACGCCGGCCGCGGCCGCGTAGATGGGGGTGCCGGCCGGGGCGAGCATGTCGATGCCGTTGTGGCCGCCGCCGATCGTGCGGCTGACGTTCCAGGAGCCGAGCGGAAGCGGGTAGCGGACCTCTCCGGAGCCGGGAGCGGTGAGCGCGTAACCGGCGGTGTTGAAGCGGGAGGAAGACGACGACGCGGCGGCGGTGGCGGCTGCGGCGGCACGCGCGGCAGCTGCTTCCTCGGCCTTCTTCTTCGCGATCTCCTCCGGCGTGGTGGCGGAGAAGGCGCCGCGGACCACGGGCGCGGCCGTGGCCTCGGAGGCGACGACCAGGGACTGCGCGTCGACCGCGGCCAACTGCTGCACCGTGGTGGTGGCGGCCTCTGCCGGCTTCGACGCCGCATACGCGGGAAGGGCGACGGCGGCGACCAGGGCGCCGACGGCACCGAAGATCGCAACGGACCGGAGTGGTTTGACGACCTTGCGAGCACTCACCCTCGCGCCGGTGCGGCGGGCGGGTACTCGATCTTCACTCTTCGCGGTCGGTTCGATGTCTGCGGCCAAAACGTGATCCTCCTGTGCCTTCACGCCTCGGGTGGCGCGGGCTCGTCGGCACTCTGCTCTCGTGGCACGAATGTAGCTTCGGGTACTTTGTGCGTTCCTGCCGTGAAGACGACGAGCCTGAAGGCGAATCTTCGCGGTTCATCCGCAGCGGGCTTCTTCGCTGAGGACCTGACCGAGGTTACCGGAAGATAACGATCATGTCACCCTGGGAAACTGGCAATCCTCGGTGAGCGCGATTTCGCGGCGGGATCAGGCCGGTTCCCCGACCAGGAAGATGTGCGAGGCGAGCTCGACGGGAAGCTCCAGGCCCTCGTCCTTGCCGTCCATCTGGATGAGGACATACCCCTCGTTGAAGCGGAAGTCGCCGCGTGCGCCCGGCACCACACCGGCATCCCTGAGCTGTTCGAGCAGCTCGGGATCGACCTGGGCGGGCTCAGCGAGACGACGGACCGTGCCCTCGACGGGGACACCGGCGGCGTTCAGCCGCTGGACCAGCCCGACGACACCCTCGTCGAACGTGCGGGCCGGAAGGTCGCCGAGCTGATCGAGTCCGGGGATCGGGTTGCCGTACGGCGACTCGGTCGGGTGGCCGAGCAGCTCCACGAGGCGACGCTCCACCTGCTCGCTCATCACGTGTTCCCACCGGCAGGCCTCCTCATGCACGAACGCCCAGTCGAGACCGATGACGTCCGACAGCAGGCGCTCGGCGAGCCGGTGCTTGCGCATGACGTCCACCGCCTTGCGGCGACCTGCGTCCGTGAGCTCGAGCGTGCGATCCTCGGAGACGACGACCAGGCCGTCGCGTTCCATCCGTCCGACCGTCTGCGAGACCGTCGGCCCGGAGTGACCGAGGCGCTCGGAGATGCGCGCGCGCAGCGGCACGATGTTCTCCTCCTCGAGCTCGAGGATGGTGCGGAGATACATCTCCGTGGTGTCGATCAGATCGGTCATGTGCGGGCCCTCCGAATTTCTTAGGCAAGCCTACATTCCCGCACGGACATCGGATCGTCGCGGAACGAGGAGGCAGACGGGGCTCCCCCTAGAATCGACGCATGGCGATCGAGATTCCCGGTGACCTCCTGCCCGCTGACGGCCGCTTCGGCTGCGGTCCCTCGAAAGTGCGCCCCGCGCAGCTGGAGGCGCTCCTGTCGTCGGGGTCATCGATCCTCGGCACCTCGCATCGCCAGGCGCCGGTGAAGAACCTGGTCGGGAGCGTACGGGAGCAGCTCGCCGCCCTCTTCCGCATCCCCGAGGGCTACGAGATCCTGCTCGGCAACGGCGGCTCGACCGCCTTCTGGGACGCCGCCGCCTTCGGTCTCATCGAGCGGCGTGCGCAGAACCTCGTGTTCGGCGAGTTCGGCGGCAAGTTCGCCGCGGCAGCGGGCGCCCCCTGGCTCGAGGCACCGGACGTCCGCAAGGCGGAGCCCGGCTCGCGCACGGCGGCGGAGGTCGTCGAGGGCATCGACGTGTACGCCTGGCCGCACAACGAGACCTCCACGGGCGTCGCGGCGCCGATCTCCCGCGTCGCCGCCGAGGGGGCGCTGACGGTGATCGACGCGACCAGCGCCGCCGGCGGCATCGAGTTCGACGTGGCACAGGCCGACGTGTACTACTTCGCCCCGCAGAAGAACCTCGGCTCGGACGGCGGCCTGTGGTTCGCCGCCGTCTCCCCCGCCGCGGTGGAGCGGATCGAGCGGATCGCCGCGTCCGGCCGGTACATCCCCGAGTTCCTCAGCCTCAAGCACGCCGTCGACAACTCACGCCTGAACCAGACCCTGAACACGCCGGCGCTCACCACGCTGCACCTGCTCGACAGCCAGCTGCGCTGGATCCTCGACAACGGCGGTCTCGGGTGGGCCGCCTCGCGCACGGCCGAGTCCTCGTCGGTGCTCTACGACTGGGCGGAGGCATCGTCCGTCGCGACCCCGTTCGTCTCCGACCCGTCGCACCGCTCCCCCGTCGTGGCCACGATCGACTTCGACGAGAGCATCGATGCCGCCGCCATCGCGAAGACCCTTCGCGCCAACGGCATCGTCGACACGGAGCCGTACCGCAAGCTCGGGCGCAACCAGCTCCGGGTCGCCACGTTCGTCTCCATCGACCCGGACGACGTCCGGCAGCTGACCCGCTCGATCGACTACGTGCTGGAGAACCTGGGCGGCTGACCGCCCGAGGTCACTCCTCCTCGTCGCCGACGCCTGCCCCGCGGGCGTCGGCGTCGTCGTCCTCGGGCTCGTCCGCGTCTACCGCGTCGTCCTCGGAGTCGCCTTCGTCGTCGGAGTCGCCTTCGTCGTCGGAGTCGTGCTCGTCGTCGTCGGAG
>NZ_JALXPE010000078.1 GCF_025143365.1 Microbacterium sp. p3-SID336 | reverse complement strand
GTTCCGTCTACTCGACCAGCTTCCCCGCCGTGTCCACGTCGCGCATGAGTTCGGCGATCTCGGCGGGGATGGGCGGGATCTCCTCGCGCGTGACCCCCGTGCCGGGCGACCACACCAGGTTGACCTGCAGCGTGGGATCGGTGTCGGGGTAGTCGCTGCGGTTGTGGCAGCCGCGGGTCTCCCTGCGCTCGAGCGCGGCCTCCAGGGTGGCACGGGCGGCGAGAGCCGAGGCCTTGAGGTCGAACGCGTGCGCGAGGTCCTGGAACCCCGCGATGTCCGGATGGATGCCGATGTCCTCCATCCGCCCCTCGATCATGTCGAGGTCGGCGAGTCCGGCGAGCAGTCCGTCCTCCGAGCGCACGACACCCGCGTAGTCGGTCATGAGATTGCGGATCGCGCGCTGCAGAGCGCGGACGTTCTCACGCCCCTCCGCGGCGAGCAGGTCGTCGATCTCGGCGCGGGCGGACGCGACCGCGTCGGCGGACCGTCGCTGGGCGTCGAGCCCGGCCGCGTGGGCCATGGCCGCCTGCCCGACGATGCGGCCGTACACCAGCAGCTCGATGAGCGAATTCCCGCCGAGCCGGTTCGCACCGTGCAGGCCGCTCGACGCCTCGCCGATCGCATACAGTCCGTCGACGTCGGTGCCATGGTCCTCCGAGCGCACCCACACCCCGCCCATGGAGTAGTGCGCCGTCGGCGCGATCTCGATCGGGTCGGTCGTGATGTCGAGCATCTGCAGCTCCATCATCGTCTGGTACACGCGCGGCAGCCGCGTCATGATCGTCTCGCGGGGAAGGTGCGACACGTCGAGCCATACGCCGCCCTTCTCGGTGCCGCGGCCCTCCCTGATCTCGGTGTACGCGGCGAGCGCGACGCGGTCGCGGGTGGACAGCTCCATGCGCTCCGAGTCGTACCGCTGCATGAACCGCTCACCGAGGGCATTGCGGAGGATGCCGCCCTCGCCGCGCGCGGCCTCGGAGATGAGGGTGCCCGCGGCACTCTCGGGCTCGATGATGCCGGAGGGGTGGAACTGCACGAGCTCGGGGTCGCGCAGTCGCGCACCGGCGTCGACCGCGAGTCGGAAGGAGTCGCCGGTGTTCTCGTCGCGGCGGGAGGACGTGCGGCGCCAGATGCGGTTGTGTCCTCCCGCGGCGAGGATCACCGCGTCGGCGTGGATCAGGTAGCGGGTGCCGTCCGCCTGGTCGAAGCCGTAGGCGCCGAACACGACGTTGTCGCGCACCAGGAGGCGGGTGATGTAGACGTTGTCGAGGATGGGCACGTGCAGCTGCTCGGCCTTGCGCACCAGGGTCCGCTGGATCTCGAGGCCCGTGTAGTCGCCGGAGAAGGCCGTGCGGCGGTACGTGTGTGCGCCGAAGAAGCGCTGCGAGATGCGGCCGTCGTCCTCCCGGGCGAAGTCCATACCCCAGCGCTCCAGGTCGCGGATGCCGCGCTCCGCACCGCGGGTGACCACCTCGACCGTGTGCGGATTGGCGAGCAGGTAGCTCTCGGTGATGGTGTCGGCGGCGTGCTGCTGCCAGCTGTCCTCCGCGTCCATCGTGCCGAGGGCGGCGTTGATGCCACCGGCGGCCAGGGAGGTATGGGCGTCGTGACGGGGGCGCTTGCCCACCGCGAGCACGTCCACGCCGTGTTCGGCGACCTCGATCGCCGCGCGCAGGCCGGAGCCGCCCGTGCCGATCACGAGGATCGTGGTGGAGATCTGTCGTTCGGGTGCAGTCATGCTCTCGACGCTAGTTAGGCGATCCTAATTACTCCAATGCATAGTTCGAGTTGAAACCATGCGGGTAGGCTATGAGACATGAACCTCGAGCAACTCCGCGGGTTCGTCGAAGTCGCCCGCCTCGGACACTTCACCCGCGCCTCCGAGCACCTGCACCTGGCCCAGCCGTCCCTCAGCAGGCAGATCTCCACCCTGGAACGCGAACTGGGCGCCGAGCTCTTCCACCGCGCCCGCGGCCACATCGCGCTCACCGCCGCCGGAGAGACCCTGCTCCCGCGCGCCCAGCGCATGCTCGCCGAAGCGGACGCCATCCGCGACGAGATGGGCGAGCTCGCCGGCCTCCGCCGCGGTCGCGTGCGCCTCGGCGCCCCGCCCACCCTCTGCATCAGCCTCGTCGCGGAGGCCGTCAGCTCCTTCCACGACGCGCACCCCGGCGTCGACCTCCGCCTCATCGAGGGCGGGTCGCGCCTGCTCGTCGAACAGCTCGCCGTCGGCGCGGTCGACATGGCCCTCATCACACAGTCCGACGGTCCCGCCCCCGCCGGCGTGAGCCTCACCCGCACGCCGCTCCTCGCGGAAGAGCTCGTCGTGGTGTCCTCCGCCGCGCGCCCCCCTGTGGCGCGCACTCCTGCCATCCCGCTGAGCCACCTGGCCACACTGCCCCTGATCGCCTTCGACGAGAGCTACGAGCTGCGCGCCACGACCGACGCGGCCTTCCGCGCGGCCGACCTCACTCCCGACCTCGTGCTGGAGGGCGGGGAGATGGACTCCGTGCTGCGGTTCGTCGAGCGCGGCCTCGGCGTCGCGGTGGTGCCGGCGATGGTGCTCTACGAGCGCCCGACCCTTCGCTCCGTGCGTCTCTCGGACCCCGCGATGACCAGGACGGTGAGCCTGGCGCACCGCTCCGACGTGAGCCCCGCCGTGGCGGTGGCCGCGATGCGCGAGGTCATCCTGTCGACCGCGGCCGAGGTGGCCCGTCGCGACCCCGCGATCACGAGCCTCGTCTAGCCCGGCCCCTCGGGAGCGCCACGCCCGGGACAGCAGAAACCCCCGCCGCTCTCGCGACGGGGGTTCTGTACTGTCTCAACACAGTGTGCGCCTCGAGGGACTCGAACCCCCAACCTTCTGATCCGTAGTCAGATGCTCTATCCATTGAGCTAGAGGCGCATGACCCGCGGTGCTGAACCGCCCAGCGGGCCGACGTCAAGCCTACAACAGTCGCGACGGGAAAGCGAAACGAGGCCTCACTCGGCCTTGGCTGCCGCTTTCTGCTGCTTCTTCCGGCGCTTCTCCCTCGCCCGCTGCTGCGACGACAGGGCCTGCAGATCGACCAGGCGCAGGGCCTGCATCCGCGCCTCCCGCATGCGGGCGTAGTCCGGGTCCTGGTCAGGGCGCATGCCCTCCACACGCAGCCGGCGGTCGAGGTTGTGCCGCACATCGGCCCACGCCGCAGCTCTGGCCTCTTCCACGATGCGCTCGAGCTGCTCGCGGTCGTCCATCATCTCCCGCAGCCGCTGCGCGACCCCCGTGGACTGCTTGGCGCGGCGGCGGAGGTTGCGCACATCGCGGTCGCGGTAGTCGTGCGTGCCGACGGGGTCGGAGTGGCGCCCCCGCGCACGCTTGCGCAGGGCGGTCACGGTGGCCGCCGCCTCCTCTGACTCCTCCGCCATCGCGCGCAGCGCCTCCCGCGCATCGTCCACGTAGCGGTCGAGGTCGAACACGCCGTCCTCGGCGATGGTGCCGATGAGGATGTGGTTCTTCACGGCGAGGCGCGCGGCGGCGGTCGCGATCGCGACGCCTTCGGCGATGGCATCCGCAGTCCGTCCCACCGGCACCTCCTTCCTTCGAGCGTAGCGGTATCGATGCGGCCCGGTCTCGGCCAGAATGGTTCCGGATCAGCATCTCGCATGCAGCCGACATTCGCCGTGACTGGCCCGGATCACGCCCCGCAGGAGGCGGCAATGAAGCACCTCGACCTTGCCGGCGGCACCACCGTGATCACCGGCGCCGCGAACGGGATGGGGGCAGAGATCGCCCGCCGGCTCGCGTCCCGCGGCGTCTCGCTCGCGCTGCTCGACCACGACGCGACCGCACTGGCCGCTCTCGCCGCCGAGCTGTCGCCGGCGACCGTCACGACACACGTCGTCGACCTCCGAGACGACGATGCCGTGTTCGCGGCGGCAGACGACATCGCCGCCGGGCACCCGCGCATCACGGCGCTCATCACGTGCGCAGGGTCGTCGATGCTGGGCGACCTGGATCAGCTGACCATGGAGGAGATGCGCTGGCTCACGGACGTCAACCTCTGGGGCACCGTGTCGATCACCAAGGCGCTGCTGCCCGC
This sequence comes from Microbacterium sp. p3-SID336, assembly GCF_025143365.1. GTDB lineage: Bacteria > Actinomycetota > Actinomycetes > Actinomycetales > Microbacteriaceae > Microbacterium. Next base: position 12,238 of record NZ_JALXPE010000078.1, on the reverse strand, counting down.
GCTGCGCGCCGCCCCCGCTGCGCACATCACGCACCTGGCGAGTGTCTACGCGCTCGCGGCCCCCGCGGGGCGCATCCCGTACGCCCTCGGGAAGTTCGCCGTGCGCGGGTTCTCCGAGGCGCTGCGCCACGAGCTCGAGGGCAGCACCGTCTCGGTCGGCGCCGTGTACCCGGCGGGCGTGCGCACCGGGATCATCCTGCACGGCCGCTACGCCGCCGCGATCGATCCCGCCGTGGCCGCACGAGCCGCCGCCGCGCAGGCCGCGATGTACCACACCGACCCCGCAGACGCCGCGGCCCGCATCATCCGCGCCACCGAGCGCAGGGCCGCCCGGACCATGGTGGGGCGGGAGGCGCGACTCATCGACGTGCTGGTGCGCCTCGCTCCATCTGCGTACTGGAAGGCCATGCGCCGACCGTTGCGTGCGGCGATCGACACCAGGACCCCCGTCGCCTGACGCGCCGCGAGCGGCTCAGCGCACCGCGCCGACCCAGATGCCGGAGGCCCAGGCCTGCTGATCTCCGTTGCAGCCGACCGATCCAGGGAAGCCCCGCACCACGGCCATGCAGTTGGCGAGGAACTCGGGATCGCTGCCGAACAGCGCGCCGTAGGCACCGGACGAGGTGAGGGCGCCCCACACCCGGAACTGGTAGATGTGCGCGAGCTCATGCGCCATCGCCCAGTTCAACCGGCCCGTGCTCCAGCCCGCGATGTCGGCGCGGTACTTGATGTAGCCGTTGCTGTTGGCGCAGGCCGGTGCGTTGCCGCCCGCGCACGACGACGACTCGTACAGCCCCACGCCGCCGCCGCCCACGCGGTCCAGCGCCGCCCGCACGCGGGCATATCCGTCGGGGCCGCTCGAACTCCAGCGGGGGCCGCCGGGGCCGGGACCCGCGCTCTGCGCCGCCTGCCACGAGGCGACCTCGGTGCCGACCTTCTCGGCGATCGCGTGCACGGTGGCCGTCGCCGCGACGACCGTATCGGGGTTCGCCTTCTCCGCGAGGACCGTCTGCTGCGCGGACAGCGCCGAGGCGAGGTGTGCGGACGTGTCGACCTTGCCCGCTGCGCCCTGCAGTGCCGTGCCCAGCGCGGTGATCTCTGCCAGGAACCCCGGACGCACCGCGAGGACCGCGGTCCGATCGGCGGTGTCCTGCTCCGCCCGCTCCACCGCACCGGCGAGGTAGTCGGTGCGCTGTCCGGAGTCGCGGTACCGATCGGCGAGGGCGCTCAGCGTGGTCAGCGCCTCCGCCCGCTCCTGCTCCAGGGCGTCCGCACGCGCCAGCACCCCGACGGCGAGCAGCACGGCCGCCGTGACCGTCACTGCGAGCACACGACGCATCACTGCAGGAAGCCCGTCGTGTCGGCGAGCTGCGCATCCTGCTCGGCGATCTGCGCGCGCAGCGCCGTGAGCTTCTCGGCCAGCTCCAGGTTCTCGCCGTTCGAACGGGCGAGGGCGTCCTCGACGCGGACGATCTCGGCCTTGACGGCGTCGAGTGCCGCGGCCCGCTCCTGATCGGCGATCACCACGAGCGCGGCGCCGCCCAGCAGCAGGAGACCCCCCACGACGACAGCAAGATTGCGCATCTCGCTCCCCAGGACAGCGCGACTATGACCGGACCGACTCCGACCGCACCAATATACAACCGAGCGACCGGGCGCCGCGGCCCCTTCCGCGCGGCTTCGGGCCTCTCAGAGCGCGATGTCGGCGCGCGCCAGACGGCGTTCCGCCGCCGACTGTCCGCTCGCCAGATGCGCCGGGATGATCGCGCGCAGAGCCGCCGTGTCCCTGGCCGCCACGGCTTCCAGGATCACGCGGTGCTCATCGGCCATGGCCAGCAGATCGTCGTGCTGACCGAACAGCCAGCGCAGCCGCGTGAGGAACACGGCGATCAGCTCGCCGAGCATCTCGTTCGCGGCGAGGTCGACCGCCACCTCGTGGAACTCCGCGGCCGCCCGACGCGCGGTCTCGGCGTCTCCGTCGCGCGCGGCCACGAGCTCCCGGCGGTAGGCCTCCGAGAGCCGAGCGATGCCCGCCGCGTCGTGACGCTCCGCGGCGAACACGAAGATGAGCGTCTCGATCGCCTCCCGCACCTCCGCGAACGCGCGGATGTCATCGTGCGTGAACTCGCGCACAACCGCCCAGGTGCGCGGTCGCGCGATCACGACGCCCTCCGCCACCAGCGTGCGGATGGCCTCCCGCACAGGAAGCCGGGACACGTTCAGCTCGGCCGCGATGTCGCGCTCGATCAGCCGCGACCCCGGAGGCCGGCGCCCGAGCACGATGTCGTCGCGCAGGATCCTCGTGACCCTGACCGATTCGAGCTCGCCGCTCGACCCCGCAGCCCCCGCCATCCGGGCATTGTCCCACCCCGACCAGGGGTTCCTCAACTTTGGTATCCCATGACCGGGGTGGCGCCTCCCTCCGCGAGGGTCAGGGCAGGCGGTTGGCCTTCGCGAGGTTCGCGGCGAGCTCCTCGGCATCCTGGCGCGCGACGTACGCGGGGCGATCCCGCTCGACCCGCCACGACTCGCTCAGCGGGCCGATGTTGACGGTGTCGAAACCCGCCTCGTCGTAGAACCGGGTGACGAAGGCCACCGCCTCCGCGTCGTCACCCGCTGTCGCCAGAGCGCGGCGGCCGGGGGTGCCGGCGGGCGTGCCGTCCGTCGTGATCTCACTCGCGTAGATGTGGTTGAAGGCCTTCGCGATGCGCGACTCCGGAAGCTGCTGCTGCAGCAGCTCGGAGGTGGTCGTCTCCCCCTTGTCGAGGGCCTCGATGCGGCCGTCGCGCTCGAAGTAGTAGTTGTTCGTGTCGAGGACGATCTTGCCGGCGAGCTCCGCGGCGGGGAGCTGATCGATCGCATGCAGGGGCACCGTGACGACCGCCACCTCCGCCGCGGCGGCCGCATCCTCCGCCGTCGCCGCCCGTGCGCGGGGCCCGAGCTCCGCCACCAGATCCGCGAGCGTCTCCGGCCCGCGCGAGTTCGCGATCACCACGTCGTAGCCGTTCGCGACCGCCACGCGGGCGACCTGGCTGCCGATGTTGCCTGCACCGATGATTCCGAGAGTAGTCATGCACGGACCAACACGACCGGCGCGTCCGTATTCCCCGACCGTCCCGATTCAGGCGCGGGTGAGCGCGTCCTCCGCCGCGACCCAGGCGAGCATCGCGCACTTGACCCGTGCCACGTACTTCGACACCCCGCCCAGTGCGGCGGCGTCGCCCAGCAGCTCCTCGTCGGGGGCGATCGTGCCGCGCGAGCGCATGGCCTCGCGGAACGCTGCGATGCGCAGCTCCAGCTCCTCCACGCTCAGGCCTTCCGCGAGCTCGGCGAGCAGGGACGCCGACGCCTGGGAGATCGCACAGCCGTGCCCTTCCCAGGCGAGGGCTTCGACGGCGCCGTCCGCTCCGCGATGCACCTGCAGCGTGATCTCGTCGCCGCACGTCGGGTTGAGCTGGTGCGACTGCGCCGCGACCTCGGCGCGCAGGCCGTAGCCGTGCGGCGTGCGGGAGTGATCCAGGATCAGCTCCTGGTACAGGTTCTGCAGGTCGCTCATGCGCCCCTCCGGAAGAACTCGATGGCGCCGGAGACGCCCGCGATCACGGCGTCCACCTCCGCCTCGGTGGTGTACAGGTAGGTGCTCGCGCGCGTCGAGGACGTGACTCCGAGCCGACGGTGCAGCGGCTGCGCGCAGTGGTGGCCGACGCGGACGGCGATGCCCAGGTCGTCGAGGTACTGCCCGACGTCGTGCGAGTGGATGTCCGCCACGTCGAAGCTCGCCAGACCCACGCGGGGCAGCGCGATGTCGGCGCCCAGCACCCGCACGCCGTCGATCTCGCGCAGGCCCTCGACCAGACGACGACCGAAGGCGGCCTCGTGCGCGGCGATGCGCTCCATGCCCACCGTGCCCAGGTAGTCGACGGCTGCGGCGAGCGCGATGGCCTGAGAAACCCGCTGGGTGCCCGCCTCGAACCGCTGCGGCGGCGGCAGGTACTCCGCCTCCGTCGTGGTGACCGTGGTGATCATCGAGCCGCCCGTGAGGAACGGCGGCAGCGCGGCCAACACCTCGCGGCGACCGTACAGCGCGCCGATCCCGGTCGGTCCGAGCATCTTGTGGCCGGAGAGCACGGCGAAGTCGATGCCCAGCGCTCGCACGTCCAGGGGCAGATGGGGTGCGGACTGGCAGGCGTCGAGGAGCGTGAGCGCACCCACGCCGCGCGCGAGCGTCACGAGCTGTTCGACCGGGTTGATCACGCCGAGCACGTTGGACACGTGGGTGAACGCGACCAGCTTCGTCCGCTCGGAGATCAGCTCCGCGGCGACGTCCAGCCGCAGGGCTCCGTCGTCGTCGAGCGGGATGACCCGCAGCGTGGCCCCGGTCCGTGCGGCCAGTTCCTGCCACGGGATGAGGTTCGCGTGGTGCTCCATCTCGGTGGTGACGATCTCATCGCCCTGGCCGAGTCGGAGCCCCGCGGCGGCTGCGCCCCCGCGTCCGAGCGAGGCGTTGGAGAGGCCGTAGGCGACGAGGTTGATCGCCTCGGTGGCGTTCGACGTCCAGACGATCTCGTCCTCGCCGGCGCCGACGAACCGGGCGAGCGCGCCGCGGGCGTCCTCGAAGAGCTCGGTGGCCTCCGCGGCGAGCGTGTGCGCCCCGCGGTGCACGGCGGCGTTGAGGGTGGTCGCGTAGTCACGCTCGGCGTCCAGCACCGCGTTCGGCCGCTGCGACGTGGCGCCCGAATCCAGGTACACGAGGGGGTGACCGTTGACCTCCGTGTGCAGGATCGGGAAGTCCGCCCGGATCCGCTGCACCTCGGTCTCGGTCAGCGGTGCGATCACGTCGACTCCGGGAGAAGCGCTCATCGTTCCAGTCTCCCATCTTCGCGATGGGCCCGGCGCGGTCCCGAGGGCTACGACATGCGCGCGAGGCGGGCGCGAGCCATGCAGAAGATGCCGTACACCGCGAACCCCGCGCCGACGAGCCCCAGCACCAGGCCGCCGAGCGGCAGCGTGAGCAGGCTGTGCAGGGCGGCATCCAAGCCGGCCGCCTTCTCCGGGTCCTGTGTGACGGCCGCGACCACGAACAGCACTCCCGTGACGGCCACGGCGATGCCTTTCCCGAGGTAGCCGACCACGCCGAGGGTCACGATGCCCGCACGACCAGCGCCGGTCGGAAGGTCGATCAGCTTCTCGAACGAGCGCGTGATGCCCCCCACCACGAAGCCCGCGCCGACACCGATCACGGACAGTCCGAGCACCACGAGCAGCACGACGCCACCGGGAGCCGCCAGCACGATCTCGCTGAGTGTGCGCGATGCCTCCTCGGACTCCGCGCGGCCGCCGATCGCGTAGATGATCGCGAGTCCGGCGACGACGAGGTAGGAGCCCGAGATCCCGGCGAGCTTGATGCGGCGCCCCCACTTCTTGGTCTCGGCAGGGTCGGCGGCGAGGAAGGCGCTGGCGATCTGCCACACCGCGAGGGCGATGAGCCCCGCGGCGATCGACAGCAGCAGCAGCCCGCCGATGGGGTTGTCACGGATCCGCTCCATCGCGCCGTCCTGATCGGCGTCACCCGAGGCGCCCAGGGCGATGCTGATGGCGATCGCGCCGATGACGACGTGGATGAGGCCGAGCACGATGAAGCCGACGCGGGCGGTGCGTCGGAACGCGGTCGAGTCCTTCGCCACGCGCGCCGCGTGCTTGACGGTGCTCATGGTCGAAGCGTATCGGTCGGGATCCGGGCGGATCAGGGGGTTGCTTTCGGTCGGACTCGTGGTCCGCTCAGGTGACCCGCTTGACCCGCTCGACCGGCTGCCGCAGGATCGTTCGCAGCTTCGCGGGGTCGGTGCGGCGGAGGTCGCTCAGATAGACCTCGTGGTGCAGCCCGGTCATGCGCAGCCCGTTGTCGGGGATGAAACGGTGATGGAGCTCGTCGAGCACCGGACCCTCCTCGTCGAACGGTCCGACGTGCAGCGTCTGCACGCACAGCCCCTCGTGCAGCGTCTCGAGTCGCACCGAGCGGAGCGCGGGAAGGCCCTCTCCCTTCTTCGCGGTCTTCGCCTCGACCGTGTCCACCGCCCGCGCGAACAGTTCAGGGGTGACGTGGTCGCCCACCATCAGCAGGAGCGTCCACTCCCAGGCCGACTTGTCCCTGCGGGACGTGAACGACTCCATGTCGGCCGCGTGCCAGAGCCCTTCCAGCGGCATCACGACCGTGTCGATCCCGAGCTCGGCACGGCTGGCGAACTTGAGCGTGTACGCCAGCGGGAACAGCGCGGACACCGCCTCCGCATACATCGCGGACGTGTTCGGGTCACCCGCCCCGTCGATCATGAGGTACTGCAACGGCGGCACCTCGAGCACGCGGAACTCCCCCCGCTTCGCCCGGTAGGAGTCGAGGGTCTTCTTGGGGTCGATCGCTGCCATCGGCTGCCTCTCCGCGTGCGGACCTGTCGCCGCACAGTGTGCCAGAGGCCTCGGACATCGCGGGGTCGAGCCGCGGAACGGGCGCCTCGACCCCGCGCTGCTCAGGCGGGTTCGACCGGGAGCCAGAGCTCGCACGCGGCGGCGTCGCCGCGGAACTCCCGGTACCGCACCACGGACGGCCCCGGTCGCAGCCGCCACGGGTTCGACGGGAACCACTCGGTGGCCGTGGCCGCCCAGAGGTTCTGCAGCGTCTCCGGGAACGGGCCGTCGGCGGCGAACACGGCCCACGTCCCGGCGTCCTGCCGCAGCGCGTCGAGGTCGTCCGGCACCACGGTGCTCTCCTGCAGCGCGACACCGTGGAGATACGTGAGCGGCGTGCCCTCCGGCGCATCGGGCTCCACGTCCGCGGTGACGGCGAGGATGCCCGCCGGCTCCGTGTCGTTCAGCTGCTTCAGCCGCGCGTGCTCCTCGGGTGGGATCGCCGCGATGTGCTGCTGGATGCGCGGGTTCACCCCCACGTGCTGCAGCGGGACCTGGGTGGCATGACCGGCCAGCACGAACGCGGGGCGGTGGGTGATGGTGACGTCCATCGGGGTGCTCCCTTCGACGCTCAGGCGGAACCGGAGCGTGGGTTGTGTGCGGAGAGGTCCCCCGTCACGGCGCGCCTCCGCGGGGCTGATGCCGTGCACGGCACGGAACGCCCTGCTGAACGCCTCGACAGAGCCGTAGCCGTGGCGCACGGCCACGTCCAACAGGCTCGGCGCCCCGCCGGTGAGCTCCGCCGCGGCGAGCGTCATCCGGCGACGACGCACGTATTCCGACAGCGGCATGCCGGCCAGGGCCGAGAACATCCGCCGCAGGTGATACTCGGTCGTGCCGTGTGCGCTCGCGAGCGCGGCCACATCGAGCTCCTCGGCCTGGCCGGATTCGACGAGGTCGACCAGGGCGTTGAGGGTGCCGATCACGGGTCCTCCTTTCTCTTCCAGAATCCCCGCGCACCGCCGCGGCTCACCCGATCATTCTGGTCCGATCCGATCGGAGGCGCCGAGGTCCCGCATGTTCACACCCCGGTTCCGGCGGTGTGAACGCCGATCCCGTATCGTCGGAGTCTCTGGGGGAACACGGGGAGCGAGTCGGCATGCAGGTGAAGGATCTCCTCTTCGGCGTCCCCTCGGACCTTCCCGGGCTGCACGACTCGGAGAATCCGTTCGTCCACGCGGATGCCCTGGTCGGCGCGCAGCTCACTCGCGTCGTGGTCGACGTGCTGGGCGGGACGGTCGGGGTGCTGCTCGAGCTCCGCCAGTCGTCGCGGCTCCGTGGCACCACCGCCCTGCTCCGTGTGACCGGCGTGACCGCGCAGGACTGGGCGGGTTCGGCATCCGCGAACCGCTACACGGCGTGGTCGATCACGGACGCCGCCGTGCACCAGGCCTCCGGCGAGGTCCGCGTCGTCGTCCAATGCCGCCCGGCGGGATCCCTGCGCATCACCGGGACGTCGGCGGAGTTCCTGCTGCTGGCCGCGCACCCCGACCTCGCGGTGCCGCTCCCTGCCGACCCCGGGGCTCTGCTCCGGTTCGGCGTCGTGGACGAGTCCACCGAGTGCGACCCGCTGGGCGCCGTGCACGCGCCCGCCGCGTGAGCCTCAGCCCGCGGCGAGCGCCTCGTACAGCTCGTCGAGCCCCCTGAACTGCCCGTCGAAGTCGTCGCCGTCGCGCGGCGGATCGCCCACCGGGCGCTGCACATACGCGGTGCGCATGCCGATGGCCTGGGCTCCGCGCAGATCCCACGCGTGAGCGGCGACCATGAGCACCTGCTGCGGCGCGACGCCCGCCTCCTCCACGGCCAGGCGGTACACCGCCGCGTCCGGCTTGTAGGCGTGCACGGCGTCCGCGGAGAGCGCCCGATGCCAGCTCAGGTCGGCATGGCGGCCGAGCCGTTCGAGGGTGCGCGGCTCGGCGTTCGAGAGCCCGAACACGCGGAACCGTCCGGCGAGGCGTCGCAGCCCCTCCGCGGAGTCCTCCCACGCGGGGTGCCGTTCCGCGGCGGTGGAGAGCCGTTCCACGGCCGCCGCTCCGCCGACCCCGGCCTGCTGCAGCACGAGCTCTGCGGCCTCGCGGTCGAGCGTGCGACTGTCGGCATAGGGGCGCTCCCCCTCGGCCATGCGCTGCTGCTCGTGCTCGATGTGCCGCTGCCAGGTCGCGAGGAGCCGCTCGGCGGAGGCGTCGTCCACGCCCGTGGCCTCGCGCACGGCGGTCATGATGCCATGCGGCTCGTCGACGAGCGTCCCGAGCACATCGAAGACGACGGCGCTGATGTCTCGAAGCATGCGTCGATCCTCTCGCGGATCCGACGCGCGAAGGGCCGGATCGACGAGAACGGTCAGAGTTCCGTCGGGACCGCCGGTTCGGCGTCGTCCACCTCGGGGTGGCGTGCGAGGTTCACGATGGCCGCGACCAGGCCGCCCCATACCGTGACCATCGCGACGATCATCATCACGATCGCTGTGGTCGTCATGCGTCTGCTCCCTTCGCACGCGCGCCGGGCAGCGCGATGCTGGCGGTCTCCGGGTCGGCGGCGTACTCCTCCTCTTCGAGGAAGTCGTCGTAGCCGGTGTCGTCCTTCGCGCGGGAGCGGCCGCTCCACGGCACCAGCGAGAGCAGGACGCCACCGACGATCAGCACGATGACCATGCCCCAGCCGAACACACCGAGGAACCACGCCGGATAGCCGCTGTAGGGCTCGGAGATCTTGGTCACCAGCTCGCTGATCAGCAGGTAGCCGAGCACCACCGGTGCGAGCACGCCGACGGCCAGCCGCCACACGAGGCCGACCCGGAAGCTGGACCGTCGGTTCAGGTGCTCCTGCAGCTCAGGGAGCTTGTGCAGCACCCAGGCCACGACGATCACCGCCACGAGGGCGACCGCCATGATGCCGAACGCGTTCACGAACGCGTCGGTGGTGTCCAGCACCGACAGTGCGGTGGTGGTGGAGAACAGCGCCATCGAGATCACCGCGAGGGGGATCGACACGATGAGGGTGGTCCGCACGCGACCCCAGCCCAGCTTGTCCTGCAGCGCCGCCACGATCACCTCGAGGATCGAGATCATGGAGGTGATGCCGGCGAAGACCAGGGCGCCGAAGAACAGCACGCCGATGACGGAGCCGCCCGTCGCCTGCGACACGATGGTGGGGAAGGCCACGAAGGCCAGGCCGATGCCCGAGGTGGCGACCCCCGCCACCTCCGTCGACTGGGCCTGCGCCATGAACCCGAGCGCGGCGAACACGCCGATGCCGGCGAGGATCTCGAAACCCGAGTTCGCGAACGCGACCACGAGCCCGGAGCCCGTGAGGTCGGTCTTGCGCTTGAGGTACGACGCGTAGGTCACCATGATGCCGAAGGCCACCGACAGCGAGAAGAAGATGTGGCCGTACGCCGAGGCCCACACGCCCGGGTCCGCGAGCGCCTCCCAGTTCGGGGTGAAGAACGCGTTGAGGCCGTCGAACGCGCCCGGCAGGAACAGCGCCTGCACCACGAGGATGGCGAACATGAGCGTCAGCAGCGGCATCAGGATCATGTTGGCGCGGCCGATGCCGCGCTTCACACCGAGCGCCATGATCGCGATCACGACGATCCAGACCGCGATCAGCGGCAGGCCCACCTGCGGGACGAACTCCCCGGAGAGCCCGACCTCGGCCACGTCCGCCGACTGCAGGAACTCGATGAAGAAGTAGTCGTTCTCGTTGCCGGCGCCCCAGGTCAGCTGAGCGGAGAACCAGGTGTACATCGCCGCCCACGCGACGATCACGGCGTAGTAGACCGCGATCACGACGCAGATCAGCACCTGCCACCAGCCCAGCGGCTCGGCGGCGCGGTGCAGTCGGCGGAACGCGAGGGGCGCGGAGCCGCGGAACCGGTGGCCGATCGCGTAGTCGAGGAACAGCAGCGGGATGCCCGCGGTGAGCAGGGCGCAGAGGTACGGGATCAGGAACGCGCCTCCGCCGCCCTCGTACGCGACGTACGGGAAGCGCCAGATGTTGCCGAGCCCGACAGCGGAGCCGATCGCCGAGAGGATGAACACGTTCCGCGAGCCGAATGCCTCGCGCTGCGGGGTCTGGGTGGGGGCGGACATGCCCGCGACACTACCGGAATGCCGATGGCCCGGCGAGCGGACACCCGACTTCATCCGTCCGATGCGATCGAGCGACGGACGACCTCATCCGCGAGCCTGAGACCCGGATCCAGGACAGCGGAGGGCGGACCATGGGCGGGGCGATGCGTGTCTCCCGCGCGGACGCAGGGTTTCAGCAGTGGGAAGCGCTCCTGCGCAACAGGAACAAGCGTCAGCGCGCTCGGGCGTTCCTCGTCCAGGGCGTCCGGCCGATCAACCTCGCCCACGAACACGGGTGGCGACTGCCGACGCTCATCTATGACGCGGAGCGCCCTCTGTCCACCTGGGCACGAGCGATGCTGCGCCGTGCCGAGGGTGACACGGTGGCCATGGCACCGCATCTTCTCCGCCGCCTCAGCGATAAGGAGCAGGAGGTGCCGGAACTCGTCGCGGTCGCGGATATGCCCGCCGACGACCTCTCGCGCATCACCGTCGCCCCCTCGTTCCTCGGGGTCGCCTTCGATCGCCCCGCTCTTCCCGGCAATATCGGCACACTACTCCGCTCGGTGGATGCCTTCGGCGGCGCGGGCACGATCATCACCGGACACGCCGCCGACCCCTACGACCCGAAGGCGGTGCGTGCGTCGACCGGCTCCCTGTTCGCCCTGCCGACGGTCCGCACCCCCTCCCCGCACCAGGTGCTCGCCTGGCGCGATGCGCTGCACGCCGAAGGACGCCGCTTCACGGTGATCGGCACGGACGAGAACGGCACGCACGATATCGCCGATCTCGACCTCACCACCCCGACACTGCTCGTCATCGGCAATGAGACGTCAGGGCTCAGCGCCGCCTGGAGAACGGGGTGCGATCTCATCGCTCGGATTCCGATCGGTGGAGCAGCCAGCTCGTTGAACGCGGCGAGCGCAGCGACGGTGGCCCTGTACGAGGCTGCGCGGCAGCGCCGCCGGTCAGGGTGAAGCCCGTGACCTACCGCTACGCGGCGCGGGAGAACAACGAGGATCTGTCACCGGGCGGTGCCCTGTTCTCGGCGCCGGGCTTCCCGGCGTTCCCGGTCCGTCTGGCCACGGAGATGTTCCAGCGTGCCGTCATCGCCGTCGGAGGCGGCCCCGTGGTGGTCTGGGACCCCTGCTGCGGGAGCGGATACCTGCTGACCGCCGTGTCGCTCACGCACAGGGAGGCGATCACGGCAGTGGTGGCCTCCGATATCGACGCCGCTGCTCTCGCGCTCGCGCGGCGCAACCTCGACCTCTTGTCCGAGGGCGGACTGGCCGCCCGATCCGCCGAGCTCCTGGACCGCGCACGGCGCTACGGCAAACCCTCCTACGTCCGCGCCGCCGACGCCGCGGGTCGGTTGCACGAGCGGCTGGCCGCGCGCGGAGGGCCGCTGCCGTTCTCCGTGGCACGCGCGGATGTGTTCGACTCGGAGCAGCTGCGGCGCGTGCCGGTCGGCGGTGGACAGCTCATCGTGATGACCGACGTCCCTTATGGCGACCAGACGCAGTGGCACGGCGCGAATGCGACGGCCGGAATGAGCGGCATGCTCGACGCCCTCGCCGGAGTGCTGGATGACGAGGCCGTGATCGTCGTGGCGGGGCGCGGCCGCCGACTCCCGGCGCCTGAGAGCGTGACGCGGCTCCAGTCGTTCAGCGTGGGGAGGAGGGCGATCGCTCTCTTCCGGCCGCGTG
>NZ_JALXPE010000077.1 GCF_025143365.1 Microbacterium sp. p3-SID336 | reverse complement strand
GGGGGGGCGCGAAGCTGATTACCAGCGGTAGTGAGCGAACGCGCGGTTCGACTCGGCCATCTTGTGCGTGTCCTCGCGGCGCTTGACCGCGGCGCCGAGGCCGTTCGACGCGTCGAGGATCTCGTTCTGCAGACGCTCGGTCATCGTCTTCTCACGACGGCCCTTGGCGTAGCTCACGAGCCAGCGCAGCGCGAGGGTGTTCGCACGGTGCGGCTTGACCTCGACCGGCACCTGGTAGGTCGAGCCACCGACGCGGCGGCTGCGGACCTCGAGGGTCGGGCGCACGTTGTCGAGCGCCTTCTTCAGGGTGGCGACGGCGTCCTGGCCGTTCTTCGCCTCGACACCGCGGAGGGCGCCGTAGACGATCGACTCGGCCAGCGACTTCTTGCCGTCGACGAGGATCTTGTTCACCAGCGAGGTGACGATCGGTGCGCCGTAGACCGGGTCGTTGACGACGGGGCGCTTGGGGGCGGGACCCTTACGAGGCATCTAACTCAACCCTTCTTCGCGCCGTAGCGGGAACGAGCCTGCTTACGGTTCTTGACGGCCTGGGTGTCCAGAGCGCCACGGACGATCTTGTAACGCACACCGGGGAGGTCCTTCACACGACCGCCGCGGACGAGCACCAGGGAGTGCTCCTGCAGGTTGTGGCCCTCACCGGGGATGTACGCGGTGACCTCGGTCCCGTTGCGGAGCTTCACACGAGCGACCTTGCGCATCGCCGAGTTCGGCTTCTTCGGGGTGGTGGTGTAGACGCGGGTGCAGACCCCGGCCTGCTGCGGGTTCGACTTGAGCGCGGGCGCCTTGGTCTTCGAGACCTTGGGCGAGCGACCCTTGCGAACCAACTGCTGAATGGTTGGCACGTTCTCTCCTCATAGTGCTGCACGGTGACAGCGTGATGGGTTTCACATCATGACCCACCGGCACGCCGGAACCGGCGGGCTTTTGGTGTGGTGGGTATGCCGTGGGGGCGGACCGGCATGGTGCCGACGCCCAGCGCGCACGTCAGGACGTGCACACACCTGATCAAGTGTAATGCTGCGTAACCGGGCGGTCAAATGACTGCGGGCCCGTCCGCCGGCGCCCCGATCAGCCCGCGTCGGGATCGAACGGGGAGTCGAGGGACTCCGTGAGCTCGGCGAGCATCGCCTCGATCTGCGGCTCGACGTGCTGCGACACCGCGGCCTGGATGTACACCCTGTGGCGCAGGAGGATGCCGCAGATCTCCCGTCCGATGAGGTTCGCGTACTCGTCCGCCAGCCCGACCTCCTGCCGCAGGGCGATCTTCGCCTCCTCCGAGAGCGGCGGCAGCGGAGGGAGCTCGGCGGCCGACTCGTCGGCGAGGCCCGCGATCGTGAACAGGAACGGGGCACCCGGAATCGGCTCGGGGTCTAGCGGCATGCCCTCGAACTCGGGCGCGAGATCCTCGGCGGGGCGATAGCTGCGCGCCCGGTTGCGAGCGGCCTGCTGGTCCAGCTCGCGCTGCAGCGTGGGCAGGTTGCGGGCGGTGTAGTCGGCGACCGCGTGGTCGACGATGGTCTTGATGCGGGTCGACAGACCGTGCTGCACCCCGTGCGGCGTGTTGCCCGCGATGCCAGCCGCCGCGAGGATCGGCGACCCCAGACACCGCCGGCACGGCGCGACCCTGCCGCGGTGGGTGGCCGGCTCCCAGCGCGGCACCCAGCGCAGCCACGCCTCCACGGCCTGATCCACCTGCGTCTCCAGCGAGCGCTCCACCCCACCAGCGTACGGCGCGTCGCGCGAGTCCGCGCGGATTCACGCGCGGACGTCACTCGTCTTCGTCGCGCTCCCACGGCCAGCGGGGGTGCTCCGCGCGCGTGCGGCGAAGGGCGATGCCGCTCCATCCGGCGATCGCCGCCGCCAGCAGGATCACGGCACTCGCCCCGCCGCGTACGAGATCGCCCGCCACGGCCGTCGCGACGACATAGCTTCCCGCGGCCGAGAGCACCGCGACCCAGACGGTCGCGAGATGCAGCAGCGTCGGCATCAGCGCGATCACGATCGTGGAGACGAACGAGGGGCGCCGGGCCCGCAGCGTGCCGGCGAGAGTGAGGGCGAAGGCGACGACGGCCACGACCATCCCGACCACCCCCGGCACCTGGCCGAGTCCGGGCACGGCGATGATGTCACGGTCGGTGGCGACGCTCAGCGCTCCGAGGCCGAACACGGCGAGGGCGAAGAAGCCGATGGTGGCGAGCACCACCGCGAGGACAGCCGAAACCCCCGCGGACTCGGGCCCACGGGGGTTCGGCATGTCGGCGTTCGTGATTACCTCGACAGAGTCGGACCGGCTTCGAGGGTGCGCTCGTACTCGCGCTGCGCCTCGGCGTTGAGCTCGGCCTTGCGGGCACCGCTGCGGGCGACCCACGCGCCGAACCAGATGGTCAGCTCACGGGCGAACACGAAGGCGGCGATGGCGAGCGGAGCGAGCAGCTGCTCCCCCACGAGCTCCATGCCCTGCGTTGCCGTGAGCTTCCAGAACGGGGCCTCGAACAGCTGGCCGAGGATGTGGCCCGCGTAGGCGATGAGGCCGACGATGATGCCGAACACCACCCAGAGCCCCCAGCGACCGCGGTTGATGATCGCTCCGAGCAGCCAGAAGCCGAGGAAGAACACCACCACCGGGGTCCAGTAGCCCCAGGTGAGCAGCGGGGCGAGGAACGCGTCGCCGATGTTCTCGCCGGAGACGTCGCCGGCGAGGGCTCGGAGCCCGACGGCGGTGCCGAGGTACAGGATCGCGAAGGCCACCGTGGCGAGCAGGCCGATCGCACCGGCCGTGCCGCGGTTGCCGCGGTCGCGGGGCGGCTCCGGGGCCTGAACGAAGATCGGCTGCGGCTGCGCGCCGGCGACGGCTGCCCCGCCGACCATCGGCTCGGAGGGGACGATCCGCGTCTCGGTGTCGTCGGCGTGGGCGGCGTAGGCCGTGTCCGGCAGGTACGCGTCGTCGCGGTGCATCGGTGCGTTGGGGCTCGTGAAGGCGGTGGTGGCACCGGCGTCCGCCCGCCGCTCGTCGGCCAGACGCTCCTCCGTGAGCCGCTCCTCCGTGCGGCGCTCCGCGGCGAGACGCTCCTCCGTCAGGCGCTCATCGGCGCGGCGGTCGTCCGCGACGGGCTCGTCGACGCGGCGCTCGTCCGCGAATCGGTCGGCAGCGTCGCGGTCGGACACCGGACCCGCTGGCGGGGTCGCGGATGACGTGAAGGTACCGGGGTGGTCCCGCTCGGCGGCCTCGAAGGCGGCCAGGTCGGGGTCGACCGCGGGTTCACGGCGCGTGTCGGGGTTCGGGGCGACGGTCTCGCCGTCGGTGTCCGCGCCGGCGCCGGGGACATCCCCACGTGCGGCGGCCGCGGCATCGAGTCCGGCGTTCGCGCTGCCGACGACGTCGTCGACGTCGTTCGGCTTCTCGGGCTGACGAGCCTCGGGATCACTCATGGGGTGCGCCTCTCATCGATGTGTGCAGTGCGAGATTACCGCCGTGCCTCCGGGCGCTCACGCAGGCGTGCCGACGTGTCGCCCTGTCGGTGTTCCACGGAGGGCCCGGTCCTGGTCGGCTCAGCGCAGGGCCGCGCGCAGACATGCCCTCCCCGGGACGGGGCGCCGCGTTCCCTCACCCGGAACGGGTGACGGTCCTCTCAACGGAGGAGGACATCGCTGCCTACCCTTCCCGGAGGCGGGGGCGATGCCCCATGGGAACGAGGCACCGATGACGCGAAGCGACCAGCACCGGACGACGCGCCCCCTCAGCGCCCTCGCGGCAGCCGTGCTCTCCGCGGCCCTGCTCGTGCCTGTCGTCGCCGCACCGCAGGCGGAAGCGGCGACGCTCCCGTCCGGCCTGCAGACCGGCTTCGCGCTCGACGGGACGAAGCAATCGCAGAGCCCGCCCACCACATTCAACTGGGACGACTTCCTCACCGACGTCGGATCCGATGGCTCCTTCACGTTCACGCCGACGCCGAGCTACGTGACCCCGCAGGGGTACGTCTCGACCGGTGTCCAGCAGGGGGCCTTCTTCTGGGACAACGGCTCCGCCGGCGGGGCATGCGAGTCGATCACGACCGACGCCACCGGCTCTCCGGGCAGCCAGACGCCGAACACCAACCCGTGGGTGACCGGCCCCAAGAACGTCAACGACAAGGGGAACCTCTGCAGCGGCGCGTATGCCTCGGAGACAGTGACCGACGATGCGGGGGTGCGGCACACGATCCTCTACGCGTACTGGACGCGACGCACGGGAAACGGCTCGGTCAGCGTCTACGACCTGTTCGAGGGACCGGAGCCCGGTCGGTGCGACGACCTCCTGCTCCGCGTCGACTACCCGGGAGGCGCGGCGGGCTTCCAGTCCTGGACGCCCGCCGCGGGCGACGGCTGCGCCGATCCCGCCGGTGCAGGGACGTGGGTCGACAGCCAGCGGTCGATCGACCTCAGCATCGCCACCGGGAGGCGCACCGAAGGCCCGATCGTGGCGAACCAGCAGCAGGAGACGTTCGGCGAGTACGCCATCGACCTCACGACCGCGGGGCTCTTCAGCGATGAGACCTGCTCCACGTTCACGGTCGCCGAGAGCTTCACCCGCACCGGCAACAGTCCGAACGCCAGCATCGAAGACTTCATGGTCAACACTCCCGATCCGATCCGGATCTCGAACTGCGGAACACTCAGCGTGACGAAGGCGACCATGCCCGCCGGCGCCACGGACGACGAGTTCGCCTTCACCGTGCGCAACGCCGACGGCCCGATCCAGCCCGGACCACCCGCGGTCGCCGAGATCGAGGGATCGCTCTCCGCCGGTGAGACCGTCGTGTACGAGGGGGTGATCGCCGGCACGAGGAACACGCTCACCGAGGCGGCGACGGAGCCGTGGGAGCTGTCATCGATCACCTGCACGGTCCAGGATGCCGCCGGGGGCACCCGCACCGTCGATGTGACGGACGGCGCACCGTTCCCCGTCGTCGCCGGCGGCCGCACGGACTGCGTGATCAGCAACGAAGCAGCCCTGGTCACCGTGACGAAACAGACCGAGCCGGACGGGTCGGACGCCGACTTCGCGTTCGCCGTCGGCGCCGAGAGCGCCAGCCTCTCCGACGGCGAGAGCGCGACGTTCGCCGTTCCGACGGGAGCGCCCCTCACCGTGACGGAGCAGGAGAGCGCCGGCTGGATGCCTCCCGCCATCAGCTGCACGGCACCGTTCGATCCGGCAGGCGCGACGGGAGCCGTGATCGTGCCGACCCTCGGCGAACGCATCGAGTGCACCTTCACGAACCGGCAGCTGGGGACCGTGGTGGTCTCCAAGGAGGCTCACGGCGTCGACGGCAGGTCGTTCGCCTTCCAGAGTGACATCCCCGGGGGTGAGGCCTTCTCGATCGAGGTGCCACTGGGCGACGGCACGCTCTACCGGCACACCATCACGGACGTTCCGCCCGGCACGTACTCCCTGCGGGAACTCGTCGATGACGGCGACCCGGGAACGGTGCTCGCCGACCTCGCCTGCACCTACGGCGGCTCCGACCACTCGGCCGACCCCGAAGGACGCCAGATCGACCTGACCGTGCTGCCGGGCGAGACGGTCCAGTGCTTCTTCACCAACACGGTCACCGGAAGCATTTCCATCCTCAAGCGGACGCTGCCGGTGGAGTTCGCGCAGACCTTCGACTTCACGCTCACCGGTCCGGGCGGTCAGAGCGAGGACTTCGTCCTCAACGGCGCCTCCGACGGGGAGCCCGCCGGCGCTCTGCGCTCGTTCGTGGGTCTCGGGGCCGGCACCTACACCGTCGCGGAGACGAGCGAGGTCCCGGGCTGGAGCGCGGCGAACCTGGAATGCAACGCCCCCTTCGCCACACCGGCGGAGGACCGGCGGAGCGTGACGATCGATCTCCCGGAGGGCGGCGTGATCGTCTGCTTCTTCACCAACGAAGCGCAGCCGGCGACCGCGACGCTCGTCAAGACCGTCGCCGGAGTCGCCGCAGGCTGGGACTGGTCGTTCCCCGTCCACCTCTCCCCCGGTCCGACGCAGGACGCGAGCGGATCGGGGCCGGGATCGGACTCCGTGACGTGGGAGTCGCTGGTGCCCGGTCAGCGGTACACGATCTCGGAGACCGTCGCCAACGGCTGGTCGGCCACGCCGATCACGTGCACGGACGCCGAGGGCGCGATCACCGACCTCGACCCGAGTCCCGGTGCCTTCGCGTTCGAGGCGCAGGTCGCCCAGAGCCTGACCTGTGCGGTCACCAACACGGCGCCGTCCTCGTCGTTGCAGCTCGACAAGATCACCGCGGGCATCGGCGCGGACTACGCGTGGGACTTCGACATGACGATCTCCCCGGAACCCGCGGGCGAGACCGGTACGAAGCTGGTGTCGGGCGTGGGGCAGAGCTCGGACGGCGTCGGGTGGTCCCAGCTCGTCCCCGGCCAGACCTACACGATCACCGAGGGCAGGCTTCCCGCCGCGGTCGCGCAGACGTTCCGCTGCGACGGGTCGGACATCACCCCCGTCCCGGGTGGGTTCCAGTTCACCGCGCCGCTGGGCGGAAGCGTCGCCTGCGTCATGACGAACATCGCGGATCCCTCCACCGCGACCATCACCAAGACCACGGACGGCGGGGACGGGGCCTTCCGCTTCCGCCTGCATCGGGTCGACGGGGCGGACCCCGACGTCGACCTGGAGCTCACCACGACCGCGGGCACGGGTTCCGCCGCGTTCGGCGAGCTCGTTCCCGGCATCCGGTACGGGATCTCAGAGGTGGACGCACCGGGATGGAGTGCCGACCCCCTCGTCTGCACGCTGACCCCCGAGGGCGGACCGCCGCGACCTGTGGAAGACGTCAGCGACTTCGTGCCCCTCGTCGGCGACGCGATCTCCTGCGAGGCCCGCAACACGCTCGTCCCCGGATCCATCTCGTTCGCCAAGACCGTCGCCGGGGTGGTCGAGGACTTCCCGTGGACGTTCCCCGTGACACTGACCGATGCCGATGGAGAGGTGCTGCGCCGCGAGGTCAGCGGCGTCGGGCCCGGTGCGGATGCCGTCTCCTGGGACGACCTGCCTCCCGGCCGCTACACGCTCGCCGAGGTGTCGCCGGTCGGGTGGGTCGCGGGCGCGATCGACTGCGGACTGCCGGATGCCGATGCCGAGCAGCCGGGGGTGCAGCTGGACCTCGCGGCGGGTGGCGCGTTCGCCTGCGCGGCGACGAACACCGCAGCCCCGGGAGCTGTCGATGTGGTGAAGCGGGTCTCCGGCGTCGCCGAAGGTGTCCCGTGGTCTTTCACCGTGTCGATCGATCCGGTCCCGGAGGGTGGTCCCGCCTCGGCCGTGCTGTCCGGCACGGGTCCGGGACTCGGCGCCGCTCCCGTCACCTGGGACGGTCTCGCTCCCGGCGCCGTGTACACCCTGACCGAGACCGGAGCGGCGGGCTGGAGCGGATCGTTCTCCTGCGACGACGGCCGCCTCCGGGACGAGCACGGCATCTCCGGTTTCCAGTTCATCGCCCGACCGGGCGGAGGGCTGGTCTGCATCGCGGACAACGAGGCCGAACCCGGCGGAGGCGTGCTGACGAAGACCGTCGAGGGTCGCGACGGGACCTTCGAGTTCGTCCTGGACACGGTTCCCGCCTCCGATGCGGTCCCGGTCTCCGTCACGACCGAAGACGGCTCGGGCTCTGCCGCACTTCCCGACCTCGTTCCCGGCACCCGGTACTCGCTGCGGGAGAGTCCCACCGACGGCTGGGCACCCTCGTCGCCACTGAGCTGCACCGCCACCCCTCCCGGCGGCACGGCGACCGTCATCCCCGACCTCTCCGATTTCGCGGTCGCCCCCGGCGCGGTCCTGGACTGCACGGCAGCCAACACCTCGCTGGGCACGGTGGTCGTGCAGAAGGCCGTCTTCGGCATCCCGGATGACCGCACCTTCGCCTTCACCAGCGACATCCCGGGGCACGAGGCGTTCGACGTGGTCGCCGACCCGGCGCAGAGCGCTCCGGGCGAGGTCGTCCTCGCCGCCGTCCCCGCGGGTGAGTACACGATCACCGAGCTCACCGACGTCCAGGCGCCGGCCACGGTCCTCGCCGAGCTCGTGTGCGACGGGATCGCGATCGATCCCACGGATCGGGCAGCGGCGATCACCGTGCGGCCGGCGGAGACGGTGGAGTGTCTGTTCACGAACGCCGCACCGGGGACCATCCTGGTCCGCAAGCAGACGCTTCCCGCCGACTACCCCGAGCAGTTCGACTTCTCGTTCCAGCCCGACGGGGCGGCCCCGACGCCGTTCGCGCTCAGCGGCGACACGGAAGGCGGTTCCGAGCGGGCGTTCACCGGGCTGAGCGCCGGGCGGTACACCGTCGCCGAGGGGGAAGCGCCCCCGGGATGGAATCTGAGCGACGCGGTCTGCGAAGGAGACGACGTCGACTGG
This sequence comes from Microbacterium sp. p3-SID336, assembly GCF_025143365.1. Classification (GTDB taxonomy): domain Bacteria; phylum Actinomycetota; class Actinomycetes; order Actinomycetales; family Microbacteriaceae; genus Microbacterium. The sequence continues at coordinate 7,993 of NZ_JALXPE010000077.1, read as the reverse complement.
GCGGCGGACCTCGACGAGGGCCGTGTCTCCATCGACCTGCCATCCGGTGGGGTGATCGCGTGCGCCTTCACCAATGCGGCGGCTCCGGCCGAGGTGACGCTCACCAAGAGCGTCGATGGGCTGCCGGCGGGCACGGCGTGGTCCTTCGCCCTGAGCCTGACACCCGGTGCGGAGCCGTCGTCGACGCAGCGGGTGAGCGGTACCGCGCCCGCGTCGGGAACCGTGACCTGGAGCGCACTCATCCCCGGTGTCGTGTACACCCTCGCCGAAGAGGCTTCCGCCGGGTGGACCGCCGGTGCGATCACCTGCGCGGGCCACGAGGACGCGGCGGAGACCCCCGGCTTCCAGTTCACGGCGGTTCCCGGTCTCGAGCTGGCGTGCGAGATGACGAACAGCGTCGACCCCGAGATCGGCCGGGTGACGACGGCGAAGACCGTGGTCGACGGCCCGGAGTCGCTGGGCGATTCGCGGTGGCGGATCGCCTACCGGATCGACGTCACCGCGTCGGGCCAGGCGGAGGCCACCTACGAACTCACCGACCGCCTGCTCTTCGGGGAGGGGATCGTGGTCGAACGGGTCGATATCACCCCTCCCCTCGGCGTGACGATCGTCGATGGCTGGGACGGGGTCGGGAACGTCACGGTGGTGTCGGACGCGACGATCGAGGCCGGTGCCATGCACTCGTACACGGTGACCGTGATCGCGGCGGTGGATGGGTCTGCGCCGCCGGAGGCGCTCCTCTGCGGGCGGGCCGATGAGGCGGGCGGTCTCCGGAACTCCGCTCAGGCGTTCGTCGCCGGAGTCGGCAACGAGGCGACGGCGTGCGCGGACGTGCCGATCGATGACGCCGCGGGGCTGATCGCGCAGACGGGTGGCGTCGTTCCGCCCTGGGCGCCCTGGGGGATCCTGCTGCTGATCGCCGGATCCTCGCTCGTCGTCTGGACCGCCGTCCGCCGCCGACACCGCGGTTGATGCGGGAGCCGGGCGGTCGCCGGGCTCAGGGGAAGACGTTCCGGAGCGCATCGCCCGCGAACTGCGCGAGCACCGGCACCATCGGCAGCGACAGCCAGATCAGCGCGCCGACGATGCCCGCACAGACGATGCCGGCGAACCAGCTCATCCCGAGATTGCGACCGCCGACCCGTGCCATGCCTCCACGCTACGACCGCCCCCGCGCGCGCGGTCGTCGCAACGCCGGTGTCGTGTCGCTCAGCCCTTCGTCGCGCCGGCCGTGAGACCGCCGACGATGTACTTCTGCAGGAACAGGAACAGGATCATCACCGGGATCGCGGCCATGACCGCGCCCGCCGAGAAGGCCGACCAGTCCGCGTAGCGGGGGTTCGCCACGAGCTTGGTGAGGCCGACGACGAGCGTCTGCTGGTCGACATCGACGAGCATGACGCTCGCGATCACATACTCGTTCACGGTGCCGATGAACGACAGCAGGCCGACCACCGCGAGGATCGGCGCGACGAGCCGCAGGATGATCGTGAAGAAGATCCGCGCGTGCCCGGCGCCGTCGATGCGTGCCGCCTCGTCGATCTCCTTCGGGATCGTGTTGAAGAAGCCGTACATGAGATAGGTGTTCACGCCCAGAGCACCGCCGAGGTACACCAGGATCAGACCGGTGTGCGTGTTGAGGCCGATCGCGGGGAACCAGTCCCCCAGCGTCGACATCAGCAGGAAGATCGCGACGACGGCGAGCAGCTGCGGGAACATCTGCACGACGACGATCGTGACGAGTCCGACCCGGCGTCCTGCGAATCGCATGCGCGAGAAGGCATACGCGGCACAGGCGCCGATGAACACCGTCGCGGCGCCGGTGACGACCGCGACCAGCAGCGTGTTGAGGAACCAGCGTCCGTAGGGATTCTGCGGGTCGCTGAGGATGCGGACGTAGCTGTCGATGCCGATGGCGGAGAAGAGCTGGTTCGACCCCGTGAGCGTGCCGTTCGGGTTCAGCGATGCCGACACGACGTACAGCAGCGGGAACAGTGCGAACACGCTGACCACGATCGCGACGAGATGGCGCCATCCGGTGTCGGCGAACCAGGCGCCGAAGGAACGTCGACGCGGGGCGCTGCGGTGCTCTGCGGTGGCGGGGCTGGCGGTGCTCATGTCAGTTCAGCTCCTCGAGAGCCTTGGTCTTGCGGAAGCTGATGATCGAGATGGTGGCCACCACGATGAAGATCAGGATGGTGAAGGCCGACGCGAGACCGTAGTCGCGGGACTGGCCGGTGAACGCCACCTTGTAGACCATGGAGATGAGGATGTCCGTGTGGCCGACGGGGATCGACACGTCGCTGAACCGCGGGCCGCCGTTGGTGAGCATGTAGATCAGGTTGAAGTTGTTGAAGTTGAACGCGAACGACGAGATCAGCAGCGGCGCCACCGTGACGAGCAGCAGCGGCAGCTTGATGCGCCGGAAGATCTGCCACGCGTTCGCGCCGTCCATCACGGCGGCCTCGTTCACGTCGTCCGGGATGCCCTGCAGCGCCCCCATGCAGACCAGGAACATGTACGGGAAGCCGAGCCAGAGGTTGACGAGGAGCACGGAGACCTTCGCCAGGACGGGATCCGTCAGCCACGGGATGTCCGCGCCGCCGAAGATCACCTGGTTGATGAAGCCGAAGCTCTCGTTCATCATGCCCGCCCACACCAGGGCGGACAGGAACGCCGGGAACGCATACGGCAGGATCAGGATGATCCGGTAGCCGTTGCGGAACCGCATGCGCGTGTTGTTGAACACGAGCGCCAGGAGCAGGCCGAGGAAGAACGTGGTGGCGACCGACACGAGCGCGAACACGAACGTCCACAGCGTGACCGCGATGAGAGGACCGCGGATGGACTCGTCTGTCACGGCGCGGACGAAGTTGTCGAAGCCGACCGTGGTCTGCCACCCCGGGAGCAGCTGCTCGCCGTCCTCGGCGGTGAACGCGCCGTCCCCCGTGTCGGAGTACACCGTGCCCGTGGTGGTGTCGGTGATGGTGTCGGCGGCGTCGTCGTACTCCAGCGTGGAGACGTAGAGGTAGCCCTTCTGCCCGTCCGGCGCGCGCAGGCTCCCGTCGTTGGGGTCGTCGCTGAACGGCACGGAGAGCTGCTCGAGCTCTTCGGACAGGGTGAACACGGTGGCCAGTGGGAGCGTGGTCCAGCCGTCGACCGCGACCGCCTGGCCGCCCTCCATCTGCGCGTCGACCTCCTCCAGCGGCTGCTCGGCCGTGCCGAGCAGCGCGTCCCCGGTCTCGGGGTCGGTGACGAGGAGGCCGTAGGTGCCGAACTGCTCCACGACGGTGACCGGGTAGGTCGGGGAATCCTCGACGCGCTCCTGGGCGGACGCGAGCAGCGAGGAGATCGCCTGCTCCTTCGTCCCGTTGTGGCCGGTGCCGTAGTTCGTGAAGCCGATGTAGCCCGTGTACAGCAGGGTGAAGACCTGGAACAGGACCAGGAAGATGATGCCGGGTGTCAGGTACTTGGCCGCGATGCGTCGTCGCGAGAAGTAGATGTAGTTGACGACGATGGCGACGGCGACCACGATGCCGAGCACGAGCCACTCCTCGTGCGTGAACAGCACGAACGCGGCGTACAGTGCGATCGCGTCCACGACGGCCAGCAGCAGGATCTTCAGCAGCATCCAGCCGATCGGTCGCGATGCCGCCTCGGCGATCTTCGCTGCCTGTCGCTGGCGTGCCGTCGGGGGCGCGGTGCGCTCTTCGGTGTCTGTCATGTCGTCCTCGTCATGATCCTGCCGAGGCGGGCATCACGCGCCCGCCCCGGCAGCATCTGTGCGGTTCCGGCCGTTACTCGATGGCCGCGGTCACGTCGTCGACGAGCTTCTGCCACGTCGTCGCCGGGTCTTCGCCGTTGATGATCGCCGCCTCGGCGACGCCCCAGAACTGCCACACCGCACCCATGGCGGGGATGGCGGGCATCGGGACGGCGTCGGCGCCGACGGCCTGGAAGCCGGCGATGATCGGGTCGGAGGCGGCGGTGTCGGCCGCGGCGGTCAGCGCGGGAAGGATGTTGCCGGCCTTGAAGAGCTCGAGCTGCACGTCCTCCGTGCCGATGTAGTTGACGAGGAAGTCGTTCGCCGCGACCTTGTTCTTCGACTCGGAGCTGACGAAGAAGCCCTTCACGCCCGCGAACGGCGAGGCGGTCTGGCCGGTGGGGCTCGGGACCGGGTCGATCGCGACGTTGATGCCGGCGTCGACCGCGGCGCCCACGTTCCACGGACCCGTCAGCCAGAAGGCCGCGGTGCCGTCGAGGAACTGCTGCTTGGCGATCTCTCCGTCGATGTCGGTGTTGAGCGTGCCGGCTGCACCCTGCGCACCCAGCCAGTCGGCGAAGGCGAAGCCGCCCTCGCTGCCGAGCTGCAGGTCGGCGGGGTCGTAGCTGCCGGAGGCGTCCGTGCCGAACACCGGAGCACCGAAGGCGGTCTGGAACGGGTACAGGTGGTAGGGGTTGCCCTCGGCCCCCTGCTCGACCACGAAGGCGCCCTTGGCGATCATGTCGTCGAAGCTCGTCGCGGCCTCGGGCACGAGGTCGGCGTTGCGGAGCACGGCGATGTTCTCGACCGCGTACGGCAGCATGTAGACGGTGCCGTCGTAGGTGGCCGCCTGCAGGGCGACGGGCAGGTAGTCCTCGGAGCTGTCGCCCAGCTCGATGGGCGCGACGACGCCGTTGGTCGAGAGCTCGCCGAGCCAGTCGTGTGCGCCCATCACGATGTCGGGGCCCTTGCCGGTGGGGACCTGCTGGATGAAGTCGTCCTTCATGTCGTCGACCGACTTGCCGACAAGGTCGACCTCGACCCCGGTCTTGTCCTGGTAGGCGTCCGCCGCGCTCTTCAGCGCGTCGACGCGCTCCGCGTCCACCCACACCGTGAGGGCGCCGCTGTCGTCGCCGCCGGAGGAGGAGTCGCCGCCGCTGGTCCCGGTGGAGCAGCCGGCGAGCGTCAGAGTCGAAACGATGGCGATGGCGCCCGCGGCGACCATGCCCCTCTTGTTCACCTTCATTGGTGTGGCCTCTCTTGATGCTGTTGACCTGCAAGGACTGCAAGCGCTTACAGTATGCATCGATATCCTGGAGATTCGCAATCGCCGACAGCCTCGATATCAACCTGTGATGGCATTGTCGGCCGCCCGCAGCGCTGAAAGCGTTTCCACGGCAGCCACCGCTGGACACGCTCGATACACTGGCACGATGGCTGACAGTTCCTTTGACATCGTCTCGAAAGTGGATCACCAGGAGGCCGAGAACGCCCTCAACCAGGCGCGCAAAGAGGTCGAGCAGCGGTACGACTTCAAGGGGACGGGAGCCTCGATCGCCTGGAGCGGCGAACAGATCCTGATCACCGCGAGCTCGGAGGAGCGCGCCAAGGCCGTGCTCGACGTCTTCCAGTCCAAGCTCATCAAGCGCGGCATCTCGCTCAAGAGCCTCGACTCGGGCGAGCCCTTCGCGAGCGGCAAGGAGTTCCGCATCGTCTCCAGCCTCAAGGACGGGATCTCGTCCGAGAACGCGAAGAAGATCGGCAAGATCATCCGCGACGAGGGCCCCAAGGGCGTGAAGAGCCAGATCCAGGGCGACGAGCTGCGCGTGCAGTCGAAGAGCCGCGACGATCTGCAGGCCGTGATCGCCCTGCTGAAGGGCTCCGACCTCGACATCGACCTGCAGTTCGTCAACTACCGGTGAGCACCGGCCGCTGACCGCGACGGCAGCCGCCCCCATGTGTCATCGCACATGGGGGCGGCGCTGCCTCCGGTCGTCCAGGGAGGATGTCCGGCCTCCCGCCTCCCCCGAGGCGAAAGACCGGACAGCAGCTCAGCTGCGACTTTCGTGAGCGCCCCTCCACGCTCCCATCCCCAGCGCGTCGCCTCCCTGACCGCGTGCGAGCCACGGGGGACCGCGCTCGCACAATTAGTCTAGTCGACTGATTAATCTCTGCCTGAGGGATTGCCTCGCGATGCGAACTCGTGTACCGCGGAGCGGACCCCGTGACCACGCCGCCGATGCCTCGGGACTTTTCCCGGCAAACGCATACCGATATATCGGTGTGCTTGACCAAGACTGGAAACCGGTCGCGACACCTCGTGGCCGATGACGTCATCGTTTCCCGCCTCACCGCGGAGGGAGGCGATGAACTCTGGGGACGTCAGCCGGATCTCGTGGGGACGAGACCACGGCGGGCCCCAGGGCACGCGTCACCCCCGACCGGAGACGCCCGCGTTCCCGGACAGGGGGATCACGACAGGACTCCTCCGATCCCGCTGCGCGCCCCCACGCGGACCGGGTCCTGGAGGAGAGGAATGGAAGACCCGGGACACCCCGTGCTCCTCGCTCCAGGGCGAGCCGCAGAGGGCGCTCCGGGACAGAACGGCAACTGGGGGCTGGTTCATGGTGCACATCGATTCGAAGACCATCGGGGAGAGCAAGCAACTCCTCGCAGACGAGGTCTTCCACCACATCGGAAGGCTGATCACCGAGGGAGAACTGGGGGAAGGTGAGCGCATCCGCGACGTCGACGTGGCCGAGGAGCTGCACGTCTCCCGCACACCGGTCCGCGAGGCGCTGCAGCGACTGGAGCGCCTCGGTCTGGTGACCATGTACCCGAGCAGGTACACCGAGGTCACCGCGGTGACCGCGGCGGTCGTCTCGCAGTCCCTCGAGTTCGCGGGCTACCAGGCCGGCGTCTCGGCGCGCATGGCCGTGCCGAGGTTGACACCGGCGGAGCGGCAGCAGGTCGCGCAGCTCATCGCCGACCTGCACGACTCGCTGGATGACGGCGCCTCGACGTCCAGCGCCCGCTGGGCCGTGTTCGCCTATCTCGCCGACCACAGCGGCAACCATCAGCACCGGATGCTGATCGACGACGTCGACGTGGCCCTGTCCCGCAACCTGCGCGCGTGGGTCGTGCCGCGCAGAGACCGGGAGCGCATGGGGCAGATCTACCGCGACTTCGGGGACGCCGTGCAGCGCGGAGACGGTGACGAGGCCGAGCGCCTCGCCAGGGCCATGTACTACGTGTGAGCGGCGTGCCAGCCGACGACCCACTGCTCCAGGCGCCGGTAGGCGTCTTCCCTGGCCTCGTGCCGTGACAGGAACACGTCGTGCAGCGCGCCCTCGATGCGTTCCACCGTGACCGTCGAACCGAGATGGAGCGCCGCACGGGCGATGTCGTCCACGACCAGGACGGAATCCGCCGAGGTCAGGTCCTCCGACCAGCGGGTCGGTGGCACGAACCGCGCGGAGAGCAGCACGCACACGGGCGCCGGGATCGCGAGACCCCCTGCCACTGTGCGATGACCGTTCAGGATCGCGTTGAGCCAGCCGGCGTACACCGCCATGGTCTGCACGGGACGCCAGGCCAGATTCACCTCCATCGGGTCGTCCGGGTCCGCCACCTCCTGCTGCGCGCGCGTGTAGAAACCCAGATCGACCTGCGGGGCGGCGTCCAGCGGGCGGATCCGCGCCTGGAACTCGACCATCGGGGCGATGGCGGCGCGGACCGGCGCGAACTGGAACTCGAGCCACGGGCTGTTGAGGATGAGCGCGTCCACAGCCTCGGGGTGCCGCGACGCCCACAGGCTGAGCGTCAAACCGCCCGTGGAGTGCCCGAGGAGCACGAGCCGTCGGTGCGACCGCTCCCCGCCCTCACCGCGTCCCATCGCGGCGCGGGCGGCGGCGATGTCCTCGTCGTAGGTCGAGAGGTCCGCGATGTACCCGGGTGTCTGCCCCTCGCGCAGACTCCGACCGTACTTGCGCAGGTCCAGGGCGAAGAACCGGGCGCCGCGCGAGGTCCAGAACCGTGCGAGCCGCTTCTGGAAGAAGTAGTCCGACCACCCGTGCACGTACAGCACGTCGACCTCTGCGAGGAGCGGTCGTCGTCCGCGGACCCTGTCCCACCACTCCTGCGGGGCGGGGAGCGCCCGCACGAGCGTGGCGACGACCGGCCCCTGCTCGTCGGTGCCGAGGTCGAGCGTCAGCTGCTCGAACTCGTCGC
>NZ_JALXPE010000076.1 GCF_025143365.1 Microbacterium sp. p3-SID336 | reverse complement strand
GACGCGGACACGACCCCGGGCGGGATGTGCGAGCGGGCGCAGCGCGTTCGGGGTCCGTCCGCCGCCGCCGCGCGAGCGCCTCCGCCGCCCGACCCGGGCCTCGCCCGCGGCCGGGTCCGGGCCCGGTCAGAACCCCGCTCGCGGCTCCGTCCGAGCTCCGCAGCCGGCGACGTCCGAGCCCGTCCGCGGCCAGGCGAGCCCGGAGCGGGAACCTCTCCTCCCGAAAGGACACCATGGGAACCTCAGCGAAGCGGCCGCGGATCGGCGCGCACGCGCTGGCCGCACTGGCCGCCGTCACGGCTCTGATCGCGTCCTTGCTGCTGCCGTCGACCACGGCGCAGGCCGCCCCGGCATCGGCGACGCCCGCCGGACCCGACGGCCTCACGCCGGAGACCGCCGCCGCCTCGTGCTGGGAGATCAAGCAGAACGACCGCGACTCCGAGGACGGGGTGTACTGGCTGATCACACCCACCCTCGTCGCGCCGCAGCAGTTCTACTGCGACCAGGAGGGATACGGCGGCGGCTGGGTCCTCATCGGCCGCGGCCGGGAAGGCTGGTCCGAGGACTACGACGGCACCGGCACCGCGAAGAAGGTCGCCGCGACGCCGGACGGACCCGGCGCCTTCACCCCGGCGCAGCTCCCCGCCCGCACCGTGGACGGCCTGCTCGACGGCGGGCGCGTCGACAGGCTCGCCGACGGCGTCCGCGTGCGCCGCGCCTCCTCCATCGACGGCGCCTACCGGCAGGAGGTCCGCTTCCGCTTCCAGCAGCGCGACCGCTGGACCTGGGCTCTCGGCGGCCCCAACCCGCTCCGCAGCTGGGTGTTCGACGGCACGAGCGGCACCGGGGGCAGCACCGCATCCTTCGGCAGCGGCGACGGGTGGCACAGCTCCTCCTTCGTCCACCGGTCCTCGCACAAGAAGAAGGCCGGATGGGCGTATGGGAGAACCGTCTCCGGCACGGCCGACAGCTCCTCGTTCCTGTGGGCACCAGCGGGGCAGGGCTCCGCGATCCCCTTCGCCCAGGTGTTCGTCCGGCCGAAGCTGAAGCTCGCCGACCTCGCCTTCGCCCCGACACCCTCCTCCGGCACTCCCGCGTCCGCTGTCCGCGCACTCCCCCGCAGCGCGGCCCTGAAGACCGAGTGGGGCGTGGCGCAGGCCGCGTCGGACGACCACGCCGACGCGCAGATCTCGGCCTTCGGACAGGTCGGGACCACCGTGTACGCAGGGGGCGACTTCCGCTACCTCCAGCACACCGCGACAGGCATCGGCCGCGTCGAGCAGCCCTATCTCGCGGCGTTCGACGTGACGACGGGCTCCTGGCTGCCCGGCTTCCGCCCCCGGCTGGACGGGTCGGTGTCCACCGTGGCCGCCCTGCCGGACGGCCGCGTCGCGATCGGCGGCCGCTTCACCACGGTCGACGGCGCCCCGCAGGCCGCCCTCGCCTTCCTCGACCCCGCGACCGGCGCGCTGACGGGGCCGCAGGTGCGCGTGCTGCAGCGTGAAGCGGGGCGACTGCCCGCCGTGACGGACCTCGACGTCCAGGGCACCTCTCTCTACGTCGCCGGGTCCTTCACCCACCTGGCGGCCCCGGACGCGGCAGCCGCCGTCGCCCGGAACGGCGGCCGCATCGACCTCGCCACCGGCCTGCCCGACCAGGACTGGAACGCCGACCTCAACGGCACGGCACTCGCCGTCGACGCCTCAGAGCTCGGCGACCTCACGTACTTCTCCGGCTACTTCACGCAGACGCACGACACCACTGCCCGGAGCGCCGCCGCTCTGCGGACACAGGCCGCTGCACCGGCGGCCGACCCGCGGTGGGCCCCGGCGTTCAGCAGCGCCGGGGTGGGTGCGCACAGCGTGGTCGAGGCCGGCGGCCGCGTCTACCTCGGCGCGACCCGACGGGCGCTCGCCGCCTACGACCGCTCCTCCTTCCGAGTGCTCACGGGCTCCCTCGCCGCGGCCGGCTCGGACTTCCAGAGCATCGTCGCCGGCGGGTCCCTCGTGGTCGGCGGCTGCGCGTGCGGCCGGTACACCTCGCAGTTCCAGGGGGAGATGCTGAAGCGGAAGACGAGGAAGATGCGGGCGCGCGCACTGCAGGTCGACCGCATCGACGCGCTCGGAGCCTGGGACGCCGCGACCGGGGTGTACCTGCCCGACTGGGCGCCGCGGGTCCACTCCGCCGGAGGCCTCGGCGTGCGGGCGTCCTTCTTCGACAGCACCGGCGTGCTCTGGGCCGGCGGCGACCTGGACGCCTCCCTGACCGCCGGCGGACGCACCCAGTGGTCGGGGGGCTTCGCGCGGTTCGCGCCCGGAGACGCCACGCCGCCCAGCACGCCGGGGCCGCTCACGTCCACCCCCGTGGCCGGCGGCGAGGAGGTCGTGCTCACCTGGGGGCCGTCCATCGACGAGTCGGACGTGGTCTATGAGGTGCTGCGGGGCGACCGGGTGATCGCGACCACGAGCAGCTCGACCACGACCGTGCCCGTGACGCCGACACCCGAGTCGTACGTGGTCCGAGCGCGGGACACCGCGGGGAACCGTTCCGCGAGCACGCTCCCGTTCGTGGTGCAGCCTCCCGGTCCCTCCGCCCTGACCTTCATCGGCAACCGCGACTCCTGGGCCTGGCGGTACTCCACGACCCCGCTGCCCGCCGACTGGGCCGCGCCGGGCTTCGACGACGCCTCGTGGCCCGTGGGCAGGGCGCTGTTCGGCGCCGGCGTCTCGGGCGCGGAGACCGACATCGGCCGCGGCCGCGGGGCGAAGCCGATGAGCGCGCAGTTCCGCCGGCACTTCGACGTGTCGAAGCCGGCGGGCCTGGTGGACGGCCTCGTCTCGATCGTCGCGGACGACGGGGCCGTGGTGTACCTCAACGGCACGGAGCTCGGAAGGGTGCGCATGCCGGCGACGCCCGTCACGGGAGACACGCTCGCCACCGAACTCGTCTCGGCCTCGACGGCCGCGGGCAGCCGCGCCGTCTTCGCCGTGCCGCCCGGGCTGCTGGTCGAGGGCGACAACGTGCTGGCGGTGTCGGTGCACACGGCCCAGCCCGGCAGCCCCGACCTGAGCTTCGACCTGGCCTTCACCGCCGCACGCGCTCCCGCACCGCTGCCGGTCACCGGTCTCGCCGCCCGCGCGACAGCGGACTCCGTGACGCTCACGTGGAGTCGTCCCTCCACCGGCACCGCGCCGGCATCGTATGCGATCACCCGCGACGGAAAGCGCGTGGGCACGGTCACCGCCCCCACCGCCACCTTCACGGATCAGGCCCTCGGGGCGCTCAGCACTCATCGGTACACGGTGGTTGCGGTCTCCGCCGACGGACAGCAGTCGCCGCCGACCGCCCTGCAGGCGAGCACGCTCGCAGACACCCCGGTCGAGGTGCCGCAGGGATCCTCCTGGTCGTGGCGGTACTCCGACGCCCCGCTTCCCGGCGGGTGGAACGCGCTCGGCTTCGACGATTCGTCCTGGAACACCGGAGCGGCGCCCCTCGGTCGTGGCGAGGCGCGGCTGTCGACCGACATCGACCGCGCACGGCTCCGGGTCAAACCGCTCAGTGCGCAGTTCCGGCACGCCTTCTCGGTGACCCACCCGGAGTCGCTGCGGGACGGCACGCTCTCGGTGCTGGTCGACGACGGCGTGGTCGTGTACCTGAACGGGGTGGAGCTCGGGCGCAGCAATCTCCCGGGCGGGACGATCACGCAGAACTCGATCGCGACCGGCGCCCCCGGGTACCGCACGGCGAGCGCGCGTCTGGTGACGTTCCGCGTGCCGGCGTCCCTGCTCGTGTCCGGCACGAATGTGCTGGCGGCGTCCGTGCACGCCAACTACCGCGACACCCCCGACCTCGCCTTCGACCTGTCGCTCTCCCTGCCACGGCGCTGAGCCCCGGCGCGACCGGCCTCCATAGCCTCGACGTGAGGGCGGCGTCAACACCGTTGCCCCGAACCGCGGCGCGGGAGCATGCTGTGAGCCGTGAGGAGATCATCGATTCCGCGCGCCCGCATCGCGCTGCGTGTGACGACCGCCGTCGCCGGAGGCGCGCTGGCCGCGGTTCTCGCCGGCTGCGGTCTGACCGTCCCCGCCGACCCGGACGGGACCCTCGACGCCGTGACAGGCGGAGAGCTCCGCGTCGGCACCTCGCCGGACGGCGAGCTCGTGGAGGTGTCGGGGAGCGAGCCCCGCGGCACCGTTGTCGATCTCGTCGAGGGGTTCGCCGACCGGATCGACGCCGACATCACGTGGACGGTCGCCTCGGAGGAGACGCTCGTCCGAATGCTCGAGACCGGGGACCTCGATCTCGTCGCCGGCGGTCTGACCCCGGACACCCCCTGGATCGACAAGGCGGGCGTGACGCGCGGCTACCCGGGAATCGAGGGGGCCGGCGACCGAGAGCTCGTGATGCTCGTCCCCCTGGGCGAGAACGCCTTCCTCTCCTCCCTCGAGACGTACCTCGACGAGGAGGTCGGACGATGACCGAGACGAGGCAGTTCGGCCGCACCGAGCTCCCCTCCGAGCAGGAGCGCGCGATCCGCAAGGCGGTGCGCTGGGAGGTCTTCACCATCGTCTACACCTCGATCACGATCGCGGTGATCGCGCTCGTGGTCGGCGAGTCCCAGGCGATGCGAACCGCGTGGATCGAGGACATGCTGTCCCTGATCCCGCAGATCGCCTTCCTCACGGCGCTGCTCTTCGTGCGGCGGCGGCCGACCAGGAAGCACCCGTACGGCCTGCACAGGGCGATGGGCGTCGGGCACCTCGTCGCCGGTGTCGCCCTCCTCGCGGTCGGGCTCAACCTCGCCGTCGAAGCCGTCACGGGTCTGATCGCGGGAGAGCATCCCACGATCGGCACCGTGCAGCTGTTCGGGCAGACGGTGTGGCTCGGGTGGCTCATGGTCGCGGTGATGCTGGTCGTGATCGTCGGCCCGGTTTTCTTCTACGGTCCCGCGAAGGCCAAGCTCGCCCCCGTGCTGCACAACAAGCTGCTCTACGCCGACGCGGACATGGCCAAGGCGGACTGGCAGACCACGGTCGCCTCGATCGTCGGCGTGCTCGGCGTCGGTGTGGGGCTGTGGTGGCTCGACGGTGCGGCGGCGCTCTTCATCTCCCTCGGCATCATCTGGGACGGCTTCCGCAACACCAGGACCGCCGTGGTCGACCTCATGGACCAGCGGGCCCGCACGTTCGACAGCACGAAGCCCCATCCCCTCGCGCGCGACATCGTGTCGTACCTGCGCAGCCGGCCCTGGGTCGAGGCGGCGGCGGTGCGCATGCGCGATCAGGGGCAGGTCTTCCACATCGAGGCGTTCGTGGTGCCGCATCGCCGCGCCGTGACCCTGGCCGAGCTGACCGCGGCCGCCGAGGGCATCACCGACCTCGACTGGAAGGTGCAGGACGTGGTCGTGGTCCCCGTGGAGGAGCTGCCCGACGAAGCGGACCCGGGCCGATGAGCGACGGCGACGAGCTGTTCCCCGGGTTCGCGACCGAGACGGTCGACACCGGTGATGCGGACATCGTGGTGCGGCACGGCGGCTCCGGCCCGCCCGTGGTGCTGCTGCACGGCCACCCGCGCACCTCGGCCACCTGGCATCGCGTCGCACCGCGGCTCGTGGACAGCGGTTTCACCGTGATCTGCCCCGACCTCCGCGGATACGGGCGGTCGCGCGGCCCCGCGCCGACCGCGGACCACTCCGCCCATGCGAAGAGAGCCGTGGCGGCGGACATCCTCGCGGTCGCACGGCACCTGGGCCACGAGCGGGTGCTGCTCGCGGGGCACGACAGGGGCAGCTACGTCGCGCTGCGCCTGGCGCTCGACCACCCGGAGGCCGTGGAGCGGGTGGCCCTGCTCGACTGCCTGCCCCTCAGCGAACACCTCGACCGCGCCGACGCCTCCTTCGCGACCCGGTGGTGGCACTGGTTCTTCTTCGCACAGCCCGAGATCCCGGAACGTGTGATCGGCGCCGACCCCGCGGCCTGGTACGCCCCCAAGGCCGACCCCGCGAGCATGGGCGCCGCCAACCACGCGGAGCTGCAGCGCGCCGTGCACGACCCCGCAGTGGTCAGGGCCATGCTCGAGGACTACCGGGCCGGTCTGACGATCGACCGTGAGCACGAGGAGGCCGACCGGGCCGCCGGCCGGCGCCTGGCCATGCCGACGCTCGTGCTGTGGTCGTCCCGCGATGACCTGGAGGACCTGTACGGCGATCCGCTGCGGATCTGGCGGGACTGGGCCGACGACGTCAGCGGCCACTCGGTCGACAGCGGCCACCACATGGCCGAGGAGGCGCCAGAGGAGCTGGCCGCGTCGCTCGCCTCGTTCTTCGGAGCCACCCCTTCGCAGCCGACGTAGGCTGGAGGCATGACCTCTCCCGTCTCCGACACCATCACGATGTTCGGCGCCGACTGGTGCCGCGACTGCATCCGCACCAAGAAGCAGCTCGACGAGCTGGGCGTCGCGTACACCTACGTCGACCTGGTCGCCGACCCCGCCGCGGCCGACGTCGCCAAGGAGATCTCGGGCCGCACCAACATCCCGGTCGTCGTGTACCCCGACTCCTCGCACCACGTGGAGCCGTCGAACGCCGACGTGGAGTCGAAGCTGCGCGAGCTCTCGATCATCTGATCCGCCGTCATCGCGCCGCTACACTGGCGCGATGAGCATCGAGGCTCGCCCCGAACGAGCATCCGCCCGGCTGGCACCCCGCACCATCGCGCTGTACGCGATCGGCTCGGTCGGGACAGGTGGCTACGCCACCCTGCCCGGCCTGGTGCTGACCTACTTCCTCACCGACAACCTCGGCGTGGCCGCGCTCGCGGCGGGTGCGATCGTGACGGCCGCGAAGATCTGGGACGTCCTGATCGACCCGCTGATCGGCGCCGCCTCGGATCGGCAGTACGCCAGGACCGGCTCGCGGCGCGGGTTCATGGTGACGGGCGCCCTGTGCCTGCCCGTCTTCTTCGCGCTGACGTTCGCCGTGCCGCCGTCCTGGGGTCCCGTCGCCGGCGGCGTCTGCGTGCTGCTGGCGTTCCTCGCGACCGCGACGGCGTTCAGCCTCTTCCAGGTGCCGTACGTGGCGCTGCCCGCCGAGCTGACCCGCGGCTACGACGAGCGCACCCGGCTGTTGGGCTGGCGGGTGGTGGTGCTGACCGCGGCGATCCTGCTCTTCGGCGCCGGCGGTCCCGCGCTCCGCAAGGCCGCGGACGATCCGGTCACCGGGTACCTCGTGATGGGCGTCGCCGCCGGACTCGCGATCGGCCTCGGCATGCTGATCGCCGCACGCACCGCTCGCACCGCCGCCCGACGGGCCGACGCCCTCCCGGCCGCCTCGCTCCCGCCGTCCACCTGGCGCGATCAGTATCTGTCCGGCTTCCGCACCCTGCGGCGCAGCCAGCCGTTCCGTGCCCTGCTCGGCACCTTCGTGCTGCAGGCCCTGGCGACGGGCACCATGCTGGCGGGCGCGCAGTACCTGGCGACCTGGGTGCTGCGCTCGGAGGACGCGGTGACCCTGGTCTTCGTCGCCCTCGTCGGCCCCGCTCTGCTGGCGACGCCGGTGTGGACGGCTGTGTCACGGCGCACCGGGAAGGAGCGCGCCTTCACCGCCGCGAGCGCGCTGTTCACCGCCGCGGCGCTCGTGCTGATCGTCGCGGTGTGGGCACCCGGCGGCTGGATCTACGGCGCCGTCGCCGTCGCGGGCATCGCCTACGCCGGGTTGCAGTCGCTGCCCATGGCCATGCTCCCGGATGTGATCTCGCACGACGAGGCGGAGAACGGGCCGGGCCAGGCGGGCACCTTCACCGGGATCTGGACCGCCGGCGAGACCGTCGGCTTCGCCCTCGGCGCCACCGCGGTGTCGCTCACCCTGGCCGCCACCGGGTACGTCTCCACGGTCGCCGGGGTCGCAGTGACCCAGCCGGAGGCCGCGATCACAGGGATCGTGCTGAGCTTCAGCCTGCTGCCCGCGGTGCTCATGGCCGGCAGCCTGCTCACGCTGCGCCGCTACCGTCTGCGACGCGAGGACATCGAGGCCGCGCCCACCTCCGCCGCCTAAGCTGGGATCCCCGTCCGAAGGAGACGCCGATGACTTCTGCGAGCACGACGACGCCCGCCTCCCCCGCCCCCGCAGACACCGCCCCCGCGCTCAGCGAGGGCGAGCAGGAGCGACTCGACACCGCGGTCTCCGAGCTGCACACCGGAACGGCCGTGTGGGCCGCCCTGACCCTCGCGCAGCGCGCGACGCTGCTGCGACAGGTGCGGACGGCCGTCGCCGCAGCGGCCGAGGACTGGGCGCACACGGCGGCCGCCTCCAAGGGCCTCGACGAACGGCACCCGCTCCGCGGCGAGGAGTGGCTGAGCGGCCCCTACAGCGTGCTGGGCGCCCTCGACGCGTACGTGGAGACCCTGACGCGCCTCGCGAACGGCGTGAATCCGCTCGACGGCGTCCGCGTGGACAGGGCCCCGGGCGGCCGGGCGCGGGTGCACGCCTTCCCCCTCACGGGCATCGACCGCTTCCTGCTGTCCGGCTTCACGGGCGAGGTGTGGCTCGAGCCCGGCACCACGCCTGGCACCGCACGGGCCACGGCCGGTCTCGCCCAGCGCACACCCACGGCATCGGGCGGCGTCGGACTGGTGCTCGGCGCGGGCAACGTGACCTCGATCCCGGTGCTCGACGTGCTGTACGAGCTGCTGGCGCACAACCGCACCGCGCTGCTGAAGGTGAACCCCACGCAGGATGCCCTGGTGCCCGTGTACAAGCGGGCACTCGCGCCGCTGATCGAACCGGGTCTCCTGCGGATCGTGCGCGGCGGGCCTGCTGCGGGCGCCTACCTCACGCAGCACCCTGGACTCGCGCACGTGCACATCACGGGCTCCGCGGCGACGTTCGACACGATCGTGTGGGGGCCGTCGAGCGGCAAGGCCGCGGCAGCCACGAAGCGCCGGCGCCGCGAGGACCGTCCGCTGCTGAAGAAGCCGATCACGGCCGAACTCGGCGGCGTGTCGCCCATCATCGTCGTGCCGGGTGCGTGGACCGCGGCGGACATCGCCTACCAGGCCGAGCACATCGCCACCATGCGACTGCAGAACTGCGGCCACAACTGCATCGCCGGCCAGGTCGTCCTCCTGTCATCGGACTGGGATCAGGCCGACGAGTTCCGCGCCGCGCTGCGCCGCGCGTACGCGAAGGCGCCGGAGCGCCCGATCTGGTACCCGGGCTCTCCCGCCCGCATGCAGACGGCGACCGACGACTACCCCGACGCGCTCGTGCTCGGCGACCGCCTGCTCGTCGAGATCGACGGCGACGACGACCCGACCGCGCTGGAGACCACCGAGTACTTCGCGCCGGTGCTCGGCGTGGTGAGCCTGCCGGGGACCGGCCAGGAGTTCCTGGACGCCGCCGTGGCCCACGCGAACGAGAAGCTGCAGGGGACGCTCGGCGCGAACCTGCTCATCGACCCGGCGACCGAGAAGGCGCTCGGCAGCGGGTTCGAGCGCGCGCTGACCGCGCTGCACTACGGCTCCATCGCGATCAACGCGTGGACGGCGTTCGGCTTCATCACCCCGACCCTCACGTGGGGCGCGTATCCCGGCGGCACGATCGCCGACGTCGGCAGCGGCCTCGGCGTGGTGCACAACGCCCTGCTGCTCGATCGCGTGGAACGCTCGGTGCTGCGCGGGCCGTTCCGTCCGTTCCCCCGGTCGCTCCCGGTCGCGAACGGCGGCGGTCGGCTCACCATCCTGCCCACCCCGCCGTGGTTCGTGTCGGCACGCACGGGGGCGGCGGTCAGCGAGGGCCTCACCCGTCACCGCGCGACCGGAGGCGTGCGCGGACTTCTGCGGACGCTGCTGCTCGCGCTGCGCGCCTGACCGTCCGGACCGCGGTCGGCGGCGCGCTCGGGCCCGGCAGGCGGCGCGATCAGGCCCGGTCTGCGGCGCGATCAGGCCGCGGACCGTCGCGGGTTCAGGCCTCGGGGCGGAACCGGTCGGTCGCCGCGCGCAGTGCCGCGCTGATCCCCGGCTCGGTCGCGGAGTGCCCCGCATCGTCGACCACGACGAACTCGGCCTCGGGCCAGGCGCGATGCAGGTCCCACGCGGTCATCATGGGCGTCGCGACGTCGTGGCGGCCCTGCACGATCACGGCGGGGATGTGCCGGATCGCATCGACGCCCGCGATCAGCTGGCCCTCCTCCCACCAGCCGCCGTGCACGAAGAAGTGGTTCTCGATGCGCGCGAACGCGGTGGCACGACGCGGGTCGGACATCGCCGCGATCTGGTCGGGGTCCGGGCGCAGCGTCACGGTCGCCGCCTCCCACCGGGACCACGCGATCGCCGCGGGCTCGTGCACGGCGGGATCGGGGTCGAACAGCCGACGGTGGTACGCCTCGATCATCCGTGAGCGCTCGAGCACCGGGATCTGCGCGAGGAAGTCCTCCCACAGGTCGGGGAACAGCGCCGCCGCGCCGCCCTCGTAGAACCACTCCAGCTCGACGCGACGCAGGGTGAACACACCCCGCAGGATCAGCTCGGTCACCGCATCCGGATGCGCCTGCGCGTAGGCGAGCGCCAGGGCGCTGCCCCAGGAGCCGCCGAACACCTGCCAGGCGCGGATGCCGAGGTTCTTGCGCAGCAACTCCAGGTCCGCGATGAGATGGGCCGTGGTCACGTGTCGCAGATCCGCGTCGGGGTCGCCCGCGTGCGGGGTGCTGCGCCCGCAGCCGCGCTGATCGAGCAGCACGATGCGGTAGGCCTCGGGGTCGAAGAAGCGCCGCTGCCACGGAGAGGTGCCGCTGCCAGGGCCGCCGTGCAGGAACACCACGGGCTTGCCCTCGGGGTTGCCGCTGACCTCCCAGTACATGCGGTGGCCGTCGCCGACGAGCAGCTCACCCGTCTCGTACGGCTCGATCTCCGGGTACAGCCCCTCGGTGTTCGTCATCATCGGCCCCCCAGCCGGTCGTGCGGTCCTGCCTGCTCCACCGTATCCGACCGCCTGCGCGAGACCGGGAGCCGCGACGAGCCGCCTACGGGTCGAGCTGCGCGGCGGGAAGCGTGAACACCTGGCCGCACGCGTCCAGCCCGTTCTGGTACCCCTCCGCGAACCAGCGCTGCCGCTGCTCGCTGGAACCGTGCGTCCAGCTCTCCGGGTTCACCATGCCCGACTGCTCCTGGATGTGGTCGTCGCCGACGGCCGCCGCCGCGTTCAGGGCGTCCTCGATCTGCGTCTCGGTGGGCTTCTCCAGGTACGGGTCGCCGTCGGCGTCCGTCTGCTCGGTCATGCGACCGAGCCAGGCGCCGGCGTAGCAGTCTGCCTGCAGCTCCATGCGCACCCCGTTGCTGCCCGGACCGGTGCCGTTGTTGGGGTACTCCGTCATCGTGCCCGTGATGTTCTGGATGTGGTGCCCCCACTCGTGCCCCACGATGTACAGCTGCGCCAGATCTCCGGCGGAGGCGCCGAACTGCTGCTGCATCAGCTGAAAGAAGGTCGGGTCGACGTACACGCCTTCTTCGGGCGGGCAGTAGAACGGGCCGACCGCGTTGGAGGCCGTGCCGCACTGCGTGGACGTCGCGCCGTCGACGACGATCATCTGCGGGGCGCGGTACCCCTCCACGTTGTCCTCCCAGAACGCGTCGAGCGCGACCTGCGCTCCGGCCATCCGGCAGTCCACGTCGGCGTTCGCATCCGCGCCGGTCTCGCAGTTCTCGATCGCCGTGCCGCCCGCGGGCTCGCTGCCGCCGCCCGGGGCGCCGCCGCCGACGAGACCGCTGAGGTCGATGCCCAGCAGGGGGCCGGCGAGGAGCGCGAGCAGACCGAGCACGCCGATGCCTGTGCCGCCGGCGATGGCGGCGGTGCGGCCGCGGCGGCGCGTGGTGTTGCCCGAGAGGTCGGCATCGGGATTGAACGTCATGCGTCGAGGGTACTCCGGGCGTCGACGGTCGTAGGCTCGTGGTATGAGCACCACGATCACCATCACCGGCGCGGGCGGCCAGATCGGCTACGCGCTCCTCTTCCGCATCGCCGCCGGGGACATGCTCGGCCCGGACGAGAAGGTGCGTCTGCGGCTGCTGGAGATCCCGCAGGGCCTCGGCGCCGCGGAGGGCGCCGCCCTGGAGCTGCAGGACGGCGCCTTCGAGCTGCTGGAGCACGTCGAGGTGACGGACGACGCGGCCGTGGGCTTCGACGGGTGCGATCTCGCCCTGCTCGTGGGGGCGCGTCCGCGTGGTCCCGGCATGGAGCGCGGGCACCTGCTCGCGGCGAACGGCGGGATCTTCGGCCCGCAGGGCGCGGCCATCGCGGCCAACGCGGCGTCGGGCGTGCGGGTGACCGTGGTCGGCAACCCCGCCAACACCAACGCGCTGATCGCCGCAGCCGCCGCCGACGGCGTCCCCGCGGAGCGCTTCACGGCCCTGACCAGGCTCGACGAGAACCGGGCGCGGGCGCAGCTGGCGCACACGCTGGGTGCTCCCGTGCACACCGTGCGGCGGGTGCCGATCTGGGGCAACCACTCCGCGACGCAGTTCCCCGACGTGTCGCACGCCACGGTCGGCGGAGCACCGGCACAGGAGGCGCTGGCGCAGATCGTGGGCGACGTCCCCACCTGGCTGGAGCAGACCTTCATCCCCCGCGTCGCCAAGCGCGGTGCCGAGATCATCGAGGTGCGCGGCTCCTCGTCGGTGGCGTCCGCGGCGAGCGCGACCATCGACCACGTGCGCGACTGGGTGCACGGCACGGAGGACTGGACCTCGGCCGGCGTCGTCTCCCACGGCGAGTACGGCGTGCCAGAGGGCCTCGTCTCCTCCTTCCCTGTGCAGTCGGTGGACGGCGAGTGGCGGATCGTCGAAGGGCTCGAGCTGAGCGACTGGGCCCGCGCCCGCGTGGACGCCTCGGTCGCCGAGCTCGTCGAGGAACGCGAGGCCGTGCGGTCGCTCGGCCTGCTGTGATGCGCTGATCCCTGGCGCGACGGCAGACATGGGGAGTTCTGCCCATCGCCCGGGCGCGGCGGCCCCCGGTAGATTTGCTGCGGACGGGAGCACCGTCGAGGAGGGGCGACGACATGGCACAGTGGGACGATCTGCATCCGGGGCGCGGGATCACCAGCGCGGTGAACGATGCGGCGACGCGCGTGGGACACCGCAGCACGGGGACCGAGACCGTGCGTTCGGCGCTGTCGAACGCCGCCACCGGCACCACGGAGGAGGTGTGGGCCGGTGACGCCGGTGCCGCCTTCCGCACCTCGCTGACCAAGCCGCAGACCCTGTGCAGCGAGCTGACGACCGAGTTCGCCGCCGTGCAGTCCGCCCTCACCGCGTACGCCGCCGAGGTGGACCGCATCCGCACCGCGACGGCCGCGGCACACCAGGCGTATGCGACCGGCTACGCCACATGGAAGGCCGCCGAGCAGGAGGAGAGCCTGTTCCCGCTCTCGACCTACACGTTCAACGCGCCCACTCCGACGCTACAGCCGGGCCTCTGGGTGCCCAGTGGCACCACGGCGGGGCTCGCCGACATGCGTCTGGCCGCACAGCAGCTCCGCAACCTCGCCACGCAGCGCGAGAGCGCCGACAACGCGCTGGTCGCCGCGCTGGCGCCGCCCGCCTCGCCGCGGTGGGACGCCATGCAGTCGGCGCTGAGCTATGCGGGCATCGACGACATCGACGACCTGACGTACGACAACCTGGGCGACGCGTTCGCCAACATCGCCGACGAGATCGCCGAGGGCGACATCACCGACGAGAACACCCAGGCGATGCAGGACTTCTTCGACGTGTGGGGCGACGACACGTTCGTGATGTCGCAGTTCTTCCTGGAGACCGGCGGCGAGAACACCGTCTCGATGATCAACAACCTCGGGTACGAGGCCCTCGGAGCGGACGCGGCCGGGGCGGCGGCGCTCCTCGCACTCGGCACCTCGATCCGCGGCGGGCTCTCCACCGGCTCCCAGATCTGGACGTCGTCGACCTCGAAGGACTTCGCCGAGAGCATGCTCACCGGCGCCTCGTCCACCGGCGGCGGCGCGGTGGCCGCGATCGGCTTCCTGTTCTCCGACGAGCGCAACCACCCGCTCGGCGTGAACCTCACCGTCGCCATGGCCGACGAGATCGATGCCATCGAGCGCGACCCGATGAGCATGCAGTACGGCGGCTGGACGGACTCCTCGCCGAACGCCGGCGGCCGCCTGCTCGCGTTCCTGGAGGGCGAGCAGACCGGGCTCGACGGCAACCGCGTGGACGACCTCGCCGGACGCATCTTCTCCACCCTCGGCACCTACCCCGATGCGGCCCTCGACTGGCTGACCTCCACCGACGACGACCCGTTCGGCGACGGCGACCTCGGCGCCGGGCGCGTCGAGTACTGGTACGGAGAGCGCGACTGGAGCGCGAACGGCGCCGGCGACGGCTTCGAGGGACCGAGCGCGCTGTGGGCCGGTGCCCAGCAGGCGGCCGGCGGCCCTGCCGACGCGATGCACTCGTACAACCCCGAGACCTGGGAACGCGTGGCGACCCTCACGACCCAGGTCGTGAACGCGCTCACCGGGAACGAGAGCTTCCTGCCGGAGAACCTGACCAGCATCGGCCAGGTCCGGCTCGCCGAGGGCATCTCGCTCTCCGTGCCCTACTTCTCCGAGGCCATGAGCGACAGCAACGCCGGGCGGACCGATCCCTTCGGAATGAACATCCTGATCGGGATGGACGAGGGACCGCGGGCGATTCCGAACGTGCAGCTCGACGTGCTGGCGCAGCTGCTGGGCACTGCCACCTGGAGCGACGGAGAGACTCCGTCTGCGGGTGCCGCGGTCATGGCGCAGTCGGTCGGCCAGTATCAGGATGCCTTGGTCGCGCTCGCCGAGCAGGCGCCCCCTGGAGACCTCAAGTCCGACCTGATGGAGCGCGTCATCGAGCTCCAGGGGTGGATCGACGGATCGCCCGCTGGTGCGGCACTCGCCGAGGCCACGCGCCACGACGCGGCCGTGCAGGCGGCGATCGACGGTGTCGCCACGGTCGTGGGGCTCATCCCGATCCCGATGGCGGGCGACCTCCTGGTGGAAGGTGGCGTCTCGCTGCTCGACGACGTCCAGGATTTCGCCATGGGCCAGCTCACGGACGCGGCTTCCGGACAGGCGGCGGCGACCTGGGGCAACAACCACGAAGTACTGTTGCAGGAGCAGGAGAACAACGCCGAGGGTCGCGAGAACGCAGCCCGACAGGCGTTCGCTCTCACCCTGGAACAGGTCGGGTTGACCGAGGGTCTCTCCCCGGCGCAGGTGGAGGAACTCGTCGGAGAGCTGTTCCGCGACTATCAGCGCGGCGTCGAGGCGAACACCTCGTGGGCAGAAGGACATTGAGAATGCAGCGGAAGCACGCAGGGGCGGCGCTCATCGTCGTCGGTATCGCTCTCGTGGGATGCACCCCGGCGCCGAGCGTCGAAGCACCCGAGGTGGCCTGGCAGGACGGTGCGCCCTCGGGGGAGCTCGAGGAGAGCCCCTGGGTGCAGGCGGTGCGCGCCTCGGACCTCGCGCTGAACACCGCCTGGGTCACCCGCGACTACACCGCCAAGGAGCTGGAGGAGACCACGGAGGCCTTGGTCCCCCAACAGCTGTACAACGCGCAGATCGGCGAGGCCCGTCGTGAGGAGTTCGGGGTCTTCCCCGGTCCGACGCCGATGATCCCGCTCGCCGTCGATGAAGAGAGCGACACGCAAGCGGTCGTGCGCGTGTGCGTGGCGACCAACTGGTTCCTCACGGCCGACCAGCCCGACGTCCCCGAGAATCTCGTCGGCGAGGTCAAGGAGTACCGGGTCGTCGGGACCGAGAACCGCCGTGCTACCGGGCCCGCGCCCACGGCGGAGGAATGCGACCTCAGCGACGCGAGCGTCGGCCTGTTCGATCCGCTGCCCGACCCCACCGAGACGTACTCTCCGGATGATGTGAAGGAGCCGTCATGACCGATCTCCAGTTCGACTCCGACGCCGTCGGCTCGACCGGCAGCACGCTGCAGAGCACCGCGTGGGCGATGAGCCTCGACGTGGACCTCGCGCTCGGCTCCTGCGGCAGCTCCGCCGTCGCCGCCGCCGCCGACACGTGGGCGATGTGGGCCAAGGGCTCGCTCCTGCAGCTGCAGAGCATGACCGCCGGTGCGGGCGTCGTCGCCCGCGACGCCGCGACCGCGTTCGAGACCCAGGAGTCCGAGCTCACGAGCGCCGCCGGCAGCGGCACCCCCTGAGAGCGCGCACGACCGATCGCCGCCGTGCCGTGACAGTGCGCGCAGGATCGACCTCGTGCGACACCACGCCTGCGCCGGACAGGGCACAATGGATGTCGGAGGTGCGCGATGAGCGAGACGATCGACCCCGTGGCCGCGGCGGCCGTGGATGAGGCCCTGACGAGCCCGCTGCACCTGCCGCACGCGGCCGCGGAGTGCCCGAAGTGCTTCACGGAGCTGCAGGAGAACCGCAGCTTCTGGCTGGCCCGCCCGACAGGCTCCCGTCTGGTCGGGCTCGTCGTCGCCCGCGAGGACATGCCGTCCGTGGTGGAGCAGCGCGCCGACCTCACGCGCTTCGGCGTGCCCATCGAGGGCTTCCGTCACCCGGCGCCGGACATCCTGGAGAGCTGGAGCGACCGGATCGCCCGGCTCATCGGAACGCTGCACGCGGGCGACGTGCTCGTCGTCGCGACCATCGCCGCGCTCGGCCGTGACAGTGAGGAGGGCGCCCGCACGGTCGCCGAGCTGCGCCGCCACGGCATCATCGTCAAGGTGCTGAACCACAACGCCAGGCACCTCGCCGACGCGACCGCGCGCTGACGCCCCTCGACCGCTGAGCGCCCAGGGAATCAGCGCTCTCCGCATCCCGCACGCGCCGGGAACGGCATGCAGCGCACCCCGGGAACGCAGAAGAGGGGG
>NZ_JALXPE010000075.1 GCF_025143365.1 Microbacterium sp. p3-SID336 | reverse complement strand
GCGTGCCGCGGCGGTTCAGCCGCAGCGATAGGTGACGCCGCCGACGTCCCACACCCCCGGGCCGAGCTCGGCGCACATCCCGATGATGCCGGCGAACACGGTGACCAGCAGGATGATGCCGATGATCTCGAGGATCGTGAGGACGGCGCCGACGACGATGCCGGCGATCGCGAGGCCCTTCGGGGCGCCCGCCTTGCTCAGCTGCACGGCGGCGATGATGCTCAGGATGAGGCCGATCGGCGGCAGCAGGAACGCCAGCACGAGGCCGACGATGGACAGCACGCGTCCCGGCGGCGAGGTCGGTGCGGCGGGCGCCGCATAGTCCGGTGACGGCGGGGCCGACCCCGGCGCGGAGTATGCGGGCGCGCTCTGAGACGCCGCGGGGGGCGGAGGGTACGCGGCGGCGGGGTCGCCGCCTGGCAGGCCGTGCCCGGACGGCGGAGGCGAGTCGGGGAGCGGGGCATCGGGTGGTGGGTTCGTCATGCTGTCTCCTTGTCGTGATGGCGAACGGCGCCGGGGTGCTCAGCCGCTCCGGTCCCAGAGCGTAGCGACGGCACAGGAGCCGCACCACCCCCGCCTCGGGCAGGAATGCGCCTTCCCGCCGCCGACGCCGGGGCGTAGCGTGCCCGTATGTGCCGAAACATCGTTCCGCTGAACAACCTCGAGCCCGCGGCGACCGATGAGGAGTGCCACGACGCCGCCCTCCAGTTCGTGCGCAAGATCTCCGGGTCGACCGCACCGTCGCGCGCCAACCAGGACGTGTTCGATCGGGCGGTCGAGGAGATCGCCGCGGCGACCCGGCGGCTGCTCGACGAGCTCGTGACACCGGCGGCCCCCAAGAACAGGGAGGCGGAGGCCGCGAAGCGTCGGGCCCGCTCGGCCGAGCGGTACGAGGCGATCCGGGTGTACCAGCAGGAGAAGCGCGCCGCGCGCTCGGCCCCCTGAGGTCGCTGCGCGGCCGCGACCGGCGCCTGTGCCAGAATCGACGTACCCCGCTCGACTTTCCCCGCGGATCCGGTGATGAAGGCACTGGAATCGCGACGCCGGCCCCACCGGCAGGGAATCTCCCCAAGGAGAGCCGTATATGTCAGACGACGCCCCCCGAATCCTCGTGGTCGACGACGATCACGACGTCGCCCTGCTCGTGAAGACCGTGCTGGAGCGCCGTGCCGGCTGCATCGTCGACGTCGCGGAGGACGGACGCAGCGCGATCGAACGCGTGGCGGAGGTGCGGCCGGACGTGGTCGTGACCGACATCGAGATGCCGGGTCTGAGCGGCCTCGAGCTGCTGGCGGAGCTGCGCCGCACGATCCCCTCCGTCCCGGTCATCGTGATGACCGCTCACGTCTCGGTGGAGTACGCGGTCTCGGCGCTGCGCGCGCAGGCCGACGAGTTCCTGACCAAGCCGCTCGACAATGCCCGGCTCGTGGACGCCGTCACCCGTCTGGTGGAGGAGGGCCGCCGCCGTCGCGAGGAGTCCCACACCCCGGAGACCGTGCTGGCGATCGGCGCGCACCCGGACGATGTGGAGCTCGGCGTCGGCGGCATCCTCGCCGCGCACGCCGCCGCCGGCGACCGGATCACGATCCTCACCCTGTCCCGCGGATCCAGGGGCGGCGATGCCGACAGCAGGCAGAACGAGTCGCTCGCGGCAGCCGAGCGGATCGGCGCGCGGCTGTTCCTCAAAGACCTCGTCGACACGGAGATCTCCGGCGGCGGCTCGACCGTGCGCCTCATCGAGGAGGTGGTGCGCGAGATCCAGCCCACCGTCGTCTACACGCACTCGCACAACGACAGGCATCAGGACCACCGTGCGGTGAACGAGGCCACGGTCGTGGCGACCCGCCGCGTCGGGACGGTCGCCTGCTACCAGAGCCCCTCGTCCACGATCGACTTCCGGCCGACCCGCTTCGTGCGCATCGACCGATTCCTCGACGAGAAGCTGCGACTGCTGGAGTGCTTCCACTCGCAGACCGCCGCGAACCGCGACTACCTGGCCCCCGAGTTCGTCACCGCGACCGCGCGGTACTGGTCGCGCTTCGGCGGCGGCGATGCGGTGGAGCCGCTCGAGGTGGTGCGCGAGACGGCGGAGTTCGTCGGTGCCCACGAACTCACCCGACAGGAGAACTGAATGACGCAGCGCGTGCTGGTGACCGGAGCGGGCGGCCCCGCCGGTGTGGCCGTGATCCGCTCCCTCCTCCGCCGCTCCGACCTGACCGTCTTCGCGGCGGACATGGACGGATGGGCCAGCGGCATCTACCTCGTGCCGCCGGCACAGCGCCGCCTGGTGCCGCCGGGTCGCGACGCCGACTTCGTGCCCGCGATCGCGCGGATGGTGGCCGAGGACGCCATCGACCTCGTCATCTCCACCGTGGACGTCGAACTGATCGCGCTCGCGGACCGTCGCGCGGAGCTGGCACCCGCGGTGCTCGCGGCGCCCTCGTCCGACACGCTGCACACCGCGCTCGACAAGCTCGCCCTCGCGGAGCGGTGCGCGCCCACGGGTCGTGTCCCGCGCACCGTGCTCGCCGGGCCCGACGCCGCCGCGGTGGACTGGGACTTCCCGGTATTCGCGAAGCCGCGCCAGGGGGCGGGCAGCCGCGGCATCCGGCTCGTGCCCGATCGCGCGGCCCTCGATGCCCTGCCCCTCGACGAGGGCCTGATCGTGCAGGACTTCCTGCCCGGCGAGGAGTACTCGGTCGATGTGATCGCCGACGCCGCCGGCTCCGTCGTGGCCGCCGTGCCGCGCACCAGGGCCCGTGTCGACTCGGGCGTCGCCATCGCCGGCCGCACCCTGCGCGACCAGGAGCTGGAGGAGACCGCTGCGGCGATCGCCAGGGCCATCGGGCTGGTCGGTGTGGCCAACGTGCAGCTGCGCCGCGACCGGGACGGCCGTGCCGTGCTGCTCGAGGTCAACCCGCGCTTCCCCGGCGCGCTCCCGCTGACGATCGCGGCGGGTGTCGACATCCCCTCGCTCGTGGCCGACCTGTTCCTCGGGCGCGAGGTGCCCGTGCGGGTGCCGTTCCGCGAGGTGGCCTCCGTCCGCTTCCTGGAGGACGTGATCGTCGAGGTCGACGATCTGCTCGTCTCGGAGCACGCGGGGCATCAGGAGGAGCTGTGACGCAGGCCCTGCTGCACGGTGACCATCACGTGCACTCGACGTTCTCCGACGACGCCGTCTCGACGTTGCAGGAGAACGTGGCAGCCGCCGCGGCCGCGGGGCTGCGGACCGTCCGCCTCGTCGACCACGTGCGGCAGAGCACGACCTGGGTGCCGGAGTACCTCACGGCCGTCCGCGCACTGCGCGTGCCCGAGGGGCTCACGGTGCTCACGGGGGTCGAGGCGAAGATCCTCGACGCGTCCGGTGGGCTCGACATCCCCGAGCTCCCCGCCGGCATCGACCGGATCCTGATCGCGGACCACCAGTTCCCCGGCACGGACGGGCCGCTCGGACCCACCGCCGTGCGGGAGCGGATCGCCGCGGGGTGGGCGCCGGCTGATGTGCTGGACCAGCTCGTCGACGCCCTGATCCGGGTCATGCACCGCCACCCGGGCAACCAGCTCGCGCACTGCTTCTCGATCCTGCCCAAGATCGGGCTGTCCGAGTCCGAGCTCGGCGCCGAGCGGATCGCCGCGTGGGCGCAGGCCGCCGCGGACACCGGGACGCTCGTCGAGGTGAACGAGAAGTGGACCTGCCCCGGCCCCGAGGCGCTCGTCGCGCTCCGCAGTGCCGGAGCCGAGATCGTCGCCTCCACCGACGCGCACATCGCGTCGGACGTGGGGCGGTACGAGCGGATCCTGCCGCTGCTGGACGCGCGGGAGGCGCACTGATGCCCGAACTGTCCTGGATCGAGACCGCCGTGGTGGTCATCCTGCTGCTGTGCGTGCTGGTCGGCACGCTGCCCGTGATCAACACGGGGCTGCAGTATCTGATGCTTCCCGTGCACGCCTTCCGCAACCACTACGGCAAGGCCGCCCCGTACCACCCGAACGTGGCCGTCGTGATCCCGGCGTGGAACGAGGGGCTCGTGATCGGGCCCGCCATCGAGCGTCTGCTGCAGCTGGAGTACCCCGCCGATCGGCTGCGCGTGTTCGTGGTCGACGACGCCTCCACCGACGACACTCCCGCGATCGTGCAGCAGAAGGCGGCCCAGCACCAGGGCCGCGTCGTGCACCTGCGCCGCGAGAAGGGCGGCGAGGGCAAGGCGCACACCCTGAACCACGGGCTCGACGTGGTGCTCGCGGACGACTGGACCGAGGCCGTGCTCATCATGGACGCGGACGTGATCTTCTCGCGCGACTCGCTCCGCAAGCTCACGCGGCATCTCGCCGACGACAAGGTCGGCGCCGTCACGGCGTACATCGCCGAGGGCAGCAGGGACCGCAACTACCTGACCCGCTTCATCGCGATCGAGTACGTGATCGGTCAGCTGTCCGCACGTCGGACCCAGAACGTCGGCGGCGCCATCGCCTGTCTCGCCGGCGGGGCGCAGCTGCACTCCCGCGCCAACCTGGAGGCCATCGGCGGTCGCATCCCCACCGGCACCCTGGCCGAGGACACCATGACGACGTTCGAGAGCCAGCTGCACGGGCGACGGATGGTGTTCGAGCCGCACGCCGTCGTGCTCGCCGAGGAGCCGCGCACGATCGACAGCCTGTGGAAGCAGCGGCTGCGGTGGGCGCGCGGCAACGTGCAGCTCACGTCGATCTACAAGAACCTGTGGTTCCGCCCCAGCAGCGACCACAACCTGGGCAGTTTCGCGTTCGGGCTCGCGTGGTTCACCATCCTGCTGCTGCCGGTGTTCATGCTGCTCGCCGCGGCCGGCCTGATCGCGCTGCTGCTGCTGCACAGCGACGTCGCCGAGTTCGTGTTCCGGTTCATGTGGATCGGCGCCGCGTGCATCTACATCTTCTCGATGCTGTACTCCGTGCAGCTGGACCCCCGCATCGGCCGGCAGTCCTGGCGGGAGGCGATCATGTTCCCCGGGCTCGGCGCCCTGGTCCTGATGGTGCTGGCCCTGTTCCCCTGGATGCTCGACGGGCTGCTGCGGGCGTTCGGCGAGGAGGCGACGGACCAGACGCGGTTCGTGTTCCTGCTGGTGATCGCGCTGTGGGGGCCGGTCTCGATGGTCGGGATCTGGCTCGCGCGGGTGGTGGAACCGCTGCCGGGCGGCCGATTCTTCGCCGGCCTGCTGCTCTACGTGTGCGGCTACGGCTCGCTGCTGTGCGCCATCACGGTCGACTCCTATCTGAAGGAGTGGCGCCGCGCCGACGCCTCCTGGATCAAGACCGAGAAGATCGGACGGGTCGACGCATGACCGACGCACCATCGCACGACGCCGAGGTGGAGGAGATCGCGGAGGACGCCCGCCGCGAGAAGCGTCTCATCCCGCAGGCGCTGATCTCCCTGGGCATCGTCGTCGCCATCGTCATCGTGCGAGAGCTGCTCCTGCGATGACCGGGAGGCCGCTGGCCCTCGTGGTGGAGGACGCCGCCGACCAGGCGACGCTGCTGGGCCGCTACCTCGACAGGGAGGGGTTCGACGTGCTGATCGCTCCGGATGCGGAGTCCGCGATCGCCGCGTTCCCCGACATCCATCCGGTCCTGGCGGTGGTCGATCTGCTGCTCCCCGGGATCTCGGGGCACACGTGCGCCCGACTGGTGCACGAGCAGTTCCCCGACTGCTTCCGCGTGATCAGCTCGGTGCTGGACCCGGCGGACTACCCCGAGGCGGAGGCCGCGCTGCCGAAGCCGTTCACCGGGGCCGCGCTGCACCGCGTCGTCGAGGGGATCGCGCGATGAGGGCCACGCCGCTCGAGCGCGCCGAGAGCCGCTGGTACCGCATCTTCGACAACCCGAGCCCGATCGTCAAGCAGACCCCGACGATCGTGGCGACCGCGATCGCGGCCCTCATGACCTGGGCGAACCCGGAGCTGCCGTTCACGCACATGGGCGCCGCGCTGGCCGGGATCGGCGTGGTGTTGTTCGCGAGCATCCAGGCGGGAGTGCTGAGCGCGCTGCATGTGCGGGACGGCTGGATCGTGCTGGCCGTGCCGATGATCGACATCGTCGGGCTCGGGCTCTTCCGTGCGGGGACGGGCGGGCCGGCCTCGCTGTTCAGCTCGCTCGTGCTGCTGCCGGTCGTCTGGATCGCGGCCGCGCCGGGGATCCGCTGGGTGTTCGTGGTCGGTGGACTCACGTCGCTCGCCCTGCTCATGCCCTACTTCGTCGATCCGCCCTCGAGTGCGGTGGAGTGGCTGCGCGGCGTGGTCGGCCCGCTCGTGTTCGCCGCGGTGGCCGCCGTCGTGAACGAGCTGTCGCGACAGCAGCGGGTGCGGGCGGAGCAGGCGGAGAGCCTGGTCACGGAGCGCACGAAGGCACTGTCCGAGAACGTCGCGATGATCGTGCAGCTGCGGCAGAAGGAGCATCAGTACCGCGAGCTGCTGGACTCGTTCGAGAGCCTGTGGGCGTCGATCACCGCGCAGGCCGTGATCGCGACGGACCGCGGCGGGCGGATCACGGCCTGGAACCCCGGCGCCGTCCGGCTGCTCGGGCTGACGGTGGACGAGGCGCTCGACGACGTGCGCGTCGACCGCTTCTTCTCCCGCTCTGTGCTGTCGATGCTCGCCGAGGACACCGCGCTGCGTGCCGAGGCGGCGAGCGAGCCGGCGTCGGCCGGGGAGCTGCCGGCTGTCGCGGCGGACCTGCCGGACGGGATCAGGGCACTGTTCGCCCAGGCAGACGCGGGGCTGACGGTGGACGGTGACATCGAGGTGACGACGGCGGGAGGGACGACCGTGCCCGCCCGTGTCACGGTGAGCCCGCACAAGGACGGCGCGGGCGCCCAGCAGGGGTACCTCTTCGTGCTGACGGACGAGACCAGGGCCGTCGAGGTGGCCCGGATGAAGGACGAGTTCGTCGGGATGATCTCGCATGAGCTGCGCACGCCGCTGAGCGCGATCATCGGATTCCTCGACCTGCTGCAGAACGACCCGGGGCAGCCGCTCACCGAGGACCAGCAGGAGTTCGTCGGCATCATCGAGCGCAACGCGCAGCGGCTGCTGAATCTCGTCGGCGACCTGCTGTTCACGGCGCAGGTGGAGTCGGGCCGGTTCCCGCTGGAGCGCGAGGAGGCGGATGTGGCCGAGCTGGTCAGGGCCGCCGTCGCGTCGGCGGGACCGCATGCACAGCGCGAGGGCATCGACCTCGTGGCCGAGGTGGGGGAGACGCCGCTGCGGGCCATGGTCGACGCGGGGCGCATCGGGCAGGCGGTGGACAACCTGCTGTCGAACGCGATCAAGTTCACCCCGCGCGGCGGCACGGTCACCGCGACGGCGCGGCCGGTCGACGGCGGCGTGGAGATCTCGATCGCGGACACCGGCGTCGGCATCCCGGAGGACGAGCAGGGGATGCTGTTCACGCGGTTCTTCCGAGCCTCGACCGCGACGCGCAACGCCGTGCCCGGCGTGGGCCTGGGGTTGACGATCACGCGGGCGATCGTGCTGGCGCACGGGGGAGCGATGGACGTCGCGAGCAAGGAGGGCGTCGGGACGGAGTTCCGGTTCGTGCTGCCCGTCGCGCCGCGCACCGAGGTGCTGCAGACCTTGAGCCGCGCAGACTGACTCGTACCACCGATCCACCGCCAGTGGTACCATCGGGTCATGGATACCACCTTTGTCGCGCCGATGGGCGATCGCGGCCGACTGGTCGTGCCTGCCGAGCTCCGCGCGCGACAGAACTGGGAACAGGGCGTCCCGCTGCTCATGATCGAGTCCCGCGGCGGTGTCGTGCTGATGACGCGCGAGCAGGCGAAGGCGCTCATCCGCACGCAGCTCGACGGCACGAGCGCCGTGGACGCGCTCCTCGCCGAGCGCCGGGCGGCCGCCTCCGCCGAAGACGCGGCATGACCGTCCTCGATGCGTCGGCGGTGCTGGCGTTCCTGCAGGGCGAGCCAGGCGCGGATCGCGTCGAGGAGCTTCTCGACGGCGCCGTGGTCGGTGCGGCGAACTGGTCGGAGATCGCGCAGAAGGTGCGTGCGGCCGGCGCCGACTGGGGGATCGCCTCGGGGCTGCTCCTCAGCTACCGCCTGACCATCGAGCCGGTCTCGGTGGCGGATGCCGAGGCGGCCGCGTCGCTCTGGCGTCGGGGGAGCGGCCTGTCGCTCGGGGACCGGCTCTGCCTCGGTCTGGCGGAGCGCCTGGGCGCGACGGCGGTGACCGCCGACCGTGCCTGGGGCGAGTCGGACCGCATCGAGCAGCTGCGACGCTGAGCCGGGACAGGGCGATGCGCGGCCACCGCCCTTCGGACTGATATCCTGGTCGGCTCGCTGGGCGCGGGCGGAAGGACGGCCACGCACCGTGGGCTACATCGACGCATCCGGGATCTCGCTGACGCTTCCCGACGGAAGACCATTGCTCGACGAGGTGACCTTCCGCGTCGGCGCGGGGTCGACGAGCGCGCTGATCGGTCCGAACGGCGCGGGCAAGACCACGCTGCTGCGCATCATCCGCGGCGATCAGCCGGCCGACGACGGCGTGGTCACGATCGACGGCGGGCTCGGCGTGATGGACCAGTTCGTGGGGCACGGCGAAGCGGGGCAGACCGTGCACGAGCTGCTCGTGCGCGTGGCCCCCGCCCGCATCCGCCTCGCAGCCGAGGCGCTGGACGCAGCTGAGAACGCCCTGATCGAGCGCGACGAGCACGACACGCAGATGGCCTATGCGGCCGCGATCGCCGAGTACGCCGACGCCGGCGGCTACGAGCACGAGACCGTGTGGGACCAGTGCACGGTCGCCGCGCTCGCGGTGCCGTTCGAGCGCGCGCGCTACCGCGAGCTCACCTCGCTCTCCGGCGGTGAGCAGAAGCGGCTCGCCCTGGAGGCGCTGCTGCGCGGACCCGACGAGGTCCTGCTGCTCGACGAGCCCGACAACTACCTGGACGTGCCGACGAAGCGCTGGCTGGAGGAGCAGCTGCGGCAGACCCCGAAGACGGTGCTGCTGGTCTCGCACGACCGGGAGCTGCTGGCGCGTGCCGCCGACCGGTTGATCACCCTCGAACCGGGTGCTGCAGGGTCGACCGCATGGGTGCACGGCGGAGGCTTCGCCACCTACCACCAGGCCAGGACCGACCGGATGGAGCGCCTGGACGAGCTGCGGCGCCGCTGGGACGAGCAGCACGAGAAGCTGCGCACGCTCGTCGCCACGCTCAAGGTCAAGGCATCTGCGAACGACGGCTTCGCCTCGCGATACCAGGCCGCCCAGACGCGGCTGCGGCGCTTCGAGGACGCCGGTCCGCCCGAGGAGCGCCCGCCCGCGCAGGAGTTCGACATGCGCCTGCGGGGGTCGCGCACCGGGAAGCGGGCCGTGGTGGCCGAGCGGCTGGAGCTCACCGGCCTCATGCGGCCGTTCGACGCCGAGGTCTGGTACGGCGACCGTGTCGCCGTGCTCGGGTCGAACGGCTCGGGCAAGTCGCACTTCCTGCGACTGCTCGCCCGCGGCGGCACCGATCCCGATCCCTCGCTCGGCCACGTCACCTCCGCGGCGGAGGACCTGTCGCCCGTGGCGCACACCGGGCGGGCGGTACTGGGAGCGAGGGTGGTGCCGGGGCTGTTCGCACAGACGCACGCGCACCCCGAGTTCGTAGGGCGCACGCTCCTGGAGATCCTGCACCGCGGGGACGACCTCCGCGCCGGCATGCCCCGGGATGCCGCGAGCTCGGCGCTCGACAGGTACGGGCTCGTGCGTCAGGCGCAGCAGACGTTCGAGTCGCTGTCCGGCGGGCAGCAGGCGCGGTTCCAGGTGCTGCTGCTCGAGCTCTCCGGTGCGACGCTGCTGCTGCTCGACGAGCCGACGGACAACCTCGACCTGGAGTCGGCGGAGGCGCTGGAGGATGCACTCGGGCGCTTCGAGGGGACGGTGCTGGCGGTCACGCACGACCGGTGGTTCGCGCGCTCGTTCGACCGCTTCCTGGTCTTCGGCGCCGACGGCGAGGTGTACGAGTCCGGCGAGCCGGTGTGGGACGAACGCCGGGTGGCCCGTGCGCGCTGACGCCCCGGCTCGTGCCGCTCGCGGTGCCCGGTAGGCTGGACGGGTGACCATGGAGATCGAGCTCGGCCGAGGAAAGCGCGCCCGTCGCGCGTACACGTTCGACGACATCGCGGTGGTGCCATCGCGGCGCACGCGCAACCCGGAGGACGTGTCGACCGCCTGGACGATCGATGCGTTCGGCTTCGAGATCCCGGTGCTCGGAGCGCCGATGGACTCGGTCGTGAGCCCGCGCACGGCCATCATGCTCGGGCAGCTGGGCGGGCTCGGCGTGCTCGACCTCGAGGGGCTGTGGACGCGCTACGAGGACCCGGAGCCGCTGCTCGCCGAGATCGCGGGGCTCGCCGACGACCGCGCGACCGTGCGCATGCAGGAGCTGTACTCGGAGCCGATCAAGCCGGAGCTGATCACCCGTCGCCTCGCCGAGATCCGCGAGGCCGGGGTCACCGTGGCCGGCTCGCTCACGCCGCAGCGCACCCAGGAGTTCTACGACACCGTGGCGGCGGCGGGCGTCGACCTGTTCGTGATCCGCGGGACTACCGTCTCGGCCGAGCACGTGTCGAGTGTGGCGGAGCCGCTGAACCTCAAGAAGTTCATCTACGACCTCGACGTGCCCGTGATCGTGGGCGGCGCGGCGACCTATACCGCGGCGCTGCACCTCATGCGCACCGGAGCGGCGGGCGTGCTCGTCGGCTTCGGCGGCGGCGCGGCCTCCACCACGCGGGCGACGCTGGGCATCCACGCGCCGATGGCGACGGCGGTCTCCGACGTGGCTGCGGCCCGGCGCGACTACCTCGACGAGTCGGGCGGGCGCTACGTGCACGTCATCGCCGACGGCGGTGTCGGCACCTCGGGTGACATCGTGAAGGCGCTCGCGATGGGCGCGGACGCGGTGATGCTCGGCGTGGCCCTGGCGCGCGCGACCGACGCCCCGGGCCGCGGCTACCACTGGGGTCCCGAGGCGCACCACCCCAAGCTCCCGCGTGGCCGTCGGGTCGAGGTGGGCGGCATCGGCACGCTCGAGGAGATCCTGTACGGCCCCGCACCGGTGGCCGACGGCACCGCGAACCTCATCGGCGCGCTGCGCAAGTCGATGGCCACCACCGGGTACTCCGACCTCAAGGAATTCCAGCGGGTCGAGGTCGTGCTGGCCCCGTACGAGGCCTGAGCCCGCATCACCGTGACATCCCCCGCACTGTTCCCGCCCACCCTTCGCGAGGTGATGCTGCGCGGCCGCTGGATCGGCATGCTCGTGCT
Source organism: Microbacterium sp. p3-SID336 (assembly GCF_025143365.1). GTDB lineage: Bacteria > Actinomycetota > Actinomycetes > Actinomycetales > Microbacteriaceae > Microbacterium. The sequence continues at coordinate 5,691 of NZ_JALXPE010000075.1, read as the reverse complement.
GTGTCTCGTGGTGGCCGGGGTGTTCGCGTGGCTAGGGCAGTGGCAGCTGGAACGCGCGATCGAGACCGACCCGCCGCCACCGGGGGCCACCGAGCAGGTGCGACCGCTGACCGATGTGGTCGAGCCGGGGGAGTATCTGCCCGAGCCGCTCGTGGGCCAGCGTGTCGAGACCTCGGGGACGTGGATCCCGGAGGACTTCCTCGTGGTGTCGAGCCGCTTCAACGACGGCGTCGAGGGCTACTGGGTGACCGGTCAGCTGCGGGTCGACGAACGCGTGTCGATCGCCGTCGCGCTCGGCTGGGCTCCCGACCGCGAGGCGGCGGATGCCGCGGTGGAGCGTCTGGCCGCGGACGCGGACGGCGGCACGGTGGAGGTCTCGGGCCGCATCATCTCGGACGAGGGGCCGTCGGTGCCGCCCCGCAGCGACCCGGAGCGGCTGGACCGCATGTCGCCCGCTGCGCTGCTGAGCCGCTGGCACGACACCGAGCAGCTCGACGTGTACCGGCCGTATCTGGCCGCGACGACCGCGACCGCGGGGCTGGTGGACATCTCCTCGCCCGCGCCGGACGAGCAGTCGCCGGTGAATTGGCTCAACGTGTTCTACGCGGCCGAGTGGGCGATCTTCGCGGGCTTCGCGTTCTACCTCTGGTACCGGCTCGCGAAGGACGCCTGGGAGCGCGAGCTGGAGGAGTTCGAAGACGCCCGTTCCGCGGCCGGTGAGGCGTCGACGGGGTCGGCCGGGGCCTGAGCCCCGCGCATCCGCGCGATCGGAGGTGCGCGTCTGCGCGCGCGGATCCGCCGATGTGAACCTTCGTCAGGGGGTGATCCGGGCCATTCGGTGAGCGCTCGATGACCAATGGGAAAACTCCGTTGAGGATGTCGGAGCCGCTCCGTATGCTCGCCCCATGTGCGCACGCTGGGAGTTCCCGATGCGTGCGGTGACAGCGTCCTGAGCAGCGCGAACTCGACCCGAGGAGACAGCACCGATGATGTCCGCCCCAGAGACCGGGAGCCCCATGAACCCCGTCTCGCACCGTAGAAGCCGGGGGCGCATCGGCGCTCTCGCCGTGACCTGCGTCGCCGCCCTGAGCCTCGGCTCGCTCGCCGCCGCACCCGCCGTCGCCGACACCACCGGGACGGGGGTGGTGATCAACGAGGCGTACCTGTCCGGCGGCAGCGCCGGCGCGGCATTCACGAACAAGTTCGTCGAGCTGTACAACCCGACCTCGGCGCCGGTCACCCTCGACGGCATGTCCCTGCAGTACCGGTCGGCGACCGGTGCCGCCGCCTTCACCGGAGTCGCCCCGCTGAGCGGCGTGATCCCCGCCGGCGGTCACTTCCTGGTGCAGGGCAACAGCAACGGCACGAGCGGCGCGGCGCTGCCGACGCCCGACGCCACGACGGGCCTCACCCCGAGCGGCACGAACGGCACCATCGCCCTGGTGCGGGGCACCGCCGCGATCAGCCTCGCGCCCGGCTCGGCGGTCGGCGTCGACGGTGTGGTCGACCTGCTCGGCTACGGCAACTCGAACACGTTCGAGACGAAGGCGGCCGCCGCGCCGTCGAGCAACACCGACGTGCGCTCGCTGAACCGCACGAACGGCGCGGACACGGACGACAACAGCGCCGACTTCTCGCTCTCGGCGGCCATCACGCCGCAGAACTCCGGCGGCACGGACCCGGGCACCGACCCCGGCACGGATCCGGGCACCGACCCCGGCGCGGAGCCGCAGAAGGCGACCATCGCCGAGGTTCAGGGCACCACCGACGTCTCGCCGCTGAACGGGAAGCGCGTCCAGGTGGAGGGCGTCGTCACCGCCGACCACCGCACCGGCGGCTACAAGGGCATCGTCATCCAGACGCAGGGCTCGGGCGGCGCCACCGACGCCACGCCCGGAGCGTCGGACGGCGTCTTCGTGTTCCTCAACGCGCTCGCCCCGACCCTCGCGATCGGCGACCTCGTGTCGGTCACGGGCACGGTGAGCGAGTACTACGGACAGACCCAGCTGAACCCGGCCGCCGTCTCCGACATCGCTGTCGTCGCCGCCGGCGTCGGCGTGCCCGAGGCCACGCCGCTGCCCGACACGGTGCAGGGTGCGGAGCGCGAGCAGTACGAGAACATGTATGTCGCGCCGACCGGCACCTACCGTCTGGCGTCGAGCCACCAGCTCTACAACTACGGCACCCTGTGGCTGAACGCGGGCGAGGACCTCAACGTCAAGAGCACCGAGACCACGCGCCCCGGACCCGAGGCCGCCGCCATCGCGGCAGCGAACCGCGCGAACCGCCTGCTGCTCGACGACGCCTGGTCCATCCAGGTCACCAACAGCGGACACCCGGGCCAGCAGCCGTACTTCACGAAGGACACGGTCGTGCGCAACGGCGACACCGTCGACTTCGGCGACAACGGCTACGTGCTGCAGTGGGGCTTCGACGACTGGCGTCTGCAGCCCGTCGTGCCGATCGACGACGCCTCGCCCGCCGAGCTCAAGGTCGGCTTCGAGGCGACGAACCCGCGGCCGGAGACGGCGCCCGAGGTGGGCGGCGACGTGCAGGTCGCGTCGTTCAACGTCTACAACTACTTCACGACGCTGAAGAGCGAGAACTCGAACGCGCGCGGCGCGGCGAACGCGGCGCAGTTCGCGATCCAGAAGTCGAAGATCGTCGCGGCCATCAACGGCCTGGACGCCGAGATCGTGTCGCTCATGGAGATCGAGAACTCGGTCAAGCTCGGCAAGCCGATCGACACCGCGCTGAAGGATCTCGTCGCAGGGCTGAACGCCGACGCGGGCAGCGAGGTGTGGGACTACGTGCCCACCCCCGCCGCACTGAACGACGCGGCCACGACCGACTACATCACGAACGCGATCATCTACAAGAAGGATGCGGTGAAGACGGTCGGCGACAGCGCGACCGTCACCGACGAGAGCGTCTGGGGCAACGCCCGTGAGCCGATCGCCCAGGCGTTCGACATCGATGGCCGCGTGGTGACCGTCGTCGCGAACCACCTCAAGTCGAAGTCGCCGCCGGAGGGCGCGGGTGCCGAGCCCGCCGACGGTCAGGGCTTCTTCAACGCCGACCGGGTGGCGCAGGCGAACGCGATCCTCGCCTTCACGGAGGAGCTGGAGCAGAGCTCGGGCAGCGGCGACATGCTGCTGATCGGCGACTTCAACGCCTACGGCGAGGAGGACCCGATCGACGTGTTCACCTCGCAGGGGTGGAGCGACCTCGTCGCCGACAAGGCCGCCGGCCAGTACACGTACACGTTCGACGGCGAGCTCGGCTCGCTCGACCACGTGATCGCGTCGCCGTCGCTGGTGTCGTCCATCACCGGAGCCGGGGTGTGGGGCATCAACTCGCCGGAGTGGAGCGACCGCGGGTACGCGTTCGGCGCCACCGAGGAGGGCACCCCGTACCGGTCCAGCGACCACGACCCGATCCTCGTCGGCGTCTCGGCGGAGATCCCGCCCGTGAGCATCGACGTGGTGACGGTGAACGACTTCCACGGACGCATCGAGGCCGACGGTGCGGCGGCGGGCGCGGCCGTCCTGGCGGGCGCGGTGCAGCAGTTCCGTGCGGCGAATCCGAACCTGATCTTCGCGGGAGCCGGCGATCTCATCGGCGCGTCGACGTTCACCTCCTTCATCAACGACGACAACCCGACGATCGACGCACTGAACGCCGCAGGGCTGGATGTGAGCGCCGCGGGCAACCACGAATTCGACCAGGGCTGGGAGGACCTCCGCGACCGCGTGCAGGACCGCGCGGACTGGGAGTACATCTCCTCGAACGTGTTCCTCACCGAGACCGGCGAGCCCGCTCTCGCCCCGGCCTGGGTCAAGGAGCTCGACGGCGTGAAGGTCGGCTTCGTCGGCGCCGTCACCGAAGACCTCGACTCGCTCGTGTCGCCGGAGGGCATCGCCGATCTCGAGGTGCGCAGCATCGTCGACTCGGTCAACGCCGTCGCCGACGACCTGCGCGACGGGGACGCGTCCAACGGCGAGGCCGACGTGGTCATCCTGCTCGTGCACGAGGGTGCGGAGAGCGTCGAGCTGTCGGCGATCACCGAGGACTCCCCGCTGGGCGAGATCGTCTACGGCGTGGACGAGGACGTGGACGCCATCGTGTCGGCGCACACGCACCTCGCCTACAACCACGTGATCGACGGGCGCCCCGTCGTCTCGGCAGGGCAGTACGGCGAGAACCTGGGTCTCATGAACCTCCAGGTCGACCCGAAGACGAAGGAGCTGCTCTCGATCACGAACGAGATCAAGCCGCTGACCGCCGCAGGCAAGCCGCTGTACCCGGCGGTGTCCGAGGTGCAGGCGATCGTCGATCAGGCCAAGGCCGAGGCCGACGTGCTGGGCGCCATCAAGGTCGGCGACATCACGGCCGATTTCAACCGCGCGCGGCAGAGCGACGGCAAGACGGAGAACCGCGGAGGCGAGTCCACCGTCGGCAACTTCGTGGCCGACGTGCAGAAGTGGTCCACGGGCGCCGATGTGGCGCTCATGAACCCGGGCGGCATCCGCGCGAACCTCACCTACGCCTCGACCGGGGCGAACGACCCGGACGGCAACGTCACCTACCGGGAGGCGGCGACGGTGCAGCCGTTCGCCAACACCCTGGTGACCATGACGCTCACCGGCGCGCAGCTGAAGAGCGTGCTGGAGGAGCAGTGGCAGCCGGCAGGATCGGCTCGACCGTTCCTGAAGCTCGGCGTGTCGGAGGGGCTCGTGTACACGTACGACCCCACTGCGGCAGCGGGCTCGCGCATCACGTCCCTCACCCTGAACGGCACCGCGGTCGACCCCGCGGCGGAGTTCACGGTGGCGGCGAACTCGTTCCTCGCGGGCGGCGGCGACAACTTCGCCACGTTCAAGGAGATCGACGACCGGCGCGACACGGGCAAGATCGACCTGCAGTCCATGGTCGACTGGTTCGCCGCGAACACCACCGCGAGCCCGGACTACGCGCAGCGCGCGGTCGGGGTCGTGCTGAGCCCGGCCGACGCCGACGGCTACAGCGCGGGCGACCAGGTGACGGTGTCGCTCTCCTCGCTGGCGTTCAGCGCGGGCGAGCCGGCGCCGGGCGAGGTGACGCTCTCGCTGGGCGGCACGCAGCTCGCCGCGGGCCCGATCGACCCGACGGTGGTCGACACCACCGACGAGGTCGGGCGCGCCGCGCTCACCTTCGCCGTCCCGGCCGGGGTGTTCGGCGAGCAGCAGCTCACGGTCACCGTCCCTGCAACCGGGACGACGGTGCAGGTGCCGTTCACGATCGCCGGCGAGGAGGAGTTCGGCGGCACCATCGCGCTCGGCGCCTCCAAGGTGGCCGCGGGCAAGAAGCTCCAGATCACGGGGGAGGGCTACCTGCCCGGCGAGACCGTGACCGTGGAGCTGCGCCCGAAGAAGGGCCAGCCGGTCGAGGTCGGCACGGTGCAGGTCGCCGGCGACGGCACGTTCACCACGCAGGTGACGGTGCCGAAGAACGCGCAGCCGGGCAAGTACACGGTCGCGGTGTCGCAGGCGGACGGCGACGAGGCGACGGCCACCGTGACGGTGAACCGCGCCGGCGGCGTCATCGGCGCGATCATCGACTGGCTCTGGGACCTGCTCACCGGCTGGTTCTGAGGCCGGACGGCGGATCATGAGGCGGAGGCCGTCGGGGAGACCCGGCGGCCTCCGTCGT
>NZ_JALXPE010000074.1 GCF_025143365.1 Microbacterium sp. p3-SID336 | reverse complement strand
CTCGATCGGGTGCGTCATGGGGAACAGGTGGTCTCCCCCGTCGATGGTCTTGATGCTCGCGCGCTCGGGGGCGGTGGCCTGCAGCCGCTCGCCGTTCGCAGGCGGCGTGTCGACGTCGGCCGTGCCCTGGATGAGCAGCACGGGGATGACCGGAGCGAGCGGGGTGTCCACGTCTTCGACGCCGAGCAGCGCCAAGCCGTTCACGCGGTCAGGGTGGGCGAGCGCGAAGGCCCTGGCGACCGTGCCGCCGAAGCCGTGCCCGCCGATCCAGGTGTCGCCCAGACCGGCCTGCTCGATGACGGCGAGCGCGTCCGCGACCCGGTCGTCCACCGACACCTCGGCGCCGTCCGTCCTGTGCCCGATGCGGAGCACGTGGAACCCGGCCTCCTCGGCGAGGTAGTGGCCGACCACCCCCAGCACGTCCGCTGCGAGGTCCCGCTCCTGGATGAGGACCAGCTTGACGGGACCGTCACCCTCGTCCACGAAGGGGATGGCGCGGCCGTCGGGCTCGAAGATCTGGGTCTCGGTCATCGGCGTCGGTCTCCTCGTGCCTTAGTGGTCAGGTCGCAGGCGGAGACCGCGCCGGCTCCGGTGTCCGCGCCGCGGCCGATGCCGCCTCCGTCCAGGGTATCCCGCCGGGAACCGCTCCTCCTCCTCACGGCCCCCGGCGGAATCTTCAGCGGCCGGCCAATTCCTGCCACAGGTGGCCGAGGGTCGCCGCGCCCCGCACGAGCATGCGGAGATCGATGCTCTCGTCGCTCGCGTGCCAGTGGTCCTCGGGCAGACCGGTGCCGAGGAAGAAGACGGGGGCGCCGAGCCGTGCGGAGAGCCACTCGGCGGGCCCTCCGCCGGCGTTGCCCATGCGGCCCTGCACCGGCAGACCGTAGCCTCGGGCGAGCGCGCGTTCCAGCGCGTCGAGCACGTCGCCGGACGGCGAGACGTACGGCTCCTGCGCGATGTCCTCGTCGACCTCGAACGTGTAGCGGGCCTCCGGCGGCATCACGGAGGCGACGAAGGAGCGCAGGAGATCCGCCACATCCGGGATCCGCTGGTCGGGCACCGTCCGCACGCTCAGCGACGCGGTGGCCTCCCGCGGGATCACCGACCGCTCGAGGCCCTCCGGGTCGCCGGCGAGCAGCGAGATCACCTCGATCGCCGGGCGCGTCCACAGGCGCTCCTTCGGCGTGAACCCCTGCTCGCCGACGATCGCGCGGGTATCGGTGCGCGTGACCCAGTCGTCCTCCGTGAAGGGCAGCGCCTCCAGTTCTGCGGCGCGCGCGGACGTGGTCGGGGCCACGTCGTCGTAGAACCCGGGCACGGCGATGCGCCCGCCGTCGTCGTGCAGCCGTGCGAGCACCTGCGCCAGGACGAGGGCCGGGTTGAGCGTGACACCCGAGGCCGCACCGCTGTGCACATCGCGCGCCGGCCCTTCCACCGTGAGCGTCGCCGTCACCGTGCCGCGCATCGAGGTCACGGGGGCCGGGCTGTCCACCTGCCACTGGATCGTGTCGGAGAACACGACGAGGTCGCACGCGAAGCGCTCGGGGTCGGCCTCCAGCAGCTGCCGCAGGTGCGGGGAGCCGATCTCCTCCTCACCGTCGATCAGCAGCTTGAGGTTCACCCCGGGGGCGCCGTGCACGGCTTCCGCGGCACGGAGCGCCCACACGTGCGCCAGCACCTGTCCCTTCGCGTCTGAGGCACCTCTGCCGTACAGCCGTCCGTCGCGGCGCACAGGCGTGAACGGCGCCGTCTCGCTCCACTCCTCCGGCTTCGCGGCTCGCACGTCGTGGTGGCTGTACACGAGCACGGTCGGCGCCCCCGGGTCGTGCTCCCTCTCGGCGAACACGGTGATCGAGTCTCCGGCCGGCAGCAGCGTGGTGGCGAGCCCGGCGTCCCGAAGCTCTCCCGCGACCCAGTGCGCCGAGCGGGCGAGCTCGATGCGCCGCTCCGGGTCCGCGGAGACCGAGGGGATCGCAACCCACGCCGAGAGCCGCTCGACCATCTCGTCGAGGTGCGCGCGCAGGAAGTCGCCGATCGGATCGGCGCCCTCGTGATGCTCCGCGTTCATGCGACCAGCCTGGCCGGACGCGTGCCCGAGGAGCCAGGGCTTGACGCGCCGACGGGGCAGCCGCTATCGCACCGGGCCCGGGTCCCTCGGACGTCGGCACGCGATTGTCCCAGGCGCTCGAGCCTTTGGAAAGGCCCTCAGCGGATCCGCGACGCGGGCGTTGCATGGCCAACTCATCCCCGAAGCGGAATCCCCAGAAGAGAGAGGTGCCGAACATGTTCTTCCACCGACAGGAGCTGCAGTTCTCCGCAACCCCGGAGGCTCCGGACGCGGTCTATGCGCGAAAACTCCAGGAGGTCCTCGGCGGGCAGTACGGAGAGATCACCGTCGCCCTGCAGTACCAGTTCCAGGCCTGGAACATGCACATCCCCGGCAAGTACCGGGACCTGGTGTTCGGCATCGGGGCGGAGGAGATGGGTCACGTCGAGATGCTCGCGGTCATGATCGCGCAGCTGCTGGAGAAGTCGCCCCTCGGCATCACGGAGGACGCGGTGCAGGACGACCCCACCGTGGCCGCCATCGTCGGCGGGACGGATGTGCAGCAGGGCATCGTCGCCGGCGCCGGAGCGCGGCCGGTGGACAGCAACGGCAACCCGTGGCAGGGCTCGTACATCACCGCGAGCGGCAACCTGCTGGCCGACTTCATGGCCAATGCGAACGCCGAGATGCAGGGCAGGGTGCAGGTGGCCCGGCTGTACCACATGACCGATGACCACGGGGTGCGCGACCTGCTGAGCTTCCTGCTGGCCCGCGACACGATGCACCAGAACCAGTGGCTCGCCGCCGCGGAGGAGCTCAAGGCCGAAGGAGCGGAGACGCTGCCGGTGCCGAGCAACTTCCCGCTGTCGAAGGAGCACCGCGACGTGTCCTACCAGTACCTGAACTTCAGCGACGGTCCCGCAGCCGCCGAGGGCACCTGGGCGTCCGGTCCCACCCCGGACGGACATGGCGAGTTCAGCTACCACGAGGGCCCCACGACGACGGCGGAGATGCCGCCGCCGACTCACCCCGACGCACGCTTCTACGGCACCACGGAGCTTCCGAACCTCGTGGAGAAGGTCGCCGGGGCCGCGCAGGACGCGCTGAACAAGGAGTGACGCCGGTGCACACCACCGTGATCGAGGGGCGGCGCGGCCGGGTGTCGCGGCCGCCCCTCCGCGCGCAGGTGGTCGTCGTCACCGGCGGCTCGCGCGGCATCGGCAGGGAGACCGCGCGGCGCTTCGCCCGTGCCGGCGCCTCGGTGGTGCTGCTCGCCCGCGGCGAGGCGGCCCTGACCGAGACGGTGGAGGGCATCATCGCTGCGGGTGGAGTCGCGCGGGGGATCGTGTGCGACGTCACCGACGCGGAGGCCGTACAGGCGGCGGTGGACCAGATCGAGCACTGGTTCGGGCGCATCGACACCTGGGTCGGCAACGCCGGGGTGCTGCTGTACTCCGCCCTCGCCGACACCACACCGGAGGAGTTCCGACGGATCCTCGACGTCAACGTGGTGGGGCAGCTGAACGGCATCCAGGCCGCGCTGCCGCTGCTGCGCCGGGCGCACGGCGGCATCGTGTGCGTGAGCTCGGCGGAGGCCGTGGTCGCGATGCCGCTGCACGGCGCCTACGCCGCCTCGAAACACGCCCTCGACGGCACCATGGACGCACTGCGGCGCGAGCTGAAAGCCGAGCGGGCGGGGGTCTCCGTCACCGTGATCCGGCCCGCGGTGATCGACACGCCGATCTACCGCCATGCCCGCAGTCGCCTGCAGCACCGCCCGAGCGGACCGCGGCCGCACTACCACGCGGGTGCTGTGGCGGATGCGATCGTGTACGCGGCCGTGCACCCTGCGCGGACGATACCGGTGGGCGGTGGCGCACTGCTGCTCTCCGTCGTGCAGCGGGTGGTGCCGCGGGGGCTCGACGCGGCGCTCGGCCGGTTCGGCCCCGCCTTGATGCACACCGCGGAGGCCGCTCCGCCGCAGGTCGGAAACCTGGCGGGGCCTCTGCACGACCTCGAGCAGCGCGGCGGACTCCCGCATCGCGGCAGGGGCAGCGTCACCACGTGGCTGCGCGTGCACCCCGGATGGCGGCGCGCGGGCTTCGCCGTGCTCCTCCTCGCGGCCCTCGCACCCTGGCTCCGCACCTCTGCGCGGTGACCGCGCGACTCCCGGTCCCGCTTCCCCACTCCCGACCCGCTGCGCCTCCTGCGCCGCTCCCCCTTTTGCGTTCTTGCGCCTCCTGCGCCTCCTGCACCGCCCCCCTCTGCGTTCCTGCGCCTCCTGCGCGGCTCCCGCTCCGCGCCTCCGGCACCGCTCCCGCCTACCCGACGCACGCTCCGCCGCGCAACTCCCTCGTCCGTGCTCGCCGGTGTCGGTAGCCTCGGTGGTCACGCTCCACGGCAGAAGGGAACGCCATGCACCTCGTCGCACGACACCCCCGGTCGGAGCCCGATCCCGCACGCCGCGCCGGCATGCGAGGGGCGGGCCGCTCGTGACGGCGGAGTTCAGGGTCGAACCGTGGGCGGTCGGCATCTCCGGCGTCGACACCGCGCATCTGGCGCAGGAGGAGTCCGTGCTCGGTCTCTCCAACGGACACATCGGCTGGCGCGGCAATCTGGACGAGGGCGACCCGCGCGGCGTGGCCGGCAGCTATCTCAACGGCGTGTTCGAGGATCATCCGATGCCCCACGCCGAGGATGGCTATGGCTATCCCGAGACCGGGCAGACGGTGATCAACGTGCCGAACGGCCAGCTGATCCGACTTCTGGTCGACGACGAGCCGTTCGATGTGGAGCACGGGCGCGTGCACAGACACGACCGTCGTCTCGACCTCCGCGACGGCACGTTGCACCGCGAGGTGGAGTGGGAGTCGACGGAAGGGCGGCAGGTCCGCATCACCTCGACGCGGCTGGTGTCGCTGGCTCACCGGTCGCTGGCCGCCATCCGGTACCGCGTCGCGGCGACAGACACCCCGGTCGCGATCACCGTGCTGTCGGAGGTGCTCGCCAACGAGCCGCTGCCGTCTCCGCATGACGACCCGCGCGTGCAGGAACTGCTCGCACGTCCGCTGGAGCCGGTCGCCGCATACGTGCGCGGTTCGCGGGCGACGCTGCTGCATCGCACCCGCCGCAGCGGGCTGCAGGTGGCCGTGAGCGCCGACCACGAGGTGTCATCGACAGCGGCTGTCGCTCCCGAGGTCACGGTGGAGGCGGACGGCGATCTGGCCCGCGCCCGCATCCGGGTGGATCTGGCTCCGGGCGAAGAACTCGAGGTCGTGAAGTTCGTCGGGCACGAGTGGTCGGGCTCGCTCGAGGCGCAGACGCTCCGCGATCGGGCGGAGGAGGCGGTCGAGGAGGCCGTCCGGCGCGGGTGGGACGACGTCGCCACAGCGCAGCGGGAGGCTCTCGACGCGTACTGGGAGTGCGGCGACGTGCGCGTGGAGGGCGACGAGCGGCTGCAGCAGGCGGTGCGCTTCGCGCTGTTCCAGGTGTTCCAGGCGGCCGCGCGTGCCGAGGTCCGCTCCGTGCCGGGCAAGGGCCTGACGGGTTCGGGCTACGAGGGGCACACGTTCTGGGACTTCGAGGCGTTCGTGCTGCCCGTGCTGACCTCCACGGCTCCGGACGCGGCCCTCCAGGCGCTGCGGTGGCGGCACGCGACGCTGGACAGGGCCAGAGAACGGGCGCGCACCCTCCATCTGGACGGTGCGGCCTTCCCGTGGCGCACGATCGACGGCCGCGAGAGCTCGGGATACTGGCCCGCGAGCACGGCCGCGTTTCACATCAACGCGGCGGTGGCCGGTGCCGTGATGCAGTACGTGCGCGCGACCGGAGACACCGGGTTCGAACGGGAAGCGGGCGCCGAGATCCTGATCGAGACCGCGCGCCTGTGGCTTTCGCTCGGTCGCTGGGATGCGGACGGCGGCTTCCACATCGACGGGGTCACCGGCCCCGACGAGTACTCCGCGATCGTCGACGACAACGTCTACACGAACCTCGCCGCCCGGAGGAACCTGCGCGGCGCGGTAGAGGCCGCCAGGCGGCACCCGGACATCGCCGCGGGGCTCGGGGTGGACGACGCCGAGACCGAGCGCTGGGAAGCGTCAGCTCAGGCGATGGCGGTGCCGTTCGACGAGGAGAAGCAGGTGCACGCCCAGTCCGCGGGCTTCACCGCGCACGCGCCGTGGGACTTCGACGCGACCGGTCCCGAGCAGTATCCGCTGCACAGCTACTTCCCGTACTTCGACCTGTACCGCAAGCAGGTCCTGAAGCAGGCCGACCTCGTGCTCGCGCTGTACACGTCGCACGAGGAGTTCACCCGGGAGGAGAAGGCCAGGGCGTTCGCCTACTACGACGCGCTGACCGTGCGGGATTCGTCGCTCTCCGCGATGGCGCAGGTGGTGATCGCGGCGGAGGTCGGGCACCTCGACCTCGCGGCGGCCTACCTCGCAGAACTCGCGGCCCTGGACCTGGACGACCTGCACGGCAACACCGCGGAGGGTCTGCACATCGCGGCGCTCGCGGGCATCTGGACAGGCATCACCGCGGGCTTCGGCGGCATGCGCGACAGCGACCACGGGCTCTCCTTCCATCCGCGGCTGCCGCAGGGCATCACTCGCCTCGGCTTCGGGGTGCGCCAGCACGGTCGCATCCTGCACCTCGACATCACGCCGCAGGAGACGACGTACCGCCTCAGCGCGGGCGAGCCGCTCAGCCTGCGACATGCCGGCGAGGAGCTCGTGCTCAGCGCGGGCGACCCCGTCACGGTGCAGAACCCCGCCCCGGATCCGGCCCTCACCCCGGAACCGCGTCAGCCGCGCTGGCGCGAGCCCGGACGCCCCCGCGCCGGCGACTGATCCCGCGCGAGATTGCCCGAACACGGGGCCGCGGTGAGGCGCCTCACCGAAGCCAGCGGTGCGTCACGTGGTCGACGCGTCGATGAGCCCCTGGAGGGCGGCCCTGGTCGTGGTGAGTTCGGCGATGCGCCCGTCGTAGACCTGGAGGTGCTCGACCAGCATCGGCACCGCGCAGGGCTCCAGGCGGTCGGTGTCGTGGATGCAGTCGAGGAGTTCGCGAACCGCGGCGACCGGCAGCCCGGCCGCGAGCAGCCGCCGGATGGAGCGGACCTGTTCGACGACCGACGGGTCGAACAGACGCTGACCGGTGGAAGAGCGCTCGGCCGCGATGAGCCCTTCGTTCTCGTAGTGGCGCAGCATCCGCGGCGTCGTGGTCGTGAGCGCCGCGAGTTCACCGATCCGCAGCGCGCTTCCCCCGCGCGCTCGGCTTGCCTCTGACACTGGTGTCACCTCTTACGGTCGCTCTCATGACCACTTCGATCACGCAGTTCAATGGTAGGCATGCCGAGGCGGCGGACCTCGCGCCGCTGGCGTTCGCCGGTTTCGCCCACTTCACCGCGATGCAGGTTCGAGACCGCCGCGTGCGGGGCCTGGATCTGCACCTCGACCGTTTGCGCACGGCCAGCGACGAGCTGTTCGGCCGGCATCTGCCCGACGAGGTGATCCTCCAGCAATTGCGCGCCGCCCTGGCGGACGGCCCTTCGGATGCGTCACTGACGTGCTTCCTCACCTCGCGGCCGGGCGAGTTCGCCCGTGCCGACGATGAGCTCGACCTCGATGTGCTGATCAAGGTCGGCGATGCTGCGACACCACCGAGCGGGCCGCTCTCGCTCGATGCCGTCGAGCACGAGCGGCACCTCCCGCGCGTCAAGCATGTCGGTGAAGTGTCCAAGACGCTCCTGCTCCGACGGGCGAACGCCCGCGGTTTCGACGACGCCGCGTTCCTCGACCGGAGGGGTCGGCTGAGCGAAGCGACCATCTGGAACCTGGCCTTCTGGGACGGGCGGACGGTCATCTGGCCGGAGGCCGAGGTCCTGCCGGGTGTCACGATGCAGATCCTCGCGCGCCGGTTCGACGCTCTCGGAGTCCTTCAGCGGACGCAGGAGGTCCGCCCGGGCGACCTCGACACGGGTCTGGCAGCAGCGGTGATGAACTCGTGGTCGCCAGGCATCCCCGTCGCCCGGATCGGAGACCGGACGCTGGCGCAGGACCCGAAGTTCCTCAGGGTCCTCCATGCCGCGTACGACATCGAGCCATCGAGGAACGTGTGACATCGATGGACCAGACGTCGACGCGGTGATCGCCACGATCCTCAACGCCCGTCGCTCGGTCACCGCCGTGAGAACAGCCGCCAGACGTTTACGCGCTTCCATCGTCGGCTTGCGGCCGGCCACCCACCTCCGCTCTGGGCGCGGCGCGCCACGACGATGCCGTCGATGTCCGGGTCGCGCACGGCCTCGCGAGCTGCCGCGAGCTGCGAGTTGTAGTCCGGCGATATCGGCGCGAGGAGGACGCTCTCCAACATCGATTCGATGTCCCAGAGCACCCGCTGCTCAGCCTGATCGACGAACGCCGCGGGCTTCCCGCCAGTGGAACGGGCGAGCCAGTCGAACAGGACGAGGGCCTCCTCGTCGGTCAGTTCGAGAGTCACAACCGCCCCATCGTTGTCCCGCATCATGGACGAGAGCTTAGGGTGAACCTCGCGTCAGTTGTCGAAACGGAGCTCCGCGACGTCGCCGTCCTGCATCGCGTCCTCGTCATCGGTGAGAAACGCGGTCCCGAACACATCGCACCCCAGTTCAGCAAGGCTCCTGATCAGGTCCATCTCCAGCACGAATCCTCCTTGCGTGCTGTCGGAGTCTCCCGACCACCAGAGCCTGGTCTCGCCGCCCTGGCGGAGTTCCGCAAGCACATGCGAACGGGGCTGCAGCTTCGACACCAGCTCTCGGAGCGACGACAGCCCGGTCTGATCCTCTTCACCCGGTTCGCTCGCGACGGTGAGCGACCATCGGGTCCGCTGGTAGCGAAGATGCTCCGGTGCGAGGTCTCGCCCGGCACGTCCTGCGGGAGTGAGGTCGCCCTTGTCGCCAGCGCGGGTCGGTTCGAGTCCCAGCATCATGGAGATCTCGTTCACAGTCTTCGTGTCGCTGTACACGTCGAAGGACGCCCGATTGCCCCGGATCATGAACGAGAGCCTAGGGCGAACCCCGCCTCAGTTGTTGAAGCGGAGCTCCACGACATCACGCGCCTCGGTCGGCATCACGACCCAAGCTCCACGCGCACGCCGCCGCCCATATCGGCCTCCGTGTCGGTCACCGTCGCATAGATTCCCTCGGGCATGCCGGGGAGGGCTGCGACCTCACGGGCGAGCTCGATCAGGTCCGCTTCGGGGGCTCCATGGACGAAGAACAGATACTCATCGCCGAGTTCTTCTCCGTCGTCGTACATCTCCCCCTTCGAGCCGTCGAGCTGGAACAGGAACTCCATGACGGAGTCGATCCAAGGAAACGGATACTCCCCCGCGGGGACATCGCTCGGCGTCAGCGGGACATGTATCTCGACGAGGAGGTCAGCCATGCGGTCAGTATGGCAGCCCGATCCAGGCCTGTCGCCGCCACGCTCCTCGACCACCAGAGACTGGCGTCACCGGCGGGGCGGCCACTTCGATGCGCCTCAGTTGTTGAAGCGGAACTCCACAGCAACTCGATGCATCACCTGACCGCTTTCTCGATCTTGCTACGGGCCGCCTCCGGGAGCTGTACCCGAACGAAGTCGTCGAGTGCAGCTGGCTCTGGTTCTGTTCGATCCGCGACGACCTTCTCTTCCCATGTGTCATAGTTCGATGGGTCGGCAAAAACGATCACACCGATGCCGTGACGCCGAGCCTCCGTGATAACGCCTTCGAGAGCAACTGGTGGCTGTTGGTCGTCTGGAACGTGCAGCAGCACATACGAGTGTGTAGCCGCACGCCGATGGGCCAGCGCCTCGTAGACGGCAGTTACGTCGATCATGTCCGACGGCTTCACCTCAAAGGTGTGCACCGACAGAGTCTTCACAGGCAAATAGGTGAAGACCTGAACTTCGACGGCAACCAAGTCTGGCCGAGTCCATTTTCCGCCTGTGATCCGCCTCCCTGCCCGGGAGACATCCTCGACGGCGAGATAGTCGAATCCTTTATCTGACTGCCAGTCTCCGAGAAGCACTTTTTTCAGGGGTTCGTACAACGCGTCTTCCGGCTGACGAGGCAGGGCATACTCGGCACCGACTTCATCCACCGGCTCAGTAGTGAGTTCGGCGTCAAGGACCCGGGCGGTCGAACCGCCTCGACCGCGACCTCGGACCGCCTTTCCTTCCTCGACGAGAAGTTCACGCGCGCTCCAGAAGTCCTGCTTGTCTGCGCCGAGGGCGCTGAGCAACTCCGCGTTCGGCTTCAACGACCCGTCAACGGGAAGCTGCTCGAGGATTCTGTCCTTCAGCGACAGGCCGGTGGCGCCCTGCTCCTCGCTCCAGTTCGCCTCCGTAGCCGGGGCGGGGAGATCGTCCGTGTTCACTTGGACCCACCAGATGTGTTTCCGATACGGAACTCCACGACGTCGCCGTCCTGCATGACGTAGTCCTTGCCTTCGAGGCGCGCCTTGCCCTTGGCGCGGGCCTCCTGCACGGACCCGGTCTCGACGAGGTCGTCGAACGACACGATCTCGGCCTTGATGAAGCCCTTCTCGAAGTCGGTGTGGATGACACCGGCGGCCTGGGGGGCCTTCCAGCCCTTGCCGATGGTCCACGCGCGCGCCTCCTTCGGGCCCGCGGTGAGGTAGGTCTGCAGGCCGAGGGTGTCGAAGCCGATGCGGGCGAGCTGGTCGAGGCCGGACTCGTCCTGGCCCGTCGAGGCCAGCAGCTCGGCGGCGTCCTCCGGGTCGAGGTCCTTCAGCTCCGACTCGATCTTCGCGTCGAGGAAGATCGAGTCGGCCGGGGCGACGAGCGCGGCCAGCTCGGCCTTACGGTCAGCGTCGGTCAGCACGCTCTCGTCGACGTTGAACACGAAGATGACGGGCTTGACGGTCAGCAGGCCGAGTTCGCGGATCGGGTCGAGGTCGAGACCGCTGGTGGAGAGCAGGACGCCGCGCTCCAGCGCATCCTTGGCGGCCTTCGCCGCTTCCAGCACCGAGGGGTCGATCTTCTTGCCGCGCACCTCCTTCTCGTACCGCGTTATCGCCTTCTCGACGGTCTGCAGGTCGGCGAGCATGAGCTCGGCGTTGATCGTCTCCATGTCGGACGCCGGGTTGACCGCACCGTCGACGTGCACGACGTCGTCGTCGGAGAACCCGCGCACGACCTGGGCGATGGCGTCCGCCTCGCGGATGTTCGCGAGGAACTGGTTGCCGAGACCCTCGCCCTCACTGGCGCCGCGCACGATGCCGGCGATGTCGACGAACGACACCGCGGCGGGCAGGATGCGCTCGCTGCCGAAGATCTCCGCGAGCTTCTCGAGTCGCGGGTCGGGCAGGTTCACCACGCCGACGTTAGGCTCGATCGTCGCGAACGGATAGTTCGCCGCGAGCACGTCGTTCTTGGTGAGGGCGTTGAAGAGGGTGGACTTGCCGACGTTGGGCAGGCCGACGATGCCGATAGTGAGAGCCACGGGGTACGAGTCTACCCGGGCGCTCGCCGCGAGCCGCCCGTCAGCCGCGCCGAGCCCGGAAGGCCCTGGTCACGTACGGCAGCTCGATGGTGTCGTCGCCGTGCAGCCCGAGCTCGTCGAACAGCGCGTCCATCCTCTGCCGGATGCGCTCCTTCTCCGTGTCGTCCGCCGTGATGATGTCGCTTCGGGAGGAGGCCATCCGGTGCAACAGGTCGCGCGTGATCGGCCGGTTCCATTCCCACCGCTCCTGCTCCAGCGGGGCGAACGGTGCCGCCACCACGGGGTCACCCGCCGCGAGCATGACCTCGGCGTTGCTGCCATGCATGATGTCGGTGAGGCGGCGCACCCAGTCCACGCGGTCGTCCCGCAGGTTCCAGATCAGGCCGAGCACTCCTCCGGCCCTGGTGACCCTGCCCACTTCGGCTGAGGCGGCGACGGGCTCGACCCAGTGCCAGGCCTGGCCGAGCACGACGGCGTCGACGCTCGCGTCGGGCAGCGGCATCCGCTCCGCCGTGCCGAGGAAGGTCGGGACGCCGGGGACCGCGTCTTGCAGCGCCGAGAGCATGGCCGGGTCAGGATCGACCGCGACGACCTCCGCGTCCCCTGCGGCGACGAGGGCGCGCGTGAGCTTCCCGGTGCCGGCGCCCACGTCGGCGATGCGGCGGGCGCCATCGGGCATCCGCTCCAGCATCCAGGCCACGGCCTCGAATGGATACTCGGGGCGTCCGGCCTCGTAGCTGCTCGCCTGCGCGCCGAAGGAGGTCGCCTTGTCGTCGGTCATGTCGTCAGCCTACGGCGAGCCTCCGACCCGACGTCGGAGGCCCGGGAGAGAGTGAGGACGTGCCACTGGACTTCACTGCGATCGACTTCGAGACCGCGAACTCCAGCCCGGCCTCCGCCTGCTCGGTCGGTCTCGTCCGCGTGCGCGGCGGCGAGGTCGTCGCCACGGCGGGCTGGCTGATCCAGCCGCCGCCCGGGCACGACGAGTTCCAGGAGTGGAACGTGCGCATCCACGGGATCCGTCCCGAGCACGTGCTGTCGGCCGCGACCTGGGTGGACCAGTTCGACCGTCTGTGCGCCTTCGCGGGGGCCGACGTGCTCGTGGCGCACAACGCTGGCTTCGACCTGAACGTGCTCCGGCGCGCCAGCGAGGCCACGGGGCAGTCGTGCCCGCCGTACCGCTCGCTGTGCAGCCTGCAGGTCGCTCGCAAGACCTACCAGCTCGACTCGTACCGCCTGCCGCTCGCGGCCGCCGCCGCCGGGTACGCCGCCTTCTCGCACCACGACGCGCTGGCCGACGCGCTCGCGTGCGCGCAGATCGTGGTGGACGCCGCCCGTCGCGCCGGTGCCGCCGACGTCTTCGCGCTCGCGGATGCCCTGGGCCTGCGTGTGACCGAGCCCGCCATGCCCGCTCTGGAGCGTGCGGTCGCCTGACCCCCGTGGCGTCACGACCGAATGTCGGACGCCCTGGGCATCATGGACACATGGATGCCCTGTCGATCGTTCTCGTGCTCGCGGCACTCGCCGCGGGTGTCGCCCTCGGCTGGTTCCTGCGAGCCGGCCGCGACGGCGCAGCACTGGCGCGGACCGAGGCGGAGTTGGCGGCGGCGCGCGACGACCGCGACCGTCAATACGACCTGTATCGCGACGCCGTGGAGCACGCCCGGTCGGAGCAGCGCGCAGAGGCGCAGCGCGCGCAGCAGCAGAACGCGGTGCTCCAGGCCCTTGCGCCCGTTCGGGAGTCGCTCCGGCAGATGCAGAGCAAGGTCGAGACGATCGAGCAGGAGCGGCAGACGCAGTTCGGCACGCTCGCCGAGCAGCTGCGACGGGCGCAGGAGTCGGACGAGGCCCTGCGGGCGACCACGGAGTCCCTCGCGGGCGCCCTGCGGTCCACGTCGACCCGTGGCGTGTGGGGCGAGGCGCAGCTGCGCCGTGTGGTCGAGGCCGCTGGGCTCACGCGGCACGTGGACTTCGACCTGCAGGCCACCATCTCCTCCGATCGCGGTCAGGGGCGGCCGGACATGGTCGTGCGACTCGCGGGCGGCACGTCGATCGCGGTGGACGCGAAGGTCCCGCTCGATGCGTACCTCGAGGCATCGGCGCTGCCGGCGGGGCCTGCTCACGAGGCACAGCGACGCCAGCACATGCAGAAGCACGTGAAGGCGGTGCGCGCGCACGTCGACGCCCTCGCCAAGAAGGCGTACTGGTCGGGTCTCGAAGCCGGCCCGGAGTTCGTGATCTGCTTCCTGCCCACCGAATCGCTGCTGGCAGCGGCCATCGACGAAGACCCGACGCTGCTCGACTACGCGTTCAGCCGTCGCGTCGCGCTCGCGTCCCCCGTGAACCTCTGGGCGGTGCTGAAGACGGTGGCGTACACGTGGACACAGCAGGAGGTCTCCACCGAGGCGCGGTCGCTGCTCGCGCTCGGCACCCAGCTCTACGACCGGCTCGGCACGCTCGCGGGGCACGCCGATGACCTGCGCCGCGCACTGGAGCGCACGGTCGACAGCTACAACCGCTTCGCCGGGTCCCTCGAGTCGCGCGTGCTCGTGACCGCTCGCCAGTTCCCCGGGGTCGACGCGTCCGCTCTCGCCGCGCCGCCCGCGATCACCGCCGACGGGCGCCGCTTCACCGCCGCCGAGCTGCTCCCCGAGGAGGACGAGCCGTCATCGCACGCCCTCGCGGCCGATGTCGGCGACGTCAGGGCGCGCCTCGACGAGCACACCCCACCCAACCGCTGATCAGATCACGGCTCGGGCGGCGACGCACACATCGTAGATCTGGTCTGCCACGGCCGGCGACGCGCACATGGCAGATCGGGAGTGGCACGGATGGCGACGCGCCGACGACAGACGGTCGCGAGCGACGGGAACGGCGTGACGACGTCAGGCCGGGAACGACGTCAGGCCGGGAACGACGTCAGGCCGTGAACGACGTCAGGCGATGAGCGACGTCAGGCCGGGAACGACGTCAGGCGATGCCGGGCACGCCGCTGAGCAGCAGGATCACGAGACCGCTGGTCGCCAGGAACGCGCCGATCATCCACCAGGCGCTGATCTCGTGGCCTTCGTCGCGGCGGACGCGGAACAGCACATCTGCGCGTCGAGCCGGGTCCATGGCGGGCTTCCCGGCCGGGGCGGCCTGCACCGTGGGGACCTGAGGCGTCGCGGCACCGGCCTCGGCGTCGGCGCTCACCCGGAGGATGCGTCCCGTGTTGGTGGTGATGATCTTGGTCGGCGCGGCGCTCTTCGAGCCACTCGTGTGCTGCGTTGTCATGCGTTCGCCCTCCTGTGCCTGCGGTGCCTGGCGGCTCCGTCGACGGCGACAAACCCAGTGACAATTGTGACACGGCGCTCCCACCGACCGGCCACGTGGGCCGCGCGTGGCGATACCGGCTCGGTAACGATGGCCGCCTCGGCCTCACTCCTCAGCGGGACGTGCGGCGCCTCACAGCCACTTGGATACGAGGTGCTCGGAGGCGATACGGCGGAGGGTGCCCGATGCCCCGCGCAGGACGACGCTCTCGGTGTAGACGTAGCCGCGCTCGCGCCGCACGCCGGCGACGAGCTGCCCGTCGGTGACACCGGTCGCGACGAAGATCGTGTTGTTGCCCTGCACGAGGTCGTCGGCTTCGTAGACCTTGTCCATGTCGAGTCCCGCGTCGATGCCGCGCTGCCGTTCGTCGTCATCGCGCGGCCACAGCCGCCCCTGGATGTGGCCGCCGAGGGCCTTGATCGCACACGCCGTGACGATGCCCTCCGGGCTGCCGCCGACACCGACGCACATGTCGGTGCGCGCGTCGTGACGCGCCGCGTTGATGCCCCCGGCCACGTCGCCGTCGCTCATCAGCCGCGTCCCGGCACCGGCCTCGCGGATGTCCTGGATGAGCTGCTCGTGCCGGGGGCGGTTGAGCACCGACACTACGATCTCGTCGACCGGCTTGTCGAGCGCACCGGCGAGCTTGCGGATGTTCTCCCCGATCGGCAGCCGGATGTCGACGACGCCCACGCCCGCCGGGCCGGTGACCAGCTTGTCCATGTAGAAGACGGAGGAGGCGTCCAACATGGTGTCGCGGTCGGAGACGGCGATCACGGAGAGCGCGTTCTGTCGACCGGCCGCGGTGAGGGACGTGCCGTCGATCGGGTCCACGGCGATGTCGCAGAGCGGTCCCCGGCCCGTCCCGACCACTTCGCCGTTGAAGAGCATGGGAGCGTTGTCCTTCTCCCCCTCGCCGATCACCACGCGCCCCTGGAAGTCGACCGTCCCGAGGAATGCGCGCATCGCGTCGACCGCCGCACCGTCCGCGGCCTCCTTGGCGCCGCGGCCGATGAAGGGGACGGCGCGGATCGCCGCCGCCTCGGTCGCGCGCACCAACTCCATCGCGAGGTTGCGGTCGGGACGAAGCGGGCTCAGGTCGGCAGTAAGACTCACCATGACGGCCAGCCTACTCAGCGCCTTCCGCGTTCCTGCGCTCCTTTCGGCCGATATCTCGCGAAGGAATCACGATTCTTTACAGCTCAGCAGATCCATCCCCCGGTAACCCCGGTCACGACGGAGGTGTGCGCGCACCCGCCCCGATAGAGTGGCAGCTGTCCCGGCTTCACCTACCGCAGGAGTTCTCATGCCCGTCGCCACCCCGGATCAGTACGCCGACATGCTCGACCGCGCGAAGGCCGGCGGCTTCGCGTATCCCGCGTTCAACGTCTCGAGCTCGCAGACCATCAACGCCGTGCTGCAGGGGCTCACGGAGGCCGGCTCCGACGGCATCATCCAGGTCACCACCGGCGGCGCCGACTACTTCGCCGGCCACACCGTGAAGGCCCGCGCGACCGGCGCGCTCGCGTTCGCCCGCTACGCGACCGAGGTCGCCAAGAACTACCCCATCACCGTCGCGCTGCACACCGACCACTGCCCGAAGGACGCCCTCGCCGGATTCGTCGAGCCGCTGATCGCCGCGTCCGAGGAAGAGGTCAAGGCCGGCCGCAACCCGATCTTCCAGTCGCACATGTGGGACGGCTCGGCGGTGCCGCTCGCGGAGAACATCGAGATCGCCAAGGATCTGCTCCCCCGCATGAAGGCCATCAACGCGATCCTCGAGGTCGAGATCGGCGTCGTCGGCGGCGAGGAGGACGGCGTGCAGCACGAGGGCTCGAACGAGGCCCTGTACACGACGTTCGGCGATGTCGACCAGGCCGTGCAGGCTCTGGGCCTCGGCGAGCAGGGCCGCTACATCGCCGCCCTCACCTTCGGCAACGTGCACGGGGTGTACAAACCGGGCGGTGTCAAGCTGCGCCCCGAGCTCCTCGGCGAGATCCAGGCCCAGGTCGCCGCGAAGTACAACACGGGCGAGAAGCCGCTGGACCTCGTCTTCCACGGCGGCTCCGGCTCCACCGACGAGGAGATCGCGCTCGCGGTCGCCAACGGCGTGGTGAAGATGAACATCGACACGGACACGCAGTACGCGTACACCCGCGCGATCGCCGACTACATGTTCAAGAACTACGACGGCGTGCTCAAGGTCGACGGCGAAGTGGGCAACAAGAAGCAGTACGACCCGCGCGCCTGGGGCAAGATCGCCGAGACGGCGATGGCCGCCCGCGTGGTCGAGTCGACGCGCCAGCTGGGCTCTTT
>NZ_JALXPE010000073.1 GCF_025143365.1 Microbacterium sp. p3-SID336 | reverse complement strand
CAGGCGGTGCAGGTCCCGGGGGAACAGCGTGACCTCACGGATGTTGGCAGCCTCTGTCAGACGGCCGATCCACCGCTCCAGTCCGATCGCGAACCCGCCGTGCGGTGGCATCCCGTGCGCGAACGCCTCCAGGTAGGACGCGTAGGCCGAGGGGGACTCGCCGCGCGCCTCGATGGCCGCGACCAGCTCGGCGTGCCGGTGTCGCCGCTGCCCGCCCGTGACCAGCTCCAAACCCCGGAACAGCAGGTCGAAGCTGTTGCTCCACCGTTCGTCGTCCGGTTGGGGGTGCGTGTAGAACGGCCGCTTGCGCATCGGGTAGCCCTCCACCGCCAGCACGTCGCTGCCGAACTCCTCCAGCGCCCACGCGCCGAGAGCGCGCTCATGCGCGGGCGCGAGGTCCGGCTCCTCCGCAGGCGCCCCGACCAGACGCAGGGCGTCCTGGAAGTGCACGACGGGGATCTCCTCCGGGATCGTCGGCAGCGGTGTGTCCAGCAGCGCCACCGCATCGGCGGCCTCGGTGCGGATGCCGTCGAGCATCGCCCGCAGCACCTCGCCCAGCAGCGTCAGCACGTCGCGGTGGTCCCGTATGAACCCGAGCTCCACGTCGAGCGAGACGTACTCGGAGAGGTGTCGCACGGTGTCATGCGGCTCGGCGCGGAACACCGGCCCGACCTCGTACACCCGCTCGAACACCCCGACCAGCTGCTGCTTGTAGAACTGCGGGCTCTGCGCCAGATAGGCCGTGGTGCCGAAGTAGTCGACCGGGAACACGTTCGCGCCCGACTCGGTCACGGTGTCGACGATCTTCGGCGTCTGCACCTCGGTGAAGCCGGCCGTGTCGAGCGTGCGCCGGAAGGCCCGCAGGCTCGCCGCCGCCAGCTGCCAGGTGGCCCGGCGGGCCGGATGGCGCCAGGTGACCGGCGCATGGTCGAGCACCGTCGGCAGGGTCGCGTCCAGCGTCGGTCGCCACAGGTCGACCACCGGCGTGTGCGCGGGGTCGGAGAGCAACTCGATCTGCGGCGTCGCGACCTCCACCCCGCCCGGAGCCTGCGGGTTGGCGGACACCGTGCCGGTGATGCGGACCACGGTCTCCTCGGGCGGCAGGCCCTCGGCCGGGAGCTCGTCCTGCCGCAGCACGACCTGGGCCAGGCCCGATCGGTCGCGCAGGATCAGGAAGGCCACAGTGGCGAGCGCGCGACGTCGGTGCACGTGGCCGTACAGCACGACGATCTTGCCGGGGGCGGTGTGGGCGAGTTCCGCCGCGAGAGTGCGGGCGGGGTCGGGTGATCTCATGTCTCCTCCAGGTTGCGGAAGCCCTGGAGGTGTGGGCGGGGGCCAGATCGCGGTGCCACCACACCTTCGCCGGTGAGAAGCCGGCCTCTCGTCGATACGCCGGACGCGCGGGGACCGCCTGCCGTGGAAGGCCGGGGTTCGTCACGCCCCGCGGTCGCCACGGCCAGTCTAGGCGACGAGTTCTCGGCTGATCCACAGGATTCCGATATGCACGTCTCGTACCCTGGGACGTCCAAGGGGAGTACTCCGACACGGTCGGGTCGTCATTACGGATGCCACGCATCCCGGCCCACCGGTCCCGCCCAGGGATGGAGAAGACTTTGGCGCTGTTCTGCCACGCCTGAGTCTGGAGTACCTGTTGGACATCACCCCCCTGATCTGGATCATCACGATCGCGGTCACCATCGCGTTCTTCGTGTACGAGTTCTTCGCGCACGTGCGCACCCCGCACGAGCCCACCATCGGCGAATCCGCGCGCTGGTCCATCTTCTACATCAGCCTCGCGCTGCTGTTCGGCGTCGGAATCGGCGTGGTCTCCGGATGGACCTACGGCGGCGAGTACTTCGCCGGCTATCTCACGGAGAAGGCGCTGTCGATCGACAACCTCTTCGTGTTCCTCATCGTGATGAGCGGCTTCGCCGTGCCGAAGAAGTACCAGCAGAAGGTGCTGATGATCGGCATCGTGATCGCGCTGGTGCTCCGCGGCATCTTCATCGCGATCGGCGCCACGCTGATCGAGAACTTCTCGTGGATCTTCTACGTGTTCGGCGCGCTGCTGCTGGTCCTCGCGTACCGCCAGGCGTTCGCAGACCATGACAGCAACCCCGCCAACGGTCGCTTCATGACCTTCGTGCGCCGCCACCTCCCCGTCAGCGAGGAGTACAACGAGGACCGGCTGACCGTCGTGAAGAACGGGAAGCGCTTCGTGACGCCGATGCTGCTGACCATCATCGCCATCGGCTTCATCGACCTCGTCTTCGCGGTCGACTCGATCCCCGCGATCTACGGGCTCACCGACCAGGCGTACATCGTCTTCACCGCGAACGCCTTCGCGCTCATGGGTCTCCGCCAGCTGTACTTCCTCATCGGCGGCCTCCTGGAGCGCCTGGTGTACCTCGCGCAGGGCCTCGCGGTCATCCTCGCGTTCATCGGTGTGAAGCTCGTCCTCCACGCGCTGCACGTCAACGAGCTGCCGTTCATCAACGGCGGCGAAGGCGTCGCGTGGGCCCCCGAGATCCCGATCTGGTTCTCGCTGCTGTTCATCGCCGCGACCATCGCGGTCGCCACGGTCGCGAGCCTGCTCAAGACCCGCAACACCCCGTCCCACCCCGCCACCACCGGCACCATCCCCATCGACAAGGAGCATTCTTGAGCGCGCAGCGCTGTTCTGACTCTTCGGACTCCGACAGTACGAGCGCCCGGTTCGTCCCGGGCGCTCACCCCGCACCAGGGGAGGGAACCCGCTGATGGGCGACCTGCTCCTGAACATCGCCCTCGTGCTCGCGTTCGTGCTGATCGGCGGTGTCTTCGCCGCGACGGAGATGGCGCTGGTCACGCTGCGCGAGAGCCAGCTGAACGCGATCGCACAGCGCGGCAGGCGCGGCGCCAAGGTCGCGGCCCTGGCGCGCAACCCCAACACGTTCCTCTCGGCGGTGCAGATCGGCGTGACCGTCGCGGGCTTCGCTTCCGCCGCCTACGGCGCGACCTCCATCGCGCCGTCGCTGGCGCCCGTGTTCGAGGCGTGGGGCCTGGCGCCCGCCCTCGCGCTCACCGTGGCGACGGTCGTGCTCACCCTGATCATCGCGTACCTCTCGCTTGTGCTCGGCGAGCTCGTGCCCAAGCGGCTCGCGATCCAGCGCAACGCCCAGTTCTCCTACGCCGTGGCGCCGGCGCTCAACGGTTTCGCCACGGTCATGCGGCCGGTCATCTGGCTGCTGTCCGTCTCGACGAACGCCCTCGTGCGTGTGCTCGGCGGCGACCCGCACAAGACGAGCGACGAGCTCACCGACGAGGAGGTCCGCGACATCGTCGCCACCCACCAGGGCCTCCCGGATGACGAGCGGCGGATCCTGGACGACGTGCTGTCGCTGCGCGGTCGCCAGGTGAGCGAGGTCATGCGACCCCGACCCGAGGTCGTGGCACTCGATGAGAGGGCGACCGTCGGCGCCGCCATGCAGCAGGTGCGCGACCTGCCGTTCTCGCGCTACCCCGTCTCGCAGACCTCGATCGACGACATCACGGGCTTCGTGCATGTGCGCGACCTCTTCGAGGCCGCCGCCGATGACGCCGATCGCGCGCTTCAGGCCATCGTGCGGCCGATCCCCTACATCCCCTCGACTGCGCGGGTGCTGCCGACCCTGACCCGCATGCGCGCCGAGGGGCACCACATCGCCGTCGTCGTCGACGAGTACGGCGGCACCGATGGGCTCGTCACCCTCGAGGACCTCGTGGAGGAGGTGGTCGGCGAGATCTTCGACGAGTACGACGCCGAGGTGTTCATCTCGGCCGGCGACGGCCTCGACGGCCGTCTCAACCTGCAGGACTTCGAGGAGGCCACGGGGCTCGCGATGCCGCGCGGCTCCTCCGACACGATCGCCGGCTTCGTCACCGAGCAGCTCGGCCGGCTCGCTGTCGTCGGCGACACCGTGGAGGTGCCGGGGGCCACGATCCAGGTGGCCGAAGTGGATCGGCGCCGCATCGCCCGGGTCCGGGTGACGCTGCACGCCGAAGCCGCACCGACCGCCGCGGACTGAGCGCGGGGTGGCGGGGCGCGTCAGCTGCGACGCGCTCCGCTGCCCAACTCCGCCAGGCCCTCGGAGAGCACGTCGACGAGCAGCCGTGCGTAGCGGCCGTCCGGGTCGAGATCCGGGTCGAACACGGTGATGCTCGCGCCGATCGCCCCGGGTGCGAGCGCCCTCAGCAGTGCCGTCAGCTCGTCGGCTGTCAGGCCGCCCGGGTCCGGGCTGTCGACGGCCGGCATCACGGTGGGGTCGAGTACGTCCACGTCGAGCTGGAGCCAATAGGCGCCACCCGCCGCCTCGGCCGACTCCGCTGCCACTGCGCGGGCGCCGCGTGACCTCACGTCGGCCGCGGGAGTCACCCGGCCCAGGAGCCCGCGCACCTCCTCCTGCTCCTCGTCGTCCTCCCGGTGGCCGATGTGTGCGGTGCGCCCCGCATCGAAGTAGGGCGCGAGCCCGTCGATGTCAGCGACGGCCGGCCAGTGCAGACCGATCGCCGCCGCCAGAGCCTCTCCCGCGACGGACGCGCACGCGGCGCTGTTGCCGGGATGGCGGAAGTCCGTGTGGCCGTCGATGTGGACGAGTCCCGTCCCTCCGCGGCGCGCGGCCGCGATGCCGGCCCCTACCAGGATCCCGCAATCGCCCCCGATCACGAGCGGCGCGAGCCCGCCATCGAGTGCGTTGCCGATGCGCGTGGCGAGGCGCAGCGAGTGATCCACGAAAGCCGCCTCGTTGCGGATCTGGCCGCTCGGCCGCACGGCATCGTCGTCGACATAGCGACCGGGCAGCACGACGCCCGCATCGGTGGCGCCGCGAGCGGCGAACCGGTCGTACAGGCCCGCCTCGCGGAGGGCCTCCGGTGCTTTCGCCGCCCCGGGAACACTCCCGGGCTCGGGGGGACGCAGACCGAGATTGCTGGGCGCAGACAGGAGCGTGATCATGCGCTCATCCTGCCGAGGGGGTCGGACATCGGCGGGCGGTCTCGATCCGGGCGGCGGGCCCGCCACCCCCGCCGCCCGCGAGCCTCAGTGGATGGCAGAGACCGCGCCGCCGATGATGACCGCCACCACCGTGGTCCAGCCGACGATCGCGACCGCCTGCCAGACGAGGATGCGGCCCTTGCCGATGCCGGACGCGGCGAGCATCGTCGCGGTGAAGTGCGTCGGCAGCAGGAGCGGTCCGAGAAGGCTGACACCGGGGACGCCGTAGCGCTCGAACGCGCGCTGGAACTTGTCGCGTCGCGCAGAGCCGCGCCCGCCGTCCACCGGCTGCGACGACGCATCGACGTCCGTCGCGCTACCGCCGCCCGCGACCGCCAGCTGCCGCGCCCGCGAGCGGTCGACGATCGCCCGCCGTGCCCCGGAACTCGCGAGCACCAGGATCGCCACGCACACGAAGTTGCCCGCCATGGCGGCGACGGCGGCGAGCACCGGCGGGATGCCCCCGATGATGCCGATCCCGGCCGCACCCTCGCCCTCGATGAAGGGCACGGCGCCGGCCAGGGCGACGATCAGCGGCTGCACCAGGTCGGGGACCTGGGCGACGAGGTTCTGGAAGGTCTCGATGAGGTTCATGGCGATGCTCCCGGTTTCGGTGCGAGCGGTGTCTCCGTCGCGATGACCCCAGTCCAGCGGAGAGCCGACCGCGGCGGGAGTGCCGGACCGTCACCGGCTTCCGTGCGGTTCGCCCGCGGCACGGGTGACAAGTGTCACGCCTCTATCGTGGGAGCGTGCGACCCTTCCCCCCGACCCCCGCCGCCGATCCCTCGCCCGGTTCCCGTCAGCTCGCCCGCGGCATCACCGCGACCTGGTGGTACACGCTCACCGCTGTGGTGTTCATCGAACTGATGCTCGTCGGAGCGTGGACCGGGATCGCAGCCGCCGAGGATCTCCGTGGCGAGGTCGTGGGCGTGGTGGGTCTCGGCGGGATCGTGTGGTGTGCGTCCACCGTCCTGCTCCTCAGCGAGTACCGGCACCGCTCGGGCGGCGAGGCGAGCCAGGGGTGGGTGCGCCTGGGGGTGCCGTTCGCGGTCGCCGTGGCCTACGGGGTCACGGCCGGCCTGCTCGTCGGCAGCTGGCAGCTCGGGGCGATGCCCGTCGTGCAGTTCTTCGTGCTGCTCAGCTGGCCCCGGGGCGTGCGCGTCCGCGTGGTCGGCGCCGCGACGCTGCTGCTGGTCTCGCTCGCCGTGGTCGACTCCGCGACGACCGGGGTGGGCGACGACCTGCCGTGGTGGCTGCCGGTGCTGTACGCGGCGGCGCTCCCCGGCATGAGCGTCAGCTCGCTGTGGTGGTGGGACGTGCTGGTCACGCTCGACAGGGCGCGCGCGTCCGAGGCTCGACTCGCGGCGACTCAGGAGCGGCTGCGCGTGGCCACCGACGTGCACGACCTGCAGGGGCATCACCTGCAGGTGATCGCGCTGCAGCTGGAACTTGCGGAGCGGCTGCTGCCGACCGACCGGGAAGCAGGGATGGAACAGCTGCGTGCGGCCAGGGTGAGCGTGGACGAGGCGCGGCAGGGCACGCGCGACCTCGCGACGCGCTTCCGCTCCGTGCCGCTCGGGGACGAGCTGGCGAATGCGCGAGATCTGCTGCGCGCCGCGGGGCTCGACGTCGAGGCCGCCATCGCGCCGGACGCCGATCTGGCACCCGCGGCCGCACTCGGCCCCGTGATCAGGGAGACGACGACCAATGTGCTCCGGCACGGCAGGGGAGGCCGCGCACGCCTCGCCCTCACGCGCACGCCGGACGCCTGGCGGTACGAGATCGCGAACGACGCCGACGCCGCGGCGACCGCGGACGAGGAAGGCTCCGGTCTGGAGGGTGTGCGGAGGCGGATCGCCGACGTCGGCGGCACGTTCGAGCTGCACCGGGACGACGGCGAGTTCCTGGTGGCCGTGACGGTGCCGTCGGACGTGAGGGCGGCGTCGTGATCCGCGTGCTGCTCGCCGATGACGAGGGCATGATCCGCTCGGCGCTCGCGGCGCTGCTGCGCCTGGAGGATGACATCGACGTGGTGGCCGAGTGCGCGGACGGCGAGCAGGCGGTCGCGGTGGCGCTCCGGCTGCAGCCGGACGTGTGCCTGCTCGACCTGGAGATGCCGGGGCTGGACGGCGTGCAGGTCGCGGAGCGGCTGCACCGCGCGATCCCCGCGCGCTGCATCGTGGTGACGCGGCACGCCAGGCCGGGCGTGCTCCGGCGGGCGCTGGCCTCGGGGGTGTCCGGCTTCGTGCCGAAGTCCCGCGGCGCGGAGGAGCTGGCGGCCATCATCCGCCGCGTCGCGGCCGGAGCGCGCTACGTCGACCCGGAGATCGCCGCGGACGCCCTGAGCGACGAGCGCTCGCCGCTGACGGATCGCGAGCTGGACGTGCTGCGCGCCGGTCGGCGGGGGGAGACGACGGGACAGATCGCGCGGGCTCTGGCGCTGGCGCCCGGCACGGTGCGCAACCACATCTCGGTGATCCTCGGCAAGCTGTCGGTCGGCACGCGGCAGCAGGCGGTGCTGATCGCGGAGGAGCGCGGCTGGATCTGACACCGGTATGCTGGCCGGCATGGGAACCATATGCGCCGCGCCCGTGATGGGGCGCAACCTCGTGTTCCGCGACCGCCGCTCCTGACGGCGCGCTCGCTCTCCGCACGCCTCCGCGCGCCGTCCACCGAGATGTCATCGCACCTCGGGACGGGCTCACTTCGCCGACCCTGCTCGCGCTTCCCCTCCTCCGAGGTGCTCCGATCCACTTCTCCGGAGCGCACCCATGCCTCGCAACCGATCCCGATCCGTCCATGGCGGCCGCCACGAACTCGGCCAGAACTTCCTCACCCACAGACCGACGCGCGACCGCATCCTCTCGCTCGTCGACCGCACCTCCGGCTCGCTCCTCGAACTGGGCGCCGGTGACGGCGCGCTGACGCACCCACTCGCACGGCTCGACCGCCCGCTCACCGCGATCGACGTGGACGAGCACCGCGTGCGCCGGCTGCGGTCCGCACTGCCGGGTGTGCGGATCGAGGTCGCCGACGCGACCCGCCACCCGCTCGACGCCGACGTGGTCGTGGGCAACGTCCCGTTCCATCTGACGACGCCCATCCTGCGTCGACTCCTCCGCTCCGAGCAATGGCGTGATGCCGTGTTGCTCACCCAGTGGGAGGTCGCGCGCAAGCGCGCGGGCGTCGGCGGCGGCACGATGATGACCGCGCAGTCCGCGCCGTGGTTCACGTTCTCGCTGGAGGGACGGGTGCCCGCCTGGGGATTCTCGCCCGCGCCGAGCGTCGACGGCGGGCTGCTCGCGATCACGCGCCGCGGATCGCCGCTGGTGCCCTTCCGTGAGCAGCGGGCCTACGAGACGTTCGTGCGGGAGATGTTCACCGCGCGCGGATCGGGGCTGCCCGCAATCGTGTCGCGGGCGCGCGGGGTCGACCGCCGCAGGGCGCATCAGGCGCTGAACGCCGTCGGCGCGAGCGGTGCCCGTCTCCCGCGCGATCTGCGGCCCGAGCACTGGGCGGGGCTGTGGGCGCAGCTCGGGCGGCGGTGACCGTCATCCGTCCGGCGCGCTCGCCGCGGCCTGTCAGAATGGAGGCGCCGAGTTTCGAGCCGAGGAGCCATCGTGCCGTTCATCTCCACCCGCGGCGGCATGCAGCCGCAGTCGTTCAGCGAGACGCTGCTGGAGGGCCTCGCGCCCGATGGGGGGCTGTCGGTGCCCGAGAGCATGCCCGAGGTCGACGGGGAGACGCTCGAGCGGTGGCGGGCGCTGACCTATCCACAGCTCGCGACCGAGGTGCTGGCGCTGTTCGCGACCGACATCCCGCGGCAGGACCTGGCACGCATGACGGCGGACGCCTACGCCGGCTTCCCGGACGGGGTGGTGCCGCTGCGCCGCATCGACGACGACCTCACGCTGGTCGGGCTGTCCGAGGGCCCGACGCTGGCGTTCAAGGACATGGCGATGCAGTTCCTCGGGCAGGTGCTGGAGTACACGCTCGAGAAGCAGGGCGCCGTCCTCAACATCCTCGGAGCCACCTCGGGCGACACCGGCTCCGCCGCCGAGCACGCCCTCCGCGGCAAGGAGCGGATCGCGGTGTTCATGCTGTCGCCGCAGGGGCGGATGAGCGCGTTCCAGCGTGCGCAGATGTTCTCGCTCGATGACGAGAACGTGCACAACATCGCCGTCGCAGGTGTCTTCGACGACTGCCAGAACCTCGTGAAGAAGCTCGCGGGGGACCTCGACTTCAAGCGTGCACAGCACCTCGGCGCGGTGAACTCGATCAACCTCGCGCGCATCACCGCCCAGACCGTCTACTACTTCTGGGCATGGCTGCGGGCGACGGATGCCGGCGGCTGGGCCGAGGTGTCCTTCACCGTGCCCTCCGGCAACTTCGGCAACATCCTCTCCGGCTTCTTCGCGAAGCAGATGGGTCTGCCGATCCGGCGGCTCGTGCTCGCCGCGAACGAGAACAACGTGCTCGACGAGTTCTTCCGCACCGGGGTCTACCGGCCGCGCAGTGCCGCACAGACCCTCGCCACGTCGAGCCCGTCGATGGACATCTCGAAGGCCTCGAACCTGGAGCGCTTCATCTTCGAGCTGGTGGACCGCGACCCGGCGCGCGTCGTCGGAGCCTGGGACGACCTGGAGGCCCAGGGCTTCTTCGACTTCTCCGCCGAGCGGGAGCGCTTCGTCGAGGAGTTCGGCATCGTCAGCGGCACGTCCACCCATGACGACCGGCTCGCCACGATCCGCGCGGTGTACGAGGCCTCGGGCGAGGTCATCGACCCGCACACGGCCGACGGTGTGAAGGTGGCGCGCGAGCACGTCGAGCCGGGCGTGCCGATGCTCGTGCTGGAGACGGCCAAGCCCGAGAAGTTCGCCGAGACGATCCACGAGGCCATCGGGGTGGAGCTCGGCTACTCCCCGGAGTTGCGGGCGATGCTCGACGCGCCCCAGCACGTGACCGAGATGGCCGACGACGAGCAGGCGCTGCGCGCGTTCATCCAGGAGCACGCGCGGCACTGACCCGCGTGGCGGAATCGCCGAGACCCCCTGTCGCCGAACCGCGGCAGGGGGTCTCGCGTCAGATCATTCGGGGTCGCCGTGCAGCATCCAGGCGATGCCGAAGCGGTCGACGAGCATGCCGAACGTGCCGCCCCACGGCGGCACCCCGAGCGGCATGGTGATCGTGGCGCCCTCGGACAGCCGGTCCCACACCTGCTGTGTGACCTCCTGGGTGTTGCCGCTGAGCGACACCGAGATGCCCTGCGGCTTCTCGTACGTCATGCCGTCGGGGGTGTCCGACGCCATGAGCACGAGCCCATCCGGGGTGGTGAGCTGCGCGTGCATGACCAGATCCTTCTGGCTCGGGTCCTGCACCATGTCGGGGAACTCCCCGAAGACGTTGATGTCGAGGTCACCCCCGAGCACGCTCTGATAGAACTCCATGGCCTCGCGCGCCTCGGTGCGGAAGGACAGGTACGGATTGAGGTTCGCCATGGGCACTCCTGATCAGGGTCGAGATGATGTGGTCCCCCGCCGCGCACCCAGTCTGCGCTCGCACCGCCGGTCACCGCAAGACACACGGCGACGGGTCGCCGTCACTGGGCGGCGAGCCACTCCGCGAACGTCTGCCTGCCCAGGGTCGCATCCTCACCGGGGAGGGCCTTGCCCGCCCGCATCCCCGCCATCTGCGGCCCCGGAACGTCGAGCGCGGGGATCCAGCCGCGGTAACCGCGGCGGCGGGCGTAGGCGCGGATCATGTCGGCCAGCTGCTCCTCGCGTGGTCCCGCCAGGTCGGGAACCCGGCCCTGCGCGGTGCCGGCGGCGAGCTGAGCCAGCCGCGCCCCCACCTCCTGCGCGGCGATCGGCTGGGTGCGTGCCCGCGGAGCGAGGTGCAGCGGGCCCAGCCGCGCGCGGTCGAACATCTGCGCCGCGAACTCGTGGAACTGCGTGGCACGCAGGATCGTCCACGGCACGGCGGACGCCTGCACCACCTTCTCCTGCGCGACCTTCCCCGCGTAGTAGTCATAGGGGATGCGGTCCACCCCCACGATGGAGAGCAGGACCACGTGCGGCACGCCGGCGTCGGCGGCCGCGGAGACCAGGGTGCCGGTCGCCGCGGTGAAGAACTCGATCGCGGCGTCGGCCTTGAGCGTCGCGATGCTCGTCACGTCGACCACCGCATCGGCGCCCGCGAGAGCCTCCGCGACGCCGCGACCGCTGACGAGGTCGACCCCGTGCGAGCGGCTGAGGACCACCGCCTCGTGCCCCGCGCTCCGCACGGCGTCCACCGTGTGCCTGCCGACCACACCGGTTCCCCCTGCCACGGCGATCCTCATGGGCACTCCTCGTGTCGGTGACGCTCCTGCGGGGCCGCGTCGGGTCGGCTCGTCCCATGCCAGGGGTCATCGCCAGGATAGGGCGCGCGGCGGGCGCGTGGGGATGCGGCTGCGGGAAGGTCTCGCCTGCTCGCTACGATGACGACTGTGACGACCCCCACCGTGCGCCCCGGCATCGCCGACCGGCTGTCGCAGCTGATCCGGATCCCCACCGTGTCGGCCGAGCTCGAGGACCGCGGGCGCGAGCCCTTCGAGGCGTTCGTCGCGCTGATCGCCGAGCTCTACCCGCTGGTACACGAACGGCTGACGCTCGAGCGGCACACCGACTTCGGGCTGCTGTTCCACTGGCGAGGGAGCGGCGCGGAGCCCGACGGCGCCGTCGTGCTGATGGCGCACTACGACGTGGTGCCCGTGGACGAGAGCGATACGTGGACGCATCCGCCGTTCGGCGGTGTGATCGCCGACGGCTCGGTGCACGGCCGCGGCGCCCTGGACGACAAGGGGCCGTTGATCGTGGTGCTCGAGGCCGTGGAGAACCTGCTCGCGGACGGGTTCGTCCCGGCGCGCGACGTGTACCTCTCCTTCGGCGGGAACGAGGAGACGTACGGCAAGGCGGCGGAGGAGATCGCCCGGGTGC
Source organism: Microbacterium sp. p3-SID336 (assembly GCF_025143365.1). Taxonomy (GTDB): domain Bacteria; phylum Actinomycetota; class Actinomycetes; order Actinomycetales; family Microbacteriaceae; genus Microbacterium. The sequence continues at coordinate 5,221 of NZ_JALXPE010000073.1, read as the reverse complement.
TGCGCGAACGCGGCATCGTCCCGTGGCTCGTCGTCGACGAGGGGGGCGCCGTCGTGGACGCCCCGCTGCCGTTCGTGCCGGGGCGCGCCGCGATGATCGGCGTGGGCGAGAAGGGCGTCATGACCGTGCGCCTCTCCGCGCGTGGCGACGGCGGACACGCCTCGGCGCCGCCCTCCCTCACCGCGGTGCGCCGGATCGCCAGGGCCGTGGACCGGCTCGGTCCCACCACCTTCCGCCCCCGGGCCTCGCCCGCGATCCTGCGCATGCTGAGCGTGCTGGCCGACCGCACGCCCGGTCCCGCTCGGCACCTGCTGCGGCTCCTGGCGTCCGCTCCGTTCCTCACCGCACGGGTGTTCGCGGCTCTGGGCGGCGAGCCCGCTGCGCTCGTGCGCACCACCGTCGCGCCCACCATGCAGTCCGGGGGCACCGCTGCGAACGTGCTGCCCTCGCAGGCCTCGGCCACCCTCAACCTGCGCATCGCGCTCGGTGAGACCACGCAGCAGACGGTGTATCGGCTGCGCCGCCGCATCCGCGATCCCCTCGTCGCCGTGGAGGTCGTGGAGGCCGACGAGCCGTCCCCGGAGTCCCCGACCGACACCGCCCCCTTCGCGCTTCTCGCGGCAGCGCTCGCCGTGTCGCACCCCGGCGTGCCCGCGGTGCCCTACGTGATGATGGCCGCGACCGACTCCCGGCACTTCCACCGCTTCGCGCCCGCCGTGTACCGGTTCGCGCCGCTGGACATGTCGAACGCGCAGCGGGCGTCCATCCACGGCGTGGACGAGAGCGTCGAGATCGCCGCACTGGAGCGGGGGGAGCGATTCCATCGGGCGCTCATCGAAGGGTTAGGGTGATCTCACCCCCCGGGACCGCTCCCCGGCACCCGCACACGAAGCAGGAGACGCGATGACGCGCACCCGCACACTGGGCACCCTGGCGGTCGTCGTCGGCTTCCTCGCCTTCGTCGAGTTCACCAGCGGCGTCCTGCAGGGCTACTACACGCCCATGCTCACCGACATCGCCCGTCACCTCGGCATCCACGACGCCGACGTGAACTGGCTCGAGGGCTCGCAGCTCATGCTGTCGGCACTGGTCGTCCCGGCCTTCGCGAAGCTGGGCGACATGCTCGGCCACAAGCGCATGCTGCTCATCTCGACGGCGGTCACCGCGGCCGCCGCGCTCGTGCTGCCGTTCACCGACTCGTTCCCCGTGTTCCTGGCGGCGTGGTCGCTCATGGGCTTCTACGTGGTGTGGCTGCCGCTGGAGATCGCGCTGATCTGGTCGCGCTCCCGCCGGATGGAAGGGCGCGCGTCCGTCACCGCGAAGGCGGCCGGGCTGCTGGTCGCGGCGCTGGAGGGCGGCGCGATCATCGGCGCGCTCGTCGGCGGCGCGCTCATCGACGTGCTGCCGCTCACGGTCGTGCTGCTGGTGCCCGCCGTGCTCATCGTCGTGTGCTTCTTCGTGATCCTCCTCGGCGTGAAGGAGTCGCCGGAGCCCGCCGGCGGGGTGTTCGACACGGTCGGTCTCGTGCTCATCTCGCTCGCGCTGCTCTGCTTCACGGGCGGCCTGAGTCTGCTCCGGCTCAACGGCGGGCTCGCCAACCCCTGGTCGTGGGCGGTCGTGCTGCTCGGCGTGCTGCTCGTGGTGCCGTTCGTCCGTTGGGAGCTGCGTTGCGCGGACCCCCTGATCGACGTGCGCATGTTCCGGTCGCCGGCACTCGGCCCCGTGTTCCTCACGGCCGGGCTGTTCGGGGTGAGCGTGCTCGGTGCCCAGGCGCCGCTGTCCACCTTCGCCCGCACGGACCCGTCCGAGTACGGCTATGGGCTGGGCACCACCGGGTTCGCGACGTCGCTCATCATCGGCGTCTACCTCGTCGCGATGATCACCGGTGCGCTGCTGTTCCCCTCCGTGGCGCGCTGGGCCTCGCCTCGGATCACGCTGATGGGCGCGTCGGTGCTGGTCGGCGTCGGCTTCCTGCTCTTCCTCCCGTTCCACGACGCCTACGGGCAGGTCATCGCGAACATGGTGGTGGTGGGCCTGGGGTCGGGTGCCCTCGTGGCTGCGCTCCCCGCGGCGGCTGCATCGGCGGCGCCTGCCACGCAGACGGGGGTCGCGACGGGACTGACGAACTCGGTGAAGACGGTGGGCGGTGCGATCGCCTCGTGCGTGTTCGGCATCGCGCTGCTGCACGGGGTGGCAGGCGCGGCGGGCGGGGCGGAGGGGACGGCGGGATCCCTTGCGGGCTACTTCACCGTGTGGATCGTGTGCGGTGCGACGGCGCTCGCCGCCGCGGCGCTGCTGGTGTTCGTCCCGAAAGAGGCGTTCACCGATCGGACAGCGGAGGCCGAGGTCGCGCCGCTGGTGTGACCGGCGTTCCTCCAGGGGTGCGCGAGATGCGGGGGAGGGCGGTCACTCGCGGTCGAGGCCGAACGTGCGCTTCACGAGTGCCTGCACGTCACGATCGAGGGCGTCGATGCGGGTGTTCACCGCGTCGAACCGCCCGTTCATCTCGCCGCGGAGCCCGCCGATCTGGGCATTGAGCTCGTTGCGCATGCCGCCGATCTGGGCGTCGAGCTCGTTGCGCACGCCGCCGATCTGGGCGTTGAGTTCGTTGCGCATGCCGCCGATCTGAGTGTTCAGCTCGGTGCGCATGCCGCCGAGTTCGCTCCGGAGCACGCGCACGAACGTGGTCGTGACGACGGTCAACGTGCCGAGCATGAGAGTCGTGAAGGCGCCGATCATCGCCCAGATCTGCGCGTCGTCCATGAATCCCATCCCGTCATCGTCGCATCGATGCCGTCAGCCTGCCAGCATCCTGGTGCGGCGCCGGGCCGGCAGACTGGCGGGTGTGGAAGGGTCTCGCGGATCAGTCCTCGTGGAGGAGTGGTCGGACCGACCTCACGCGTCCTTCGGCGGGTTGTACATGAACTCGATGCGGATGCCGTCGGCGTCCTCGACGAAGGACGCGTAGTAGCGCGCGCTGTAGCGCGGGTACTCCTTGGGGTCGCGCACCGCCGTCCACCCGGCATCGACCGCCAGCGCGTGCAGGCGGTCGACCTCCTCGCGGGAGGGAACGGCGAAGGCGAGATGCTGCCAGCCGATCCGCCCATGGCGATGCGGATCGGATTCCTCGTCCCATGTGTAGAGGATCATCTCGGTCTCGTCGCCGTTGTGCCAGGAGATCGAATGATCGTCCTCCCCGCCGAGCTCGTAGCCGAGAGCCGCGAGGACAGGATGGAACTGCGTCCGTCCGCGTTCGAGGTCGCCGACGGTGATGCCCAGATGATCGAGGAGTGCCATCGCCCCAGTCTGGCAGCACGGGCGCCGTCTGTCAGTGCGGCGCGTGGTACTCGGCTTCGCCGCGCTTCCAGTAGCCCTTCACGATGGCGTGTGCGGTGTCGACGCCCCAGCGGGCCAGGAGCGCGCGGCCGGGCTTCACGATCGACTGCTCCGCCGCGATGAACACGAACGGGTCGGCACCCACCGCGTCGTCGACTGCGAGCGACTCAAGGAACGAGATGAGCGCCGAGCCGGCGGGGGCGTCGCCCCGATGCAGCCACTCCACCGCGACGGGGGCCGCGATGTCGACGTGGCCATCGGGAGAGGCGGTCTCGATCACGATGCGGGCCGGTGTCCCCTCGGGGATCATCGCGGCGAAGCGGCGAATCGCGGGAATGGCGGTCTCATCGCCCATCAGCAGCCAGGAGCCGGGGGTGCCCTCCAGCACGGCGGAGCCGCGGGGACCGCCGACGCCGATGGACGAGCCGAGCGCTGCGGTGGCCGCCCACGGCGCCGCCACCCCCTCGTCGCCGTGCACCGCGAACTCCACGTCGAGCCAGTCGTCGCCCCACGCGAGCGGCGTGTACTCGCGGCTGGGTGCGGCCCGGAGCTCCTCGATGGAGCCGACGGGGCCGTCCGGGAAGAACAGGCGCATGTGGTCATCGGCCCCGAGGGAGTCGAAGCCAGCGAGTTCCGGACCGGAGAGACGCACGCGCACGAAATCGGGGGCGAGCCATTCCCGGGCGGCCAGGGTCACGGTGCGGAAGCGCAGTTCGAGGCCGTGACGCTCGATCGAGAAACCGGATTTCGTATCGCTCATAAAGTAAGGCTAACCTAAACGCGGCGGGGTCGGGTCGACCCGCTCCGCCTGACCGGCGCCCCATCCGTGCGCTCCACCCCCGCAGAACAGGAGTCTCTCCATGTCCGTGCCCAGAACCCTCACCGCGACCGGCGTCACCCTCGTCGGCCTCCTCGCCCTCTCCGGCTGCGCCACCGGCGCGGAAGCCGAACCCGAGGAGACGACGGCCGCGGCGAGCTCCGTCACCGTCGAGGACAACACGGGCACGCACGAGATCGAGACCCCGCCCACCTCGGTCGTCGCCCTCGACAACCGCACGTTCCAGACCCTGTCCGACTGGGGGGTCGAGCTCTCCGCCGGTGCCGTCGCGCTCATGCCGGAGACGGTGTCGTACGCGGACGACGCCGACATCGTCGACCTCGGTCTGCACACCGAGCCCGACCTGGAGGCCATCGTCGCCGTCGAGCCCGACCTCATCATCAGCGGCCAGCGGTTCACGCAGCACAATGCCGCGATCGCCGAGCTCGTGCCCGACGCGACCATCATCGACCTGGAGCCGCGCGAGGGGGAGCCCTTCGACGAGGAGCTGAAGCGCCAGACCACCGTGCTCGGCGAGATCTTCGGCAAGCAGGACGAGGCGCAGACGCTCGTCGACGAGTTCGATGCGGCCGTGGAGCGCGCCAAGGCCGCCTACGACGAGGCCGACACCGTCATGGCGGTGAACACCTCCGGCGGAGAGATCGGCTACCTCGCGCCGACCGTGGGCCGCTCGCTCGGCCCGATCTACGACATCCTGGGCCTCACGCCCGCGCTGCAGGTCGAGGACGCGAGTGACGACCACCAGGGCGACGAGATCTCCGTCGAGGCCATCGCCGCCTCGAACCCGGACTGGATCCTCGTCCTCGACCGCGACGCCGTGTTCGCGGCGGAGACGCCTGACTACGTGCAGGCCGCCGAGATCCTCGAGAACTCGGAAGCGCTGGCCGGCGTCACCGCGGTGAAGGAGGACCAGATCGTCTACATGCCCGCCGACACCTACCTCAACGAGGGCATCCAGACGTACACCACCTTCCTCAACGACCTCGCCGACGCGCTCGAGAAGAGCACCGACAAGTAAGGGCTGCGTGGCGGGGGGCGCCCCGCCCC
>NZ_JALXPE010000072.1 GCF_025143365.1 Microbacterium sp. p3-SID336 | reverse complement strand
TCGGAAGAAGTCCCCGATGACCCCCTCGTCGAAAGCGTGGACGTAGGGGCTCGTGCTCGGGTAAACGACGATGCTGCCTGGAGTCATCACGGTCTGGTCATCCCCACGGCGCAGCATCGACCGGTTGCCGCGCTGGAAGACCACGAACAATGACTCGTCGTTGTCCGCTGTGATCATCCGCTGGGGGCGCATAGCGAGGGCAGCCAGCGAGGGCACCGTCTGGACGGACAGGGCTCTCAGCTGCCCAATGTCTTGGTAAGACACGCTCACGCGAGCCTCGCGGCCTTGCGGGTCGAGAGTCAGGTCTGTCTGGACGAGGTTCTCGCAGAGCATCGTCCGGATCGTCTCCACGCGGTCACGTGGATCAATGCTGCGCGAGTCCCATGTCTGCTGCATCATTACAGCCTCCGCCGGTCTTCCGGGCTTCCCCGGTCTGATTCCAGACTATTGCCGGTCATAGTCGCCCTCGTCGATGACGACATGGATAGCCGCCTCCTCGGCGGAGGCGGCACCATTGTCGATGCCGATGTCGGATGCCCAGAAGTCGGAGGACGGGTCAGGGTTGCCGGGTTCGGTCCAGATCAGCCGCCCAGCGCGTACCGATCCGACCTGGTCGTCAAGGATCTCGCCGTCCGTGCCGATGATGTCGCCGATCCCGTCGCCCATCGGCTCTTCAGGTTCGTACTCCGGCACCTCACGCGCCAAGCGAGCCGCCAGCGGTTCTCGGGTGCGTGCTTCGCGCGCCGTGAATCCCCACGACAGTTCGGATGACCGCCGCTCCGGCGGAGAGTATCCCGGGCCGTCGTCGTCGGAGTCTTCGCCGAGAAGATCCGAGTCGAGGCTCTCATCCGGCGGAAGCAGATCGAACTCGATCTCCTGCCCGCTGACCGATCCGTCAGTCATGATGGGTTCCCTTTCTTTCCCCCGACGCCTGGGCTCTCAGTCTCACGAGCAGGCTCTTCGTCACCGGGCAATACGACTGGCACCGCGCCCTGCGCGAGCTTCAGCCTCGTCCACACGTTCATGTTGATGACGACGGCTGCGATCTCGGCGATCTCACGCTCATCGAAAAACACCGTCAGCCCTTGATGCATCTCATCGAAGTGCTCGTGCTCGTAACGTGTCAGCGCTTCGCAGTACGCGAGTGCGAGTGCTTCGGAACCGGAGAACATCGTGCTCTGCCGCCAGCTCGCCAGGTGCGCGACCATCGCCGCGCCGATGCCGACTTCCACGGCGATACGCGTGTGCAGGATCAGGCAGTAGGAGCACGGATTGATCTGCGCAACCCGCAATCGGAGAAGGGCGGCTAGGCGATCACCGATCGACAGCTTCGCGGTGTACCCGAACCCCGTGGCCATCTGCTTCGCAAGCTCATGGAAGTCAGAGAGATCCGGATCAAAGCGCACATTCTCGAAATCGATCTGCTCTGATATCACGATCTCTCCTCACCGTAGGGCACGGTTCGCTGGCTTGCCGGAGTTCCGGCGCCTCCTCTGACGGTAGGTCCGCTTCTCTGCCCCGTGTGGCCTGCTCCTGCAGAGAGCTGTCTTCTCCCTGCAACCGCCGGTCCCGCTTCCGAACGCCGCAGGTCGCGGACATTACGCTGCACAGCCAGGCCACCTGGACAGCACTCCGCTCCGTATCGTGACCCGAAGGGGCGTGTTGCCCGCCGCGAAGAGAGAGAAGACGATGCCGACCTCGAGAGTGATCCTCGCCAGCGGCTGCTTCTGGGGAGCCCAGGAACTCTTCCGCTCGCTCCCGGGCGTGGTGAGCACCCGTGTCGGATACTCCGGCGACGACGACACGCCCAACGCGACCTACCGTAATCACGGGGATCACGCCGAAGCGCTCGAAGTGATCTATGACCCCTCGATCATCCGATTCCAGATACTGCTGGAGTTCTTCTTTCAGATTCACGACCCCACGACTCGGAACCGCCAGGGAAACGACATCGGGCGCAGTTACCGATCAGCGATCTTCACGACGACCGAGGGACAGATGAAAGTCGCCTTCCACGTGATCGAAGCGATCAACGCTTCGGGCCGCTGGCCAGGAGAAGTCGTGACCGAGGTCGGCGAAGCCGGCCCTTTCTGGGAGGCCGAACCCGAGCACCAGGACTACCTGCAGAAGCACCCCAATGGGTACTCGTGCCATTTCATCCGGCCCGACTGGGTACTACCGGGCCGCTGACCGAGATCTCGCGATAGGAGAGACATGAAACATCCCGACGGAATGATCGGCTTGACCGCGACCGACGCCGACACCGACCTCCCGGCTGTCTCCTCGGACGCAGCGGAAGACTTCGTCATCACGGAGAACGTCGAGTCAGAGCTGTACGAAGCGACCGTGGACGGCAAGCTCGCTGCAGGCCTGCTCTACAGCAGAACCGGCGACCGGGTGCTCCTCCTCGCAACCTCGGTGTTCCCGGAGTTCCGTGGAAAGGGAGTCGCTGCGCGGCTCCTCGGGGGCGTCCTGGACAGTCTCCGCAAGGACAACATGACCGCGACGGTCTCATGTCCCTTCGCCGCCGCGTACATCCGCGCTCATCCGGAGTATGCCGACATCGTCGACGCGCGATTCCCCGGCAACCCCCACGGACACCACCACTGAGCATCATGAGTACAAGAGGAGAACTCGCATGGCAACCGTCGAACTGACCGAAGACAACTTCGAGGTCACGATCAATCAGAACGACATCGTCCTCGTCGACTTCTGGGCGGACTGGTGCGCACCATGCCACCAGTTTGCGCCGGTCTTCGAGAAGTCATCGTTAGACAATCCGGACGTCGTCCACGCGAAGCTCGACACGGAGTCGGAGCAGCGCATCACCGCGGCCGCCCAGATCACCGCGATTCCGACTCTGCTCGCCTTCCGTGAGGGGTTACTCGTCTTCAGCCAGGCGGGGGCCCTACCGCCCACTGCCTTGGCTGAAGTCGTAGAGAACGTCAGAGGACTCGATATGGACGAGGTCAGAAAGGGCCTCGACTCCGATGGTGACTCGTCCAAGGACGATCGCTGATGTCCACCTTGCATGAACCGCGCCCATACATGGACAAGGCCGTCCCTGAAGCATGGGAAGCCGCTTCTACGTTCGCGACCGCTGTGTCTGAGGCCGCGTCGCAACGTGGGCTCACTCCCGCGGAGAGCGAGTTGGTCAAGGTTCGGGCGTCACAGCTGAACGGATGCGTCTTCTGCCTTGATCTGCATTCACGGCAGGCGAGGCGCGCAGGAGTCAATCAGCAAGTACTCGACGTCTTGCCCGCCTGGCGCGAGTCGACTCTGTTCAGCGATCGAGAGCGAGCCTTGCTCGCGATCGCTGAAGCAGCCACCCGACTCCCGCTCGACGCCGCCGTGAATGCCGAGCTCGCGCAGGCCCGAAACACCCTCGCCGAGGAGGAGTTCGCGGCCGCGGAGTGGGTCGCCGCAGCCATCAATATGTTCAATCGGGTCTCCATCCTCAGCGAACACCGCGTGCGGCCACGCGACTCGGAGGGCAAGCTGAGCTGACAGCGTGCCATGCGCAGCGTGGCCGCTACGCCAGAGGACGCGTTCGAGGCCGCACATGACTTGCCACCCGCTGCGCCCCTCAGGTTCACGCGCCCCTACGCAGCGGTTCGGGCACCAGGCGATATCGCGGCCATAGAGATGGTGCGCACGGTTCCATCAAGCCGTACCGTATTTCGGCACGCGAAGATACTCAACGTCGTCGAAGGCTCTTGCGCCCTCGAGACTGCTGAGAGCGTGCACGTCCTGCGTCCTGGCATGTCTCTTGCCCTCGGCACCGGCAAATGGTGCCGCGTGCGCCCATCACCGTCCGTACGCATCTGGGCCATCTACGCCGACGAACGGTTCTGGCGCACCCAGATGGCATGGTTCCTTCCCGACGCAGAGCGAGTGGTCGCAGGAATGCACCCCCTCGAGTGGGACGGCCGCGCGATCGTCCTTGCACCGGGTATCGCTGCCCTGCGGCAGGTCGAGCCGCTATGGCGACAGATGAGCATCCTGCGTAGCGGGACCCATTCGCCCGAAGTCGTCGCGACTCACACTCTCGAGCTTCTCGCACGATGGATGAGGCTGATACTGCCAACTTTCCTTGATGAAGCATCGGACACCCCCACAACACCGTGGACGCCCATCAATGGACGACTGACCGACACCGGATCTATCGGCTACATCGGTCGAGCAATCCAGTTGCTTCGCGGGCGGATCGCAGAGCCGTGGACCGTTGGAGCACTCTCACGAGAACTCTCACTTTCACGAACCCACCTGACCCGCATGTTCGTACAGCACGCCGGCGCCGCCCCAATGCGCCTACTCACTGAACTCCGGCTCACCGAGTTCGCGCGGCTCATCGAAGAAACAGACATCTCCGTGATGCGTGCCGCGAGCGAAGTCGGGTGGAGCGACCCGCGCGTCGCATCCCACTGGTTCCACCGTCGCTACGGCATCACGCCGACACAATACCGACGCACACCACACACGGTTCCTGATCATCGACAAGGCAAGGCTGTCGCTGTCAATGACTCAGCTCTGTGAGGCGATGGCATCGTCCCAACGAACTTGCCCATCAGGTTCGCAGAGAATGCGACGGTCACCTCGGCTTCCCTTACCGCTACTCGCCGCATGAACCGTGACTCTCGACGAATGACCCAAGTTCGTCACGTGCATCTCGACGGATACGCCGCAGGTCAGTAGACCGGACCAGACATGTCGGGTTCGCTGTGGAGCCTGATGGTCGGCACTCCGTCTGCTATCCGTCCTCGCTCCGTTAATCCTCCCGACGCAGCTCATGGCCGCAAGGCGTTCCGCGTCTTGCGGGAGTCCCTGGGAAGGAGTAGCGCATGGCTATAGAGGGGATACGAGGCGAAGCTCGCGAGGCCTGCAACAGGTTCGCGAAGGTCATGACCAACTTATGCCCCCGGCGGTCGGCCGATGCTGCGGGCCGCGAGTTCGCTGCGGCATGTCCACTGGCAGAGGTGGTGTTGGTCGAGCGTGAGCGAAGAGCAACGCTCATGCCAGACGCGCCGCCCGAGTGCACAGGATCGGTTCCTGACCGCGCCGAGGGTTTGGGGTCGCGTTCACACACCTATTGGTCACCTCGTCCTAAGGAGTTGACCTCATGAGAGAACCTTCATCTGAACCACTTCCGGACTTCACCACCGGCGAAGGGCTCCGTGTCCTGCTGGAGCAGCTCACCGCCGAGCATCTCTGGCGCACACACCCCGCCGCCCGCGCGTTGATGCAGTATGCGCAGGAGAAGTACCTTCCGCTCGCACGGTCCTGGCACCGCGACCCCGCCGATGCCGCGTACGAGGCGTTCATGGCGATGCGGACGCCGGCGATCCGCCGTGCCGCGGACCCGTGGGCGGCGATCACCCGCGCTGTGGAGCTCGGCATCGCGGCCGAGGTGCACGCCGAACGTCTGCTCACCTCGACGGACAAGGCCCGCAGGCCCGATCAGCGTCCCGACGAGTACCCGATGCGGGCCGGCCACTACGAGACATTCTTCTACCATGTGCTCGCCGCCGCGAGCCCGCCGGCCTCACCGACCGTCGCCGTGGAACGGGTAGTGCGGTCCGCGTCGGTGTTCCTGGTGAGCACAGGCTGGCATCCCCGCACCATCGAGACCGCGGTGGAATATATCTGCCACCGGCTGACGACTCTGGCGAGCACCCAATCCGGGATCGACGTGCTCCGCAAAGACGACGCGATGCGGCAACGGCTCGGGTTCTCCGCTCGCGATTGGAGCGGGCTGTTGCGTTTGCTGCTCGGGCCGCGGTCGAAGAAGGAAGCCACCGGTGCCGATCCGGCACGTCTGGGGATCTTTGCGCGGCTGCTGCTCGGTGACCGTACCGAGGATCTTCTTGCTGATCATCAGCTTGCCGCTGTTTCCCGCAAGTTCACGAGAGGGGCGGCCGCATGAACGCGAGGGTGCCCGCAGATGGGCAGCCGGTGGCGCAGTTCCCGATCGACGACATCGTCCTGGGTCGCTCCTTCCGGCGTGAGCTGGGTGATCTGAGCGATCTGACCGCGTCGATCCAAACCCTCGGGCTGCTGTGCCCGATCGTGATCACCTCCGACGGGGTCCTCATCTCCGGCAGGCGCCGCCTGGAAGCGATGCGGCAGCTCGGGCATGCGACCGTCCCGGTGTGGATCGCATCTGAGGTGTCCGACAAGCTGCGCACGCTGCTGGCGATCCAGGACGACAATCTGCTCCACAAGCATTTCACCACGACGGAGAAGGCGGCCCTGTACGCGGAGTACAAGACGCTCCTGGCCGAGGAGAACGCCCGCCGTCAGGCCGCGACTCGGTTCGGCGCCGCCGCCCTCCCGGGCTCGGACGACGGCGAGGCCGACGACAGCGACCCGGAGGAGAAGGAAGTGATGATCGTCGCGACCTATCAGGGTAGCGACAGCGGCCGTTGGGATTCACAACCACCGGCGAAGCGGAAGTCCCGCGTGCAGGCCGCGACCGCGGTGACCGGCCGGGACTCCTCCCAACAGCTCGAGCAGGTCCTCGCGCTGGAACGGCTGGCAACCAACGAGGACGAAGACGAACGAGTCCGGCGGGCAGCCGCCGAAGCGGTCGTGGAGATCAACGGCGACGCGAAGGTCCACGGCCGCTACCACGAGGTCATCGCCCTGCGCGGGGTGTGCTGGCTGGAGAAGACCGCGGTGAACGAGTCCGCGACTGCCGCCGTCCGGGAAGCCGCCGACGACGAGCTCCGCGCGGTGCGGCAGATCGACCGACCGGTGGAACGATCCCGGGCGGTCGCCGCTGCCATCGCCCGTGTCCGCAAGCTCGCCCTCACGCCAACTTCCACTGCGGCAACCGAGGAGGACGGCGAATCGGGTGCGGAGGATGAGGGGATGTCCGCGGACGGGGTCCGGGGCCGCTACCACGCCCGCCGGCTGGTCGACATCCTCGCGAAAGCGGAGGGGTGGTGGGAGATCAACGACGCCACGCTCGTCGGCCAGTACGCCACCGACGAGCAGTGGGAGGCGATCACCAGCCACCGTAAACAGGCGACCGCGTTCCTCGACACCGCCGCCGATGCACGCCGCACCACCACCAGGACGGGCCTGGTGCCGTGAGATGACCGGCCGGGTGGGGTCAGACGCCCGCACCTACATGGCACACACCGTTGACGGATCTGCTGTGAAAGGACGCCCCCTGCCATGTCGACCGATTTCGCCGATGCGGCCCCGCGCAAGCGGGGCCGCGCCCTGTTGATCGCCGGTATCTCCGGAACGATCATCCTTCTCGTCCTGGTCGGCCTGGGCGTGTACGGACTGATCGCCCGCCCGCACGAGAACACGCCTGCCCCGGCCCCGACCGCCTCCGAACAGCGGCCACCGGCTTCGACGCCCTCCGGACCATCTGACCTGATGCCGCTGCCGCGCACGAACGACCCGATCCGGTACGCACGCGCCGTCGCCGTATCCCTCTTCACGTGGGACACGGCATCCGGGCTCGGGCCCGCCGACTACGGGCAGGTCGTGCTCTCCGACGCCGATCCCACCGGAACCGAGACCCCCGGTCTTGCCTCCGACATCGCCGGCTACTTCCCGGCGTCCGACGCCTGGCGGCAGCTCACCGGGCACGCCACTACCCAGCACCTCACCATCGAGACTGCGGTCGTGCCCGACGCCTGGGCCGACGCGGTCGCGCAGGACCGGTCGGGCACGATCGTGGACGGGATGATCGCGGTCACCATCGACGCCACCCGGTATCGCACCGGCACAGTCTCCGGGCAGGAAGCAACCAGTGAACACCCGGTGTCGTTCACCGTGTTCCTCGCATGTGAGCCCGCGTTCGACGACTGTCACACGTTGCGGCTGTCCGAGCTCGACAACCCGCTGCGCTGACCCCCGGGGGCTGTCGTGCTGAAGAAGATCCTCGTCGTGCTGGCGATCCTCGCCCTGTGCGTAGGACCGGCGACCGCGCTCGTCGGCGTCGGGGTGCTGATGAACCCCGCCGCGAACGCGAGCTGCGGCCCCGGGTCGTCGCTGACCGTGGGGCCGATCCCGGACGAGCTGGAAGTGACCACGCGGGACGGTGAGACGTTCACGCTGAACAAGAAGCAACTCACGCACGCCGCGACCATCATCACCGTCGGCGGGCAGACCGACGGCGTCGATGTCCGCGGGGTCACGATCGCGCTCATGGCCGCTCTCACCGAGTCGGTGCTACGGCAACTGTCGAACACCGGCGTTTACCCCGAATCCGGGGACTACCCGAACGACGGCAACGGCAGCGACAACGATTCCCTCGGGTTGTTCCAGATGCGACCGCAGGCCGGGTGGGGCACCGTCGCCGAGCTGATGGACACCACCTACCAGGCCCGCGCGTTCTACGGCGGTCCGTCGGGGCCGAACTTCCCCTCCCCACGGGGGATGCTCGACATCCCCGGCTGGCAGAGCATGGACATGGGCGAGGTCGCCCAGGCGGTCGAGGTCAGCGCGTTCCCGGAGCGATATCAGAACTACCAGCCCGTCGCCGAAGCGATCCTCGCCGCCCTCACCGTGCCGGCACCCTCCGGCACCGGCGGGGGCACCGGGTCGGTACCGGAAACCAGCCGCATCCTGTTCCCGCTGCCCGAGGGGACGTGGACGAAGACCAGCGACTGGGGGTATCGGTCCGACCCGTTCACCGGCGAGACCACCTACCACGCAGGCACCGACTATGCCGCCGCCGACGGCACCCCGATCTACGCGGCCGCTGACGGGCGGGTCGTGTGGTCGGAGTTCAACGGCGGCTACGGCGGCCTCATCATCATCGAGCACACCGTGCAAGGCGAAGCCGTCCGCTCCGTGTACGCGCATATGTGGGAACACGGCATCCACGTCCGAGAAGGACAGACCGTCACCGCCGGCACTCACATCGGCGATGTCGGCTCCTCCGGCCGCTCCACCGGCGCGCACCTGCACTTCGAGATCCGGCCTGGCTCCACCGGCACCGAATCGATCGACGCCGACCAGTGGCTTATCGACCACGGCGCCGCCGAACCGGACGGCACCAGCACCCCCGGCCCCGGCTGCGCACCCGCCGGCACTACTACGCCAGCGGCAGAGTTCACCGGCGACGGCACCGAGATGGTCGATGACCCGACCGGCACCAGCGGGCAGATCACCGCCCGCACCGCGCACATGGTCGTCCAGACCCGCAACGCGTTCGCCGACACCGGGTGGGCGTGCTACTCACCACGACCAGGGACACGGTCGGATCATCCTCTCGGGCGGGCGTGCGATGTCACCGTCGGCAATCAGATCGGCCACTACCCAACCAGCGAGCAGGTCGCCTACGGGTGGCAGGTCACCGAATGGCTTCAAGCCAACGCCGAGCCCCTCGGGATCTCCTACCTCATCTGGCAAGGCACGATCTGGTCGCCCGCGCAGGCGGACGAGGGGTGGCGGCACTATACCGGCGGCGGCATGCACGACCCCGGCGACGTCACCGGCGGCCACTTCGACCACATCCACATCTCCGTGAAAGACGGGTGAGCATTCATGCCGCATCCCCACGTCCCGACGAAGCCCGTGCTGTCCGGGAGTGTGTTCCCCGATTTCGGAGCCGTCGGCGGATCGAACGAGCTCGAGAGCATCATCGGTGCGCTGCTGACCGTCGTGTTGATCCTCGCCGTCCTCATGCTCATCGTGTGCGCGATCATGTGGGCGATCGGCTCCGCGAACGGCCACCACCAGGTCGCCACGAAAGCCCGCATCGGCGTGTGGACGGCGCTCGGTGCTGCCGCCCTTGCCGGGGCCGGGGTCGCATGGATGAACTGGCTCATCACGATCGGCGGGCAGCTCTAACCCGGGTCGGGAGGCGAGAGCTCAGGGGCGGGGCGGTGGAGGAGACGAGGCTCCACCGCCCCGCTTTCTGCCGTGCGGGGTCCGGTGTGCGCACCTGTGCGATACCCGGCCGGCGCCTGGCCGGGTATCCGCCTGGTTCATGAAGGAGCACCCGTGTCCGCCGTTCTCGATCTCACCACCACCGTCTTGCCCCACGTGGCCGCTCTGGCCCCGATGGAGGTCGACATCGACCCCAACAGTTCGGGGCTGCCCGGCATCGCGCAGCTGCGCACCATCGTCGGCGCCGTGATGACGATCGGCCTGATCCTCAGCGTCCTGGCGTTGATCATCTCGGCGATCATCTGGGGTTTCGGCGCGAACAGCAGCAACCCGCATCTGGCCGGGCGGGGAAAGATCGGCGTCCTCGTCTCCTGCGGTGCCGCGATCATCTGCGGCGCGTCGGTGACGCTCATCAACTTCTTCTGGAACGTCGGCCAGGCGGTCTGAACGGCCTCCTCCACCACCGCCCCGCCCCGGAAGGAGGCCCGTCATGGCACTGTGCGACGTCCCGGTCATCTCGAACGTGTGCGATGCCGTCGGAGAAGGGGCCGCGACGCTCGTCGCGGCCCCGTTCGACTGGCTCGCCCAAGCAATGGGACAAGCTGCCGCCTGGTTGTTCGAGGGCGTCTGGTACGTCTTCGACACCACCACCCTCGTCGACGTCCAGTCCCCGGAATATGTCGGCGTCTACAACATCCTCTTCGGCGTCGCCGTGCTGATCATGCTCGTCTTCTTCTGCCTGCAGCTGATCACCGGCCTCATCCGTCGCGACCCGACCGCCCTCTCTCGGGCGGCGCTCGGACTGGGCAAGAGCGTGCTCGGGTCGTTCCTCATCATCACGCTCACCGCGACGCTGCTGGAGATCACCGACCAGTTGACCATCGGCATCATCCAAGCCACCGGGAACTCGATGGAAGCGATGGGCGACAAGATCGCCCTGCTCGCCGCGGGGCTCACTGCGATCAACCTCACCGCCCCCGGTGTCGGGGCGATCATCACCATCTTCTTCGCCGGGCTCGCGATCACCGCAGCGGCGATCGTGTGGTTCTCGCTCCTGATCCGCAAAGCACTGCTGCTCGTCGCGATCGTGCTCGGTCCGATCGCGATCAGCGGCGCGAGCTGGGATGTCACCCGCGGCTGGTTCGGGAAATGGGTGTCGTTCGTGATCGCCTTGATCCTGTCCAAGCTCGTCCTCGTCGTGGTGTTCCTCGTCGCGATCACCCAGGTGTCCCAGCCGATCGACTTCGATCTGGCATCCATCGCCGACCCCATCGCTGGGATAGTGCTCATGTTCGTCGCCGCGTTCGCGCCCTACATGGTCTATAAGTTCATCTCGTTCATCGGGTTCGACATGTATCACGCGATGAGTGCGGAGCAAGAGGCCAAGCAGTCGATGAACCGGCCCGTGCCATCCCCGTCTAAGCCCGCCGGCGACGGCCCGCAGAAAGTCCTCGACGGGAAAGGCCAAGGCGACGGGCCACCGCCCGGCAACAGTGGTGGGGGCGGTGGTACGCCGCCCCCGGACGGCGGGAGCGGGGCGACGGCTGCCGGTACCGGCGGAGCCGGAGGCGGTGCTGCGGCTGGTGGCGGCGCCGCTGGCGGTGCGGCTGGTGGTGCAGCGGGTGGCGGCGGGGCTGCTGCAGGTGGCGGTACTGCTGCAGGAGGTGCGGCCGCGGCCGGACCCGCCGCGGTCGCAGTCATCGCGGCGGCGGCCGTCAAGGAAGCCGCCACGGCCGGCCCGAAGCTCGGCGGCGCGATCGGCGGTGCCGCAGAGACCCAGGCAGCTGCCGCTGGCCAGGACAGCGCCCCGCCCCCTTCCGGGAACGCGGCACCGCCCTCGGATCCATCGGCGCCGCAGGCACCGCCATCGAGCCCGCCGCCCGCATCGTCTGGTCCGTCGTCGACGCCGCCACCGAAGGACCCGCCGCCGCCGAATAGGGCGCCCGAGGGGAAGGACTGACCCGTGACGAAACACCAGAGCACGAAAGACGACTACCCGCTCACACCGGTGAAGTTCTCCCGCCTCACCAGGCGGGGACTGATCCTGGGCCTGTCGCTGTCCCAGGTGATCGCGCTCGCGATCGCCGGGCTGGCGTTCATCGGGTCGCTGTACGCCGGCGGCGGGATGATCCTCGCCTACACGGCTCCGATCTGGGTGACCTGCCTGGCGATCACCTGGGTCCCGATCGCGGGCCGGAAGGCGGTCGAGTGGCTGCCGGTCGGGGCGCATTGGCTGTGGCGGGTCAGCGTGACGCAGACGATCTACCGGATGCGGGTCGTCAAGCCGCGTCCAGCCGGCACCCTCGCCCTCCCAGGCGATATGGCATCGCTGCGTCAATACGAAGACCCCGTCACCGGGGCGGTCATGGTGCACCATCCTCACGCGGCGACACTGACCGCGCTGCTCGAGGTCACCCACCCTGCGTTCGTGCTGCTGGACCCGGGCGAGCAGGAACGCCGGGTCTCCGGGTGGGGTCGTGTGCTGGCGACCTGCTGCCGCTCCGGACGCATCGCCCGTCTCCAGATCCTCGAACGCACGCTCCCGGATTCCGGGACGGGTCTTGCGCAGTGGTGGGCGGAGCACGGCAACCCGGGGGACGAGTCATGGACGTCGCGCACCTACGCGGAGCTGATCAATCGCGCAGGCCCGGCCGGTGAACGGCACGCGACGACGATCTCCCTCGCTCTGGATATGAAGACCGCCGCCCGCCCGATCCGCACCGCCGGCGGCGGGATGAAGGGCGCCGCGGCGGTGCTGCGGCAGGAGATGAGCACTCTCACCGCGGCGTTGCATTCCGCGGACCTGAAGGCTACGGATTGGCTCACCCCGGGGCAGCTCGCGGTGATCCTGCGCTCCGCCTACGATCCTGCGATCGCGGCGACGCTGGAGCGCTCCGGGAACCTCGGACAGGACCTCGCCACCGCAGGTCCCGTGGCCGTGGAGGAGACGTGGGAGGGGCTGCGCTCGGACAGCGCGCACCATGCGGTGCTGTGGGTGAGCGAGTGGCCGCGGTCACTGGTGTATCCGGGGTTCCTGTCCCCGGTGCTCCTGGCATCCGGGGTGCGGCGGTCGTTCTCACTGCTGTGCACTCCGATCCGGTCCGATCAGGCCGCCCGCGACATCCGCAAGAAGAAGGTCGAATACATCTCGGACGCCGCGCAACGCCAGAAGATCGGGCAGGTCGAGGACGCCCAGCAGACCGCCGAGTACCAGGACGTGCTGCAGCAGGAAGCCGACCTCACCAGCGGGCACGGCATCCTCCGATACACCGGGCTGATCGCCGTCAGCGCCCCGAATCCGGACGAGCTGGAGGCGGCGGTGTCGAAGATCGAGCAGGCCGCCATCCAAGCGTCCTGCGAAACGCGGCGGCTGGTCGGTCAGCAAGCCCAAGCGTTCACCGCGGCTGCGCTGCCCCTGGCGCGCACCGTCTGACTCCTGGGGCGCCGGTCCCGTACCTCCTTCCTGCGTCCGCCCGCCCGGGCGGGCGCAGGAAGGAGTCGTGCTGTGAGCACCCCGAAACGTCGCGTGTACTCGACGGTGCTGATCGGGCCGGAGTCCGAGCACCGCAAGCAGCGCCGAGCCCGGCGCAAGGCCGCCGCCGCAGTCCACGCGAAGGACATCACTGCCCGCAAAGTCGAAGCCCGTGCGCGACGCGATGCTGAACAGGCCGAGCGCCGCGCCACGACCTATCTGCCTGCCTCGGGCGAGCCCGGGCACGCGGCGTTGCGCACCCATCGGGGGCTGCGTTTGCCCTCCCATCAGGACACCAGCGCCGCTCTCGCTGGGGCGTACCCGTTCCTCGCTGAAGGTGGCCTCGGGCCCGAAGGCGTTTTCGTCGGACAGGACATGTACTCCGGCGGGTCGTTCGTGTACGACCCGTGGGAGCTGTACAAGCGCGGTGTCATCACCGCGCCGAACATCGTTCTGGCCGGCATCGTCGGCTCGGGGAAGTCGTCGCTGGCGAAGTCGCTGTACACGCGGTCGATTCCGTTCGGGCGTCGCGTCTACGTCCCCGGAGACCCGAAAGGTGAGCACACGCCAGTCGCCCAAGCTGTCGGAGGCAAGGCGATCGTCCTCGGTCATGGTCTGAGGAACCGGCTGAACCCGCTCGACGAAGGTCACCGCCCGTCAGGTGTGACGGACATCGAATGGACTACGCAGGTCGCCTCCCGCCGCCGGGAACTCATCGGGGCGCTGGCCGAGACCGTCCTCGAGCGGTCGCTGTCACCGCTTGAGCACACGTCGATCGATGTCGCCCTCTCCGCGGTCGTCGCCAGCAACGACGTCCCGATCCTCCCGATGGTCGTCGACCGCATCCTCACCCCGGACCGTGCTGGTGACGTCGACCAGCGGCTCGCCGAAGACGGACGGCTCGTCGGTCACGCACTGAGGCGCCTGGTCGCCGGAGATCTGCAGGGGCTGTTCGATGGTCCCTCTACGGTCGTGTTCGACCCGTCCCTGCCGATGATTTCGCTGGATCTGTCCCGGGTGGCGGAGAACTCCACCCTCATCTCGGTACTGATGACGTGCTCGTCGGCGTGGATGGAATCGGCCCTTCTGGACCCCGAAGGCGGGCAGCGGTGGGTGATTTACGACGAAGCGTGGCGTCTCATGTCGCATCCCGCTCTGCTCAAGCGGATGGACGCGCAGTGGAGGTTGGCGAGGCATTACGGAATCGCGAACATGTTGATCTTCCACAAGCTGACCGACCTCGACAACGTCGGCGACAGCGGGTCCGCAATGCGCGCCCTCGCCTCGTCGCTGCTGGCAAACGCGGAGACGCGGATCATCTACCGGCAGGAAGCCGACCAGCTCGGCACCACCGCGACCACGCTCGGCCTCACCGGCACCGAACAGTCCCTTCTCCCGGGCCTGGGCACGGGGCAGGGACTGTGGCGGATCAAGGAACGATCCTTCGTCGTGCAACACCAGCTGCACCCGGACGAGCTGTCGACGTTCGATACGACCACGCGGATGATCGGGCGGCAAAAATGAGCGAACATGCACCCTCACGCCGATCCCGACGCAACCGTGCGACGACGGGCGACGCCGAGGGGGATCTCGTGGTGCCGATCGTACTCCCACACCTCGTCGTCCGGGTAGACGCGAACGATCAGATCAGCGTCACCCTCGACGGCGCACGCGTCACCGGGGAGCCGATCGGCAGGCACGCCCTCGGTGGGCTGATCGAAGAGGTCCTGCGCCGCAGGAAAGCACCGCTTCGGGTGGAGATCATCGAACACGACGGCACCACCTACACCGACGTCCTCACCCCGCCCGCACCGATAGCCGCACCCGCCGCCGCACCGGAGACCGAAGCATCAGCGCGTAGGGGCGAGATGCCGGTGCTGTATGAGGCGACCGGAGACGGATACGTGCCTGGAGAGGACGTCGCCCTCGCTGTCGTCATCCGGCATTCCTCTGCCGACGGGCACGGGCATGTGCGGCACCTGATCGAGGAACGCGAGCTCGCAACGGGCGGCGAGGTGCTGCTGTTCGGCCGCATCTCCGGCACCGCTCACGTCGTCGGGGACCTGGGATGAACCCGCATCAGCCCTCCCAGGTGCTCGCGAACCTGGGCCTTGCGGCCCTGGCGGGATTCGCCGTCCTGGCCGGGCTACTCCGCGCCGCCGGAAGTGCCGCCGCATTCCTCACCGGCCTTCCGCAACCCGCTGGCGGGCCCTCCACGGGGCTCGGCGTGCTGCTCACCCCGGCGGCCCCGGGAGAGGCGATCGGCGCGCCGGGCCTGAGCCCGGTCGTGTACTGGCTGGTCCTCGCCATCGCACTCGCGATCCTCGGGGTCATCGCGTGGTGGGCGTGGCGGGTCATCGCGCGCGGGAAGGAGACCCGTGCGCAGGACCCGCGCCTGCTCCAAGGCATCGCCACTGCACGCGATGTCGCCAAGGCCGCAGGGACGAAAGCCCTCACGAAACGGGCAGGCACGTTCCGGCCCTCGCTGGAGGACCCGGCCCCTGAGGACGTCGGATACCTCCTCGGTCGGTCGAAAGGGCAGGAGGTGTGGGCGACCGTGGAGGACTCCATCTTGCTGATCGGGCCGCCCCGGTCGGGCAAAGGGTTGCACGTCGTGATCAACGCGATCCTCGACGCCCCCGGCGCCGTCATCACGACCTCCACCCGGCCCGACAACCTCACCGCGACGCTGAAGGCCCGACAGCGTGTAGGGCCGGTCGCGGTGTTCGATCCGCAGCATCTCGCTGAAGGACTCCCCACGGGTATGAAGTGGTCCCCAGTCCGCGGATGCGAGGACCCCCTGACAGCGATGATCCGCGCCACCGGGCTCGCCACGGCCACGAACTTCGGCTCCGTGTCCGGCGGTGACTTCTGGCAGGGAAAGACCGCTGCCGCGATCCAAGGGCTCCTCCACGCCGCTGCGCTGGACGGGCGAGACGCCGCCACCTTGTACCAGTGGGCGCTGAACCCAGCCGCCGCCGCGGACGCGGTGCGCGTCCTGCAGTCCAACCCGCACGCAGCGCAAGGCTGGGCGGACTCTCTGGATGCGATGCTGCAATCAGACCCCAAGACGCGCGATTCGATCTGGCAAGGCGTCTCCCTCGCGTTCAGCGCGTTCGCCGACCCGCGAGTGCTGGCGGCGGTGACACCGGGGCCGCGAGACCGGTTCGACCCGGAGACGTTCATCCGGGACCGCGGCACCCTCTACCTGCTCGCCACCGGTGCGGGGGCCGGGGCGTCCTCGGCGCTGGTGGCCGCGTTCATCGAAGACCTCGTGGAGACTGCCCGGAAGATCGCCGCCACCTCACCAGGCACCCGGCTGGACCCGCCGATGCTCCTCGCCCTCGACGAGATCGGCAACCTCGCCCCGCTGCCGTCACTGCCGACGCTGATGGCCGAAGGCGGTGGCACGGGGATCACCACCCTGCCGGTGCTGCAGTCCCTCGCCCAGGCGCGGGAGAAGTGGGGGGAGAACAACGCCAACGCGCTGTGGGACGCATCGATCGTGAAAGTCATCCTCGGCGGCGCATCGAACTCGCGGGACTTGCAGGACCTGTCGGCGCTGATCGGGGAAAGGGACGAGATCACCGATTCCGTCACCATCGGGGAGCAAGGACACCGCTCCGCGCAACGCTCGATCCGCCGGGTGGCGATCATGCCTCCGGACGTGATCCGCACGCTGCCGTTCGGGATCGGGGTCGTGATGCTCCGAACCGCCCGCCCCATCATCACGGACCTGCGCGCCTGGCCTGCCCGCAAGGACGCCACGCAGCTGAAGACGGATCGGAAGGAGATCGAGGCGCTCCTGCACACGTCCTGAAGCCGGTTCTGTCCGTCGTCTGGGGTCTGACCCGCGCACCTGTCTGGTGCCTCCCACTCAACCGCGGGGGCACCAGACAGCTCATTGTTATCAGGAAGGACCTCAGCTCTCATGGCTATCAAGACGTCGCAGGCGATCAACGGCTTCATCTCCGCCGATCCCCGCCTCACCTTCTCCGAATCCGGGCAGGCACGCTTCTACGCCCGCGTCGGCATCAACCACTACGAGCCCCAGCAGGACGGATCCTTCCGCAAGCTCGACCCGACCTACCACGACCTGATCCAGTTCGGGAAGTCCGCCGAGATGTCCGCGGACAGGTACGTCAAGGGCGACGACATCGTCGCACAGGGTTACACCCGCGAGTACACGCGCGACGTCAACGGCGAAGAGCGAACCGACGAGCAGTTCGTCGCCAAGCGCATCGCCCCCGACCCAAACATCACCGACTTCACGATCGACCGCCGCCCTGCTGCCGAACGCCAGGCCGAGCGCGAAGCCGACCGCGACGTCACACGCGAGGCCGAGCGTGAGGAGCCCGACCGAGCAGCCCAACTCGGCTCGCCCACCCCCACGACCACGCGGGAGGCCGAAGCGCCCGCGATGGAAGCCGTCGCTCGATAACCCCCACCGGAGGACAGTGACGTGGCCGATAACGACCCGACCCAGAATCCCGAACTGGGCGACCCGGACGTGGACTTCGAGCCCGAGTCCGACGAACCAGACATCGAGGAACTCGACGAAGACGAGGGCG
>NZ_JALXPE010000071.1 GCF_025143365.1 Microbacterium sp. p3-SID336 | reverse complement strand
CCCACTCTTGGTCTTGCGCTTACTTCGCTGAAGGGATCTCGATGAGCAGCTTCTCGCGGAGTTCGTCCGGGTCGACGCGGATCAGCCGGCCGACCCGGTAGCCGTGCACGGTGCCATCCGAGATCCGGCGGCGCAGCGTCTTGATCGACACTCCGTAGGTGTCGGCGGCGACGGCCAGCGAGATCAGCTTGAGCGCTGGGGACTGTGAACGATCGTGAACGGCCATGGTGGTGCCTCCCTTGTTGATGAAATCTTTCTCCTGATAGGTGTCCATGACTGTCCCACGGCGACTCTCATGCCGTCCTGGCCGCGTTGATCCGCTCCTGAACGCGATCGCTCATACGGTCCGCGAGCTCACGATCGCGGGCCATCGTGGCGTGCTGGTAGCGGAGGACGACACGGATATCGGCGTGGCCGCCACGGCGCATCAGCTCTGCGAGTGTTGCGCCCTCCTGGGCGAAGATCGTCAGCCCCGTGTGACGGAGATCGTGGAACCGGAATCGCGGCCGGAGGTCAGCGACACCATCTCGAGCATCCGCCCACACGTATCCCCATCGGGTGTTCGACAGCGGGACGCTGCCACGGATGTTGGTGGGGATCAGTGGCGCTTTGGCCTCGGCCGCGACGTTGTCCCGCAGATGATCTTTGAGGCGGTCGATCATGAGCTTCGGGATGCTGAGCGTCCGCCTACCGGCGTCGCTCTTGAGCCTCTCCGAGTAGTCGCCGGTGTTCGCGTTCAGTTGCCGACGCACATGCAAGGTCGCGGTGCCGTCGTCGTGCCACTCGATGTCCCTGCGCTGCAAGCCCAGGCACTCCCCCCGCCGCAGCTGGCACCACGCCGCGAAGAGCACCATGATCGCCCAGTGCCCCGGTGTTGCCTCATACAAAGCCTCGACCTGCTCGGGACTCGCGACGTCTTCGTCCTCGTCGTGATCGGCGTCGTGCCGCACGGGCTCCTGCTTCGGAATGGAGATGTTCGGCGCAGCGGGGATAACTCCTTCTCGAGCTGCCTGGCGGAGGATCATCATGAGGACGATCAGCACCGGTCGCGTGATGCCGTTGAACTTCGATCTCGGATTCAGTGGCGAGGGAATCGCGTCGAGACGATCGGTCATCTGCCGGATACGGGCCTCGTCGATCTGCCGGATCGGGGTGTCTTCGAACTCTGGGATGAGGTACCCGTCGACCTTGCTCTTGTAAGAGCGGACGGTGGCGATTGCACGTTTCCTGCCACTGCGGTTCGGCTCCGCGCGGATGAACGCCACCCAGCGTTCCGCGTACTCGGAGAAGCCGATGGACCGTGCTTTCTCTGCCTCCGCTGTGGCACGGCGTCGAGCGGCGATCACCGAGGGCGGCTCCCACTGCTGACGGGCAATCGTCGTGTGAACACCGGCGAGCCACGCGCGGGCATCGGTCTTCGTCAGGAACGTCAGCGGCTTGTCGTCCTCCGTCCGGGCGGTGTACATCTCGCCGTCGGGTGCGGGGTAGCGAGCCTGCCACCGGCCAGAGGGGAGCTTACGAAGGCTCCCCCAGCTCTCACGCCTGACTGCTGCTGGTTCCCGGGTCTTCGTCGCGCTCATCGTGTCCTCCGCTGGTCTCGAGCGGACTCACGCGAACCGTCGTGCCACTGCGTGCCACTAGAGGTCATGCCCTCCCAAAAGTGGCTTTCTATCAGGGTTTTCTCGCGGGCTACGAGGCGCCCTATGGCACGCTGTGGCACGAGGTCGGTGGCACGCCGGGACCGAATTTCGGTCGGCGGACCACCCCGCTCTCTTCTGGAAGGTGCGGGCGTGCCACCCGCGTGCCATACCCAACGACTACTGACGTTCATATCCGTCCTCCTCTGTTCTTCGGAAGGAGGCACGAAAAGAGGCCCGGGTCTGCAGAAACCGGCAGATCCGGGCCTCCCGGTCGACTCTTGTCAGAGTCTGTCTAGAACGTGGTCTTCAGAACTTTCAGAAGTCCCAGTCGTCGTCTTCCGTGGCCTCGGCCTTGCCGATGACGTACGACGAGCCGGAACCCGAGAAGAAGTCGTGGTTCTCGTCCGCGTTGGGAGAGAGCGCCGACAGGATCGCCGGGTTCACGTTCGTGACCGTCGAGGGGAACATCGCCTCATAGCCCAGGTTCATGAGGGCCTTGTTGGCGTTGTAGTGCAGGAACTTCTTGACGTCCTCGGTCAGGCCGACGCCGTCGTAGAGGTCCTGCGTGTACTGCACCTCGTTGTCGTACAGCTCGTACAGCAGCGAGAAGGTGTAGTCCTTCAGCTCGTCCTTGCGCGCCTGGTCGAGCGTCTCGAGTCCGCGCTGGAACTTGTAGCCGATGTAGTACCCGTGCACAGCCTCGTCGCGGATGATGAGGCGGATGAGGTCGGCGGTGTTGGTGAGCTTCGCGCGGCTCGACCAGTGCATCGGCAGGTAGAAGCCCGAGTAGAAGAGGAAGCTCTCGAGCAGGGTCGAGGCGACCTTGCGCTTGAGCGGGTCGTCGCCGCGGTAGTAGTCCGTGACGATCTGCGCCTTCTTCTGCAGGTTCGGGTTCTCCACCGACCAGCGGAACGCCTCGTCGATCTCCTTCGTCGAGCACAGCGTCGAGAAGATCGACGAGTAGCTCTTCGCGTGCACCGACTCCATGAACGCGATGTTCGTGTAGACGGCCTCCTCGTGCGGGGTGATCGCATCGGGGATGAGCGACACGGCGCCGACCGTGCCCTGGATCGTGTCGAGCAGCGTGAGGCCCGTGAACACGCGCATCGTGAGCGTCTGCTCCTCGGGGGTGAGCGTGTTCCACGACTGGATGTCGTTCGACAGCGGCACCTTCTCGGGCAGCCAGAAGTTGTTCACCAGACGGTTCCAGACCTCGAGGTCCTTGTCGTCCTGGATGCGGTTCCAGTTGATCGCCTGCACGCTGTCGACCAGCTTGAGCGGAGAGTGGGGAGTCATTTCTCGTTGTTCCTTGGGATGCGAAGGCCGGTCAGAGCATGCAGGAGACGCACTCGGTCATGTCAGTGCCCTCGAGCGCCAGCTGACGCAGACGGATGTAGTAGATCGTCTTGATGCCCTTGCGCCAGGCGTAGATCTGCGCCTTGTTGATGTCGCGCGTGGTGGCGGTGTCCTTGAAGAACAGCGTCAGCGACAGGCCCTGGTCCACGTGCTGCGTCGCGGCAGCGTACGTGTCGATGACCTTCTCGTAGCCGATCTCGTACGCGTCCTGGTAGTACTCCAGGTTGTCGTTCGTCATGAACGCCGCCGGGTAGTACACGCGACCGAGCTTGCCCTCCTTGCGGATCTCGATCTTCGACGCGATCGGGTGGATCGACGAGGTCGAGTTGTTGATGTAGGAGATCGAGCCCGTCGGCGGCACGGCCTGCAGGTTCTGGTTGTAGATGCCGTGCTCCTGGATCGACGCCTTCAGCTGGACCCAGTCCTCCTGCGTCGGGATGTGCTTGCCGGCGAAGAGCTCCTTGACCTTCTCGGTCTCCGGGACCCAGGCACGCTCGATGTACTTGTCGAAGAACTCGCCCGACGCGTAGGTCGAGTCGGCGAACCCGTCGAACGTCGTCCCGCGCTCGATCGCGAGCTGGTTCGAGGCGCGCAGCGCGTGGAACAGCACCGTGTAGAAGTAGATGTTCGTGAAGTCGACACCCTCTTCCGAGCCGTAGAACACGTGCTCGCGGGCGAGGTAGCCGTGCAGGTTCATCTGCCCCAGGCCGATCGCGTGCGAGCGGTCGTTGCCGTCCTCGATCGAGCGGACCGAGCCGATGTGGCTCTGGTCGCTGACCGCGGTGAGCGCGCGGATCGCGGTCTCGACCGTCTGGCCGAGGTCGTCGGCGTCCATCGACAGCGCGATGTTCATCGAGCCGAGGTTGCAGGAGATGTCCTTGCCGATCTCCTTGTACGACAGGTCGTCGTTGTAGGTGGTCGGCGTGTTCACCTGCAGGATCTCGCTGCAGAGGTTGGACATGTTGATGCGGCCCTTGATGGGGTTCGCCTTGTTGACCGTGTCCTCGAACATCACGTACGGGTAGCCGGACTCGAACTGGATCTCGGCGACGGTCTGGAAG
The DNA here is from genome assembly GCF_025143365.1 of Microbacterium sp. p3-SID336. Lineage (GTDB taxonomy): Bacteria > Actinomycetota > Actinomycetes > Actinomycetales > Microbacteriaceae > Microbacterium. The sequence goes on along the minus strand of NZ_JALXPE010000071.1, from coordinate 14,760 downwards.
AACTCGCGTGCGTTGATCTTCGTCTTCTTGATGCGCGGATCGTCGACCATCTCGCGGTACTTCTCGGTCACCGAGATGTCGCCGAAGGGCACGCCGTAGACCTTCTCCACGTCGTACGGCGAGAACAGGTACATGTCCTCGTCGTTCTTCGCGAGCTCGAACGTGATGTCCGGGACCACGACGCCGAGCGACAGCGTCTTGATGCGGATCTTCTCGTCGGCGTTCTCGCGCTTGGTGTCGAGGAAGCGCATGATGTCGGGGTGGTGGGCGTTGAGGTACACCGCGCCTGCGCCCTGGCGCGCGCCGAGCTGGTTGGCGTAGCTGAAGCTGTCTTCGAGGAGCTTCATGACGGGGATGATGCCCGAGGACTGGTTCTCGATCTGCTTGATCGGCGCGCCGGCCTCGCGGATGTTCGACAGCAGCAGCGCCACGCCGCCGCCGCGCTTGGAGAGCTGCAGCGCGGAGTTGATGCCGCGGGCGATCGACTCCATGTTGTCCTCGATGCGCAGCAGGAAGCAGCTGACGAGCTCGCCGCGCTGCGCCTTGCCCGCGTTGAGGAAGGTCGGGGTGGCCGGCTGGAAGCGACCGGAGATGATCTCCTCGACGAGGTTGACGGCGAGCTTCTCGTCGCCGTCGGCCAGGGCGAGGGCCGTCATCACGACGCGGTCCTCGAAGCGCTCGAGGTAGCGCTTGCCGTCGAAGGTCTTCAGCGTGTAGCTCGTGTAGTACTTGAAGGCCCCGAGGAACGTCTCGAAGCGGAACTTCTTCGAGTAGGCGAGGTCGTTGAGCTTCTGCACGAAGTCGAACGAGTACTTATCGATGACGGCGCCCTCGTAGTACTCCTTCTCCACGAGGTAGTCCAGGCGCTCCTTGAGCGAGTGGAAGAACACCGTGTTCTGGTTCACGTGCTGCAGGAAGTACTCGCGTGCGGCGCGCTTGTCGGCGTCGAACTGGATCTTCCCGTTCGCGTCGTACAGGTTCAGCATCGCGTTGAGGGCGTGATAGTCGAGCCCTTCGTACGCGGGGTTGATCTTGAACGCAACCGTCTCCGTCACTGCGTCACGCTCTGCGTGCTCGTCAACTGCGATACCCACCGTCGTTCCAATCCGTCGCTCACGCGATCAACGTCGTCCTGTGTGCCGAAGATCTCGAGCCGATACAAGTGAGGCACGTGGCACTTGCGGCTGATGATGTCACCGGCGAGGCAGAAGGCATCGCCGAAGTTGGTGTTGCCCGCGGAGATGACTCCGCGGATGTGGCGCCGGTTGCGCTCGTCGTTGAGGAACCGGATCACCTGCTTGGGAACGGCGCCCTTCTCGACGCCGCGACCGGCGCCCCCGCCATAGGTGGGGGTGACCAGCACGAAGGGCTCGTCGACGACGAAGTCCTCTTCGGTCCGGTGGAGGGGGATGCGTCGGGCCGGAAGCCCGAGCTTCTCGATGAAGCGCGCGGTGTTACCCGAGACGCTCGAGAAGTAGATCAGGAGCGGCGCTGCGGTCGCGACGGCGCTCATGGCGGATCACGCCAGGCGGGAGGCGAGCTCGTCGATCTTGTCGGGACGGAAGCCCGACCAGTGGTCCTCGTCGGTGACGACGACCGGCGCCTGCATGTAGCCGAGCGCCTTGACCTGCTCGAGCGCCGTGGGGTCTTCGGAGAGGTCGTGGATCTCGTACTCGATGCCCTTGGCGTCGAGGGCGCGATAGGTGGCGTTGCACTGAACGCAGGAAGGCTTGGTGTAGACCGTGATCGACATCTGATTCCCCTCGAATCTCATGGTTTCTCCGGCAGGGCCCGCCGGGATCTCAATACTACATATGGGTGCGGACATTCGGAGTGACCACAAGGGCTAGTAGTTACATCCGTGTAGTTTTTCCACCGCTCTCCACTGGTACAACACAGGTTCTCCACCGTTTCTTCCACAGGCGGAGCCCCTGTCCGCGCCCTCCAGAACCGCGAGATATCGCGGCTGGGAAGACGCTGGGAGAGATCCATCCACAGGGGGCACGGTACGCGCGGCCTCCGACATCCGGATCCCTGTGGAATTCGACGTTCGGCGTGTCGCGGGCGTGTCGCGGCGTGTCGCCGGAACGCCCCGTCCGCCCGACCGGCCGACGGCCCGGTACCGTTGTCTGGTGGCGGGCTATCGGGATCTTCTTCGCACGCCGGGAGTGGGGCGCATGATCGCCGCCCAGCTCACCGCGCGCTTCCCCAACGGGATGATGTCCTTGGCGATCCTGCTGCACGTCGAGCAGCAGACCGGCTCCTACGGATCCGCAGGGCTCGTGCTCGCCGCGACCAGTGTCGGTCAGGCGGTGGCCGGCCCCATCACCAGCCGCTGGATGGGGGCCTGGGGCATGCGTCGCGTGCTCACCCTCACTCTGTCGGTGTGCGTGCTCGCCGTGCTCTCGCTCGCGCTGCTCCCGCTCACCCTGCCCGGGTACATGGCCCTAGGCATGGTGGCCGGGCTCTCGACCCCACCCGTGCAGGCGGCCGTGCGCACCATCTACCCCAAGCTCGTGAACGCGGGCCAGCTCACACCGCTGTTCTCCCTGGACGCCTCGCTGCAGGAAATCATCTGGGTGCTCGCACCCGTGGTGATCACCCTGGTCTCTACGCAGATCGGGACCACGGAGGGCCTCCTGCTCGTGGCGATCGTGCTCGTCGGCGGCGGCGCGTGGTTCATCCTCTCCCCCGAAGTCGGTCGCGTGCGCATCCCGCGCAGCCGCAACGCCCTCGGCACGGTGGTGCTCAAGCCGCCGGTGCTGCTGGCCACCGTGATCGGCTTCCTGCTCATCGGCGCCTGCTCGGCCGTGGAGGTCGGCGTCGTCGCCACCTTCGAGCACGGGAGCCTGGCGGCCGGACTCGTCCTCGCGGTGTTCTCCGCGGGAAGCCTCGCCGGCGGCCTCGCTTTCGGCCACATCCCGATCGGCCCCTGGGCCATGGCGCGGCGCCTGCTGATCGTGACGGTCGGGCTCGCGCTGACCATGGTCACGCTCAACGTGTTCTGGCTGGGCGGCACCCTCGTCCTCGCGGGCATCGGCATCGCCCCGGCTCTCGCGGTGCTGTTCGCGATCACCACGGCCAGCGTCAAGTTCAGCGAGACCGCCGAGGCCTTCGGCTGGGCCGGCACCGGTCAGCTCATCGGCGCAGCCGCCGGCTCCGCGGTCGCCGGGTTCCTCGTCGACGTCGGCGACTGGCGCGGCGCGTACCTCGCTGCCACGATCTTCGCGGGTGTCGGACTGCTCGTGTCGATCGTGTTCGTCCGCTCCTTCCCCGACCTGCGTCATCGCGACGCCAGCCCCCATCCCGACACCGAACCCCTGGCGGTCACCCCCTCATGAGCTCTCCCGTCTCCTCCTCCCCCGCCCCCGCCGTCGTCTGCGTGGGCGAGTCGATGGTGCTGATCACGCCGACCGACGCCTGTCTCGCCGACGCCGCCGTCGCGTCACTCACGCATGCGGGTGCCGAGGCGAACGTCGCCGTCGGACTCGCGGCCGCCGGGCACCGCGCGGTGTGGGCGTCGCGCCTCGGAGCGGATCCACTCGCCCAGCGCCTGACGGCCGAGCTGGAGCGCCGCCGCGTCGAGCTCTGGGTGGAGCACGACCACGACGCGCCGACCGGCGTCATGTTCAAGGACCCCGGCGTCGAGTCGTCCGCTGTCTACTACTACCGTCGCGGCTCCGCCGCGTCGCGGATGGCGCCCGGCTTCCTCGGGTCGGAGCGCCTCGGCGGGGTGCGCATCGTGCACACCACGGGCATCACCCCCGCGCTCTCCCCCTCCTGCCTCGCGATGGTCGAGCGTCTGTACGACGATGCGCGCGCCGCCGGCGCCGTGGTGTCCTTCGACGTGAACGACCGCCGCGCGCTCTGGTCGGAGGAGGAGGCGGCGGCGACCCTCGCGCGGCTGGCGGACGCCGCCGACATCGCCTTCGTCGGCCGGGACGAGGCCGAGCGCATCTGGGGCACCGCCACACCGGCCGCGATCCGCGCCCACCTCCCGCACTGCGGACTGCTGGTGGTGAAGGACGGCGACGTGGGCGCGACGGCGTTCGACGGCGATGCCGCGCCCGTGTTCGTCCCGGCTCCCGCGGTCGACGTCGTGGAGCCGGTCGGTGCGGGCGACGCCTTCGCCTCGGGGTTCCTGGCCGCCACGCTCGACGGCGAGGACCTCGCGACCCGGCTCTCCGCCGGGCACGCCGCCGCCGCTCGGGTGCTCACGATCGCCGCGGACCTGCCACCGCTGACGCCCGTCGCCTGAGCCGCACCGGCGCGGGCCCCGGCCATGGGCACGGCCGTAGGCTGGTCCCATGCCTGCACCGCTCACCCTCCCTCGGCTCTCGTGGGGTGACCCGGCGGCGACCCGCCGCATCCTCCTGGTCCACGGCCTCGGGTCGTCCGGGGCGCTGATGTGGCGTCTCGGCGACGCTCTCGCCGCCGCGGGATGGCGGGCCACGGCCGTCGACCTGCGCGGACACGGCGACGCGCCGCGCTCCCTCGACTACACGGTCGACGCCTACGCGGCCGATCTCACGGCGACGCGTCCTGAGGACGGCGGCTCGTGGGACGCCGTGCTCGGGCACTCCCTCGGGGGTGCGGCGGCCACGGTGGCTGCCGCCGACACGCCGGAGTGGACGCGCCGACTCGTGCTGATCGACCCCGCGCTCCACGTCGAGGGCAGGGACGCGACCATCGTGCGCCGCAGCCAGGAGCGGGCGTTCGCCGACACCCGCATCGAGGTCGTGCAGCAGGAGCACCCGCACTGGCACCCGCAGGACCACGAGCTCAAGATCGATGCCGTCCGCCGCGCCAGCGCCTGGGCCGTGGAGCAGACGAGCGCGCAGAACCAGCCCTGGGACGTGCGAGCCCAGGCCGCCCGGCTCACAGTCCCGACGCACGTCATCGCCGCCGATCCCGCGGTGTACAGCATCTTCACCGGCGCTCTCGCGGACGAGGTGCTCGCGGCGAACCCGCGCATCTCGATGTCGGTCGTGACCGGCGCCGGACACTCACTGCACCGCGACCGCCCGGAGGAATCGATCCGACAGCTGCTGGAGGCCCTCGCATGACCGACTTCGACCCGACCGCCTACCTGCCGGACGACCTGCTGGAGCGCATCCGCACGCGCGCACCCGTGCACGACCGCGAGAACACCTTCCCGCAGGAGGACCTGGCCGAGCTGCGTGCCGCGGGCTACCTGTCGATCCTGGTGCCCGCCGAGCGCGGAGGCGCGGGGCTCGGGCTCGCCGAGGCCGCCGTCCTGCAGCAGCGTCTGGCGGGAGCCGCACCCGCGACCGCCCTCGCCATCAACATGCACCTGGTCTGGACCGGCGTCGCGAAGGTGTTCTCGGACCGCGGGGTCCCCGGCCTGGAGTTCGTGCAGGACGGTGCGGTCGCCGGGGAGGTCTTCGCGTTCGGCATCAGCGAGGGCGGCAACGACCTCGTGCTGTTCGGCAGCGACACCACCGCGGTGCCGGACGGGACGGGCGGCTACGCCTTCACCGGCACCAAGATCTTCACCTCCCTCGCCCCGGTCTGGACGCGGCTCGGGCTGCACGGTCTCGACACGACCAGCGCCGATGCCCCCAAGCTCGTGTTCGCGTTCGTCGAGCGGACGGACGCCGTGCGCACCTCCGACGACTGGGACACGCTCGGCATGCGCGGCACGCAGAGCCGCACGACCCGGCTGGACGGCGCGGTCGCCGACGCCGCCCATGTGGTCCGTCGCATCGATCCCGGCCCGAGCCCGGACCCGATCGTCTTCGGCATCTTCTCCGTGTTCGAGATCCTGCTCGCGTCGGTGTACACGGGCATCGCCCGGCGCGCACTCGAGCTCGCCGTCACCACCGCGCACGCCCGCCGCTCGAAGAAGAGCGGCGCCGCGTACAGCCAGGATCCGGACATCCGCTGGCGGATCGCCGAGATGGCCATCGCGTACGACGCACTCCCGCCGCAGATCGCCGCGCTCGCGCGCGACGTGGACGAGCGCGCGGACCGCGGTGCGAGCTGGTTCCCTGCGCTGAGCGGTCTGAAGCACCGCGCCGTCACCATGGCGAAGAGCGTGGTGGACGAGGCCATGCTGGTCGCCGGCGGCGGGTCGTACTTCTCCGCGAACGAGCTGTCGCGGCTGTACCGGGACGTCCTCGCCGGCGCTTTCCACCCGTCCGACCCGGAGTCCGCACACGCCACCGCGGCGAGCGCCTGGCTCGGTCCGCTGGAGGGCTGAGCGCGCCCGATCCCGTCGAACCGGGTCCGAAGCGCGACGGAATCGGTTGCCCGACCGGCCGGCCGATGCCAGGATCGCACCATGGCAACGGCGAAGAAGCATCCCGCCCTCGACGCGATCTCCAAGACCATCATCGAGCTGCTGCAGGAGGACGGGCGGCGCTCGTACTCCGACATCGGTCGTGTCGTCGGGCTCAGCGAGGCCGCCGTGCGGCAGCGCGTGCAGCGGCTCACCGAGTCCGGCATCATCCAGATCGTCGCGGTCACCGATCCGATGCAGCTGGGCTTCCACCGCCAGGCGATGATCGGCATCAGGGTGGCCGGGGATGCGCGACACGTCGCCGAGGCCATCGCAGCGCTCGACGCGGTCGACTACGTGGTCATCACGGTCGGTTCGTTCGACGTGATCGTCGAGGTCGTGTGCGAGGACGACGATCACCTGCTCGCGCTCGTCAACGACGTGATCCGCCCCATCGAGGGCGTCCTCTCCACCGAGACCTTCATCTACGCCAAGCTGCAGAAGCAGCTCTACAACTGGGGGACGCGCTGACCGGCGCCCGCTGGTGATCGAGGAGGACGAGCTCGTGCGCGGTCTGGCTGCGATCGACGAGGCCCTGACGGTGGCGGACGAAGCGGTCGGCTGAGCCGCGCCCGACGGGCTACTTCGAGTCGAAGTCGAAGGCCTTGAGCAGTTCGAGCACGGCCTTGTCGCGTTCCTCCCCTCCGGCTTCGAACATGTGCGTCACGTGCGTGCGGAGGTGGTTCTCCAGCAGCAGGCGGTTCAGGGACTCCAGCGAGCGCTGGATCGCCCGCGACTGGGTGATGATGTCCATGCAGTACTCTTCGTTCTCGATCATCCGCGCGACGCCGCGCATCTGACCTTCGAGGATGCTGGTGCGATGCAGGGCGCGCTTCTTGATGTCTTCGATCACGTATCGAGGGTACTCGCCCCGTGAAAGGATGACGTCATGCCGCGAACACCCACGACGCTGCTCTCTCTCGCCGATCAGGAGCGCCGCCGTGCCCTGCGGCGGATGAAGGCGGTCGCGCTGGGCGCGCTGCTGTTCATGGCCGTCGCGTTCGTGATCGCCTTCGCCTTCCAAGAACGCGTCGGCTGGCTCTCGTATGTGCGGGCGGCAGCCGAGGGCGGCATGGTGGGCGCCCTGGCCGATTGGTTCGCGGTGACCGCGCTGTTCCGGCGTCCGCTCGGGCTGCCGATCCCGCACACCGCGATCATCCCGAACCGCAAGGACGAGATCGGGCGCACCCTGGGCGAGTTCGTGGAGACGAACTTCCTCGCCGCTGACGTGGTGCGCACCAAGCTGGCGTCCACCGCGATCGCGCTGCGCGCCGGGGAGTGGCTGCGCGAGGAGCCGCATGCCGAGCGCGTCGCCGCCGAGGGAGCGACCATCGCGACCGCGGTGCTGAACGCCCTGAGCGACGACGACGTGCGAGACCTGCTGACCGATCTCGCGCGGGAGCACCTGGTGGATCCGGAGTGGGGGCCGCCGGCGGGGGCCTGGCTGGAGCGGATCGTCGAAGCGGAGGCGCACCACGGCGCCGTGGACCTCGCCGTCGACAGCATCGGGCGATGGCTCGACGCGAACGCCGCGTCGTTCAGCGGACTCGTCTCGCGGCGCCTGCCGGGATGGGTTCCCAAGCTCGCGCACCGCCTCGTCGACGACACCATCTACAACGAGGCGGTGAAGTTCGTCCGCGCCGTGCAGGCCGACCCGAAGCACCCCGCGCGCCTGGCCGTCGACGGCTATCTGTCCCGGCTGGCGGACAACCTGCAGAACGACCCGGCCACGCGCGCGAAGCTGGAGAACGCCAAGGCCTCGCTGTTCGACAGCCCGCGCGTCGGTGCCCTGGCCGCCGAGGCGTGGAACACCGCCAAGAACGGGCTGCTGACCTCCCTCGCCGACCCCGAGAGCGGGCTCCGCCGGCGAGCGGTGCAGGCGCTGCAGGAGGTGGGCGAGCGGCTGACGACGGATGCAGCGCTGCAGCGCCGCGTCGACACCTGGATCTCCGACGCTGCGGTGTTCCTGGTGGACCGGTACCGTCACGACATCGCGTCGATCATCACGGACACGGTCGAGCGCTGGGATCCGGCCGAGACGACCGAGAAGATCGAGCTCATGGTGGGCAGGGACCTGCAGTACATCCGGCTGAACGGCACCGTGGTGGGAGCGCTCGCCGGACTCGCCATCTTCACCATCGCCCACGCCCTGATCCCGGGAGTCTGACATGACACTGTCCCACGATCCGCTCTGGCCGCGGGCGGGCTCCTGGCCGGCATTCGACGGGACCGCCGACGCCGTGCTGCTCGGGGTTCCGACATGGCGCACCTCCCTGTCCCCCACGGGGGCCCATGCCACGCCCGCCGCGATCCGCGAGGCGCTTCCGCGCTACGGCACGACCGTGCTCGGCCCGCCGGTGCAGGATCTGAACGAGGTCCTGCGGATCGCCGACGCCGGAGACGTCGATGAGCCCGACGGGGAGACCGGGGAGGCGAACGCGATCAGCCGCGTGCGCGAGCTCTCCGCAGCCACCTCTCTGGTGGTGGCGCTCGGCGGCGACAACTCCCTGACCTACCCCGTCGCCCTGGGTTCCCGCGCGACCGGTCTCATCACCTTCGATGCGCACTTCGATCTGCGTGACGGGGTCTCCAACGGCACCCCCGTCCGCCGTCTGGTGCAGGACAGCCCGGTCGCCGCGACCGTGCCGACGACCGTCGTGGAGCCGACGCGCATCGTGCAGATCGGGCTCGCCGACTTCGCGAACTCCGCCGCCTATGCGCAGCGAGCGGCGGAGTGGGGCATCCGCGTGATCACGCTCGACGAGGTGCGTCAGCGTGGCACGGCCGACGTGGTGGCCGAGGCGCTCGAGGTCGCCGGAGCGGGCGCCGATCCCCGCATCCACCTCGACATCGACGTCGACGTGTGCGACCGCTCCGTCGCGCCCGGCTGCCCGGCGAGCGTCCCCGGCGGGCTGCAGGCGTGGGAGCTGCGCGCGCTGACGCGTGCGGTGGCCGCCGACTCCCGAGTGGTCAGCGCGGACATCGCCGAAGTGGACGCCACCACCGATGCCGCCGACGGCCGCACGGTGCGTCTCGCCGCCCTGTGCGTGCTGGAGCTGCTGGCCGGGCTCGCCGTCCGGGGCTGAGCGCGCCACGGGCAGTCGCGCATGCGTCAGCGCGCAGTGAACCGGAGCACGCCGTCCTTCCAGACCCGGTCCACCAGGGGCACGCCGGGGCGGTACGCCAGGTGGATCCGCGTCGGCGCGTCGAGCAGCACCAGGTCGGCCCGGCGCCCGGGTGCGATCGCGCCGATGTCGTCGCGGCGCAGCGCCAGCGCCCCACCCGCGGTCGCGGCCCACACCGCCTCCGCGGGCGTCAGGCCCATGTCGCGCACCGCGATGGCGATGCAGAACGGCATCGACGAGGTGAAGCTCGACCCCGGGTTGGTGTCGCACGCGAGCGCTACCGTCACCCCGGCGTCGAGGAGTCGGCGAGCGTCCGGGTACGGCTGCCGCGTGGAGAACTCCACGCCCGGCAGCAGCGTGAGCACCGTGTCGGACACCGCGAGCGCTGTCACGTCGGCCTCGGTCAGGTAGGTGCCGTGGTCGATGGACGCGGCGCCGAGCTCGACGGCGAGCCGCACGCCGTCACCGGGGCCGAGCTGACTCGCGTGCACGCGGGGCGCGAGGCCACGGGCGATCCCGGCCTCCAGCACCCGCCGGGACTGCGCGACCGTGAAGGCGCCGGTCTCGCAGAACACGTCGATCCACCGTGAGAAGGGAGCGCAGGCGTCCAGCATGGGCCCCACCACGAGGTCGACGTAGGCGTCTGCACGGTCGGTGTACTCGGTCGGCACGACGTGCGCGCCCAGGAACGTCACCTCGGGGGTGACCTCGGCCGCGAGACGCACGAGGCGCTCCTCGTCGGCGACGCTGAGTCCGTAGCCGCTCTTGATCTCGACGGTCGTGGTGCCCTGTGCGAGGAGTTCGGCGACGAAGCCGTTCAGGCGCGCGCGGAGCTCGTCGTCCGTCGCGGCGCGGGTGGCGGCGACGGTGGAGCGGATGCCGCCAGCCGTATAGGGACGCCCGGCCATCCGAGCCTCGAACTCCGCGGCACGGTCGCCCGCGAAGACCAGGTGGCTGTGGCTGTCGACGAACCCGGGGATCACCGCCCGGCCGCCGGCGTCGATCACCGTGGTCGCGGTGGGGGCGTCGACGGCGGCGCCCACCCAGGCGATGCGGTCGCCCTCGATCAGCACGGCCGCATCAGGGAGCGTGCCGCAGGGGTCCCCGGGCGCCGCGGTGTTCGTCGTCAGTTCACCGATGCCGGTGAGCAGCGTGGTGTTCACAGCATCGGCACCTCGAGTCCGCGGTCGCGGGCGACCTCGCGGGCGTGCTCGTAGCCGGCATCCACATGCCGCATCACCCCGGTGCCGGGGTCGTTGGTCAGCACCCGCTCGAGCTTCGCGGCCGCGAGTTCCGAGCCGTCGGCCACGGTGACCTGCCCCGCGTGGAGGGATCGGCCGATGCCGACGCCGCCCCCATGATGCAGCGACACCCAGGAGGCGCCGGACGCCGTGTTCAGCAGCGCGTTGAGCAGAGGCCAGTCCGCGATCGCGTCGGATCCGTCCTTCATCGCCTCCGTCTCGCGGTACGGAGAGGCGACCGAACCGGAGTCGAGATGATCACGGCCGATCACGATGGGCGCCGACAGCTCGCCGGACGCGACCATCTCGTTGAACCGGAGGCCCGCGAGGTGACGTTCCTTGTACCCGAGCCAGCAGATCCGTGCGGGCAGCCCCTCGAAGTGCACGGCCGAGCCGGCCTTGTCGAGCCAGCGGTGGAGAGCGGCGTCCTCGGGGAACAGCTCGGCGATCGCGCGGTCGGTCTTGTAGATGTCCTCCGGGTCGCCCGACAGCGCCACCCACCGGAACGGCCCGCGCCCTTCCTCGAACTGCGGACGGATGTACGCCGGGACGAAGCCGGGGAACGCGAACGCCCGATCGAAGCCGCCCAGCTGCGCTTCGGCCCTGATCGAGTTGCCGTAGTCGAACACGGCGGCGCCCGCATCCTGGAACGCCACCATCGCCGCGACGTGCGCTGCCATCGATGCGCGCGACCGCCGGGTGAACTCCTCGGGGTCGCGTTCCGCCTCCGCCCTCCAGCGGTCCACAGTGATGCCGATCGGCAGGTAGGCGAGCGGGTCATGCGCACTGGTCTGATCCGTGACGACGTCGATGGGAACGCCGCGGCGGAGCAGCTCGGGGAAGATCTCCGCCGCGTTGCCGACCACTCCGACGGACAGCGCCTCACCGGCTTCCTTCGCAGCCACCACCCTCTCCACGGCTGCGTCGAGATCAGTCGTGTACTCGTCGAGGTATCGATGCTCGACCCGCCGCGCGAGCCGGGTCTCGTCCACATCGACGATCAGCACCGCGCCCTCGTTGAGAGTCACGGCGAGCGGCTGCGCACCGCCCATGCCTCCGGCGCCGCCCGTGAGGGTCAGAGTCCCCCGCAGGGAATCCCTTCCGAGCGAACGGGCTACCGCCGCGAAGGTCTCGTAGGTCCCCTGCAGGATGCCCTGCGTGCCGATGTAGATCCACGAACCCGCGGTCATCTGCCCGTACATCGTGAGTCCGAGCTCTTCGAGTCTCCGGAACTCCGGCCACGTCGCCCAGTCGCCCACGAGGTTCGAGTTGGCGATGAGGACCCGCGGCGCCCACTCGTGCGTGCGGAACACGCCCACCGGCTTGCCGGATTGCACGAGCAGCGTCTCGTCCGGCTCGAGCTCATCGAGTGTGCGGATGATCGCGTCGTAGGCGGCCCAGCTCCGTGCGGCCTTCCCCGTGCCGCCGTAGACCACGAGGTCCTCGGGATGCTCCGCGACCTCGGGGTCCAGGTTGTTCATCAGCATCCGCTTGGCGGCTTCGGCGCCCCAGCTCTTGGCGGTCAGCCGGTCGCCTCGCGGTGCGCGGACGACCCTGGCCTGGGCCTGTGCTGCGTCAGTCATGCATGTGCTCCTTCGCGATGCGGGCGACGTCGCCCGAGGTGACGAGTGCGGTCACGGCTTCCATGTCCGGTGAGAGGTAGTGATCGGCGCCGGGTCCCGCCGCGACGGTGCGCACCAGGTCTCGGACGGCCCCAGTGGCGGGTCCTGCTTCGAGGGGCGCACGCAGATCCAGCGCCCTGGCGGCGGTGAGGATCTCGATCGCGAGGACGCGGGAGAGTCCGTCGAGGGCGCGGCGCAGTTTGCGGGCGGCCGCCCAGCCCATCGAGACGTGGTCCTCCTGCATCGCGGAGGAGGGAATGGAGTCGACCGAGGCCGGCACCGCGAGACGCTTGAGCTCGGACACGATGCCCGCCGCGGCATACTGTGCGATCATCAGGCCGGAGTCGACGCCGACCTCGGCGGCGAGGAACGGCGGGAGACCATGGCTGCGCGCGGGGTCCAGCGCGCGATCGGTACGCCGCTCCGACATCGAGGCGACGTCGGCGACCGAGATGGCCAGGAAGTCGAGCACGGCCGCCACCGGGGCTCCGTGGAAGTTGCCGTTGGACTCGATGCGGCCGTCGAGCGTGATGACGGGGTTGTCGATCACGCTGGCCAGCTCGCGTTCCGCGATGATGCTCGCATGCGCGACGGTGTCCCGCGCCGCGCCATGCACCTGCGGCGAGCACCGGAGGGAGTAGGCGTCCTGCACCCGTCCGTCCTCCGGGCCCTTATGGCTGGCCACCATCGGCGAGGCGGCGAGGAGCGCACGGAGGTTGCCGGCTGAGACAGCCTGGCCGGCCTGCGGACGCAGCGCCATCAGATCCGCGGCGAACACGGCATCCGTGCCGAGCTGCGACTCGACGGACATCGCGGCGGCGATGTCGGCCGTGAAGAGCAGCGTGTCGAGGTCGTGCAGTGCCAGCGCGAGCATGCCGAGCATGCCGTCGGTGCCGTTGATGAGGGCGAGTCCCTCCTTCTCCACGAGGGTGACCGGGGCGATGCCGGCTGCCGCCAGCGCCTCGGCTGCAGGGAGCAGGGAGCCGGAGGCGTCGCGCACCTCGCCCTCCCCCATCGCGGCGAGAGCGATGTGCGCCAGGGGCGCGAGGTCGCCGGAGCAGCCGAGCGATCCGTACTCGCGCACGACCGGGACGATCCCGGCGTTGAGCATCGCCGCGTGCGTCTCCACGACGACCGGCCGTACGCCCGTGCGCCCTGAGGCGAGCGTCTGCAGGCGGAGGAGCTGCAGCCCGCGCACCACCTCTCGCTCGACCTCCGCGCCGGTGCCGGCGGCGTGGGACCGGATGAGGCTCGCCTGCAGCTGCAGCCGACGGTCCGGTGCGATGAAGGTGGTGGCCAGGGCGCCAAAGCCGGTGGACACACCGTAGTGCGGGTGCGGGTCGGCGGCGAGTCCGTCGATGACCGTGCGGGTCGCGGCGACGCGGTCGAAGGCGGAAGGGTCGATCCGCACGGGCGCGTCGTGGCGCGCGACCTGGACGAGAGCGTCGATGGCGAGCGGGGCGGAGCCGACGACGACGGGGGTGACATCACTCATGCCTCGATTCCACACCTCCGACATGGCCGGTGGGGGCGGCGTGTGTCATCCTGTGTCTGTGATCCCAGACAATGCCTCGGCCCACGAGGGCCGTCGATCCGCGCAGGTGCCGGCGGCCGACCAGACCCTGCGGATCCTCAGCCACCTCGCGGGACGGCCTGCGCCAGTGGCGGCCTCCGCGATCGCGCGTGAGCTCGCCCTCCCCCGATCGACGGTTTACCATCTGCTGCACACGCTGGCGGCGCACGGCTTCGTCCTGCACGTGAAGGAGGAGCAGCGGTGGGGCCTGGGCACCGCGGCCTTCGAGCTGGCGAGCGGCTATGCGCGACAGCAGCCTCTCGCGCGGCTCGGCCGGCCCGTCGTCGCTGGGCTCTCCGACCGGCTCGGCGAGAGTGCGCATCTCGCCGTGATGAGCGGCAGCGACGTGCTCTATATCGTCGAGGAGCGGGCACCGCGACGGACGGCCCTGATCACCGATGTCGGCGTGCGGCTGCCGGCGCACCTCACGGCCAGCGGACGCGCGATGCTCGCTGCACTGCCGCGAGAGCAGGTGCGCGCCCTTTTCCCGAATGCCGCGGCCTTCGCGCACCGGACAGGCCGCGGTCCGCGACGCCCCGCAGAGCTGCGCGAGCTTCTGCGAGAGGTTCGGGAGCGCGGCTACGCCCGCGAGGACGGCGAGGTCGCGGACGGCCTCCGCTCCGTGGGAGCAGTCGTCCGGGACCGAGCGAACTGGCCCCTGGCGGCCGTCGCTGTCACGTGGGCAGGTGGCGAGGCCGATGAGGGCGAGCTCGCCGCGGCCGTGCGCGAGAGCGCCGCGTTGCTGGAACGGCGCCTCGCCCGATGACGCGAATCCACGGCGAATCCACGGCGTATCCGCCACGACGCACGCCGCGTTAACGCAAAATGGCCACCCAACGATGGGTGGCCATTTTGTCTAAAAGGAGTCCGGCGGTGTCCTACTCTCCCACAGGGTCCC
>NZ_JALXPE010000070.1 GCF_025143365.1 Microbacterium sp. p3-SID336 | reverse complement strand
GCCCCACCGGCCCCCCCGGCGCGCCCGCCCGCCCCCGCACCCCCCGCCCCGCCCCCCCCCCCCGTTCGGGGTGTGCGGGCGGCTCAGCCTGCGAAGCCCATCGTGAGCGTGATGGTGGCGCCCTTGCGCTGCGGGTCGCTCGGGCTGTACGACTCGACGCGCGTGTTCTGGTTCGCGAGCAGATCCCACACGGAGTCGGGCAGACCCGTTCCGGAGGTGTAGGTCCACTTGAAGCCCGCCTCGTTCAGGGCGCGGGTCGCCTCGTCCCTCGTCAGTCCGGTGACCTTCGGCACGTCGAACAGGGGAGGACCCTGCGAGACGATCAGCTGGATCGTGTCGCCCGGGCGCCAGGAGCCTTCCTCAGCACGGTCGGCGTAGCCGATCACGCGATCCTTCGCGATGCTGTCGCTCGGCTGGTAGATGTTCTCGGGGTTGACCTTGAGGCCCTTGCTCGTGAGAGCGTCGGTCGCCTGCTTCACCGTCATGTCGCTCACGTCGGGGACCGGCCCGCGCGACACCTGGATGGTCGCGGTGTCCTTCTCGAGGACGGTGCAGCCCTCATCGCAGCCGTACGCGTCTCCACCCGCGCGCGGGGTGATGCGCACGTTGATCGCGGCGCCGTCGGCGACGTCGGTGAAGTATTCCTCGTCGTCCGTGATCTCCAGGTTCGCCGCCTCCAGAGCGGCGCGGACGTCCTCGACCGGCACGCCGGCGACAGGATCGATCTCGTGGGACGCGGGCCCGGCGGAGACGATGACGGCGACGGCGGCGCCCTTGTCCAGGCGTGCCCCCTCGCCGGGGTCCGTCTCGATGACGGTGCCCTTCTCGATGTCCACGGAGAACTCGTCCTGCTGACTCGGAACGAAGCCGGCCTCCGTCAACTCGGCGGCCGCCTGCTCGTAGGTCTGCCCGGCGACTCCGGGTACCGCGATGAGCGACCCGGGACCGGATCCGAACCACCACCCCACTCCGCCCGCGAGCACCGCGAGCAGCAGCACGAGGGCGAGGAGGAACGTCCCGCGCGCTCGGCGCTTGGAGGCGCGCCGTCGGAGGATCGTCGCGTTGTCGATCGCCGGCGCCACGGGCGCGGTCGGGTCGGCGATGACCATCGTGCCCGGCATCACCTTGGTGAGGTCGCCGGAGTCCGCCGCACTCTGCGGGGGCACGGTCGCGCGCGTCACGGCGGGCGTGATGCCGAGTTCTCGTTCGATGTCGCGCAGCCGTTCGAGCATCTGCTGCGCATCGTCCGGTCGCTCATCGGGAGACTTCTCGGTCGCCCACAGCACGAGTTCGTCCAGCTGCTCCGGGACCGCGGGGTTGCGCACGCTCGGTCGCGGGACCGACTCGGTGGCGTGCTGGAACGCGATCTGCATCGGCTGCTCGCCCTTGTACGGCTGCTCGCCGACGAGCATCTCGTAGAGCATGATGCCCAGCGCATAGATGTCGCTGCGCGCGTCGGCAGTGCCGCGCGTCACGAGCTCCGGAGCCAGGTAGGCGATCGTGCCCAGCAGCTGCTGGCCGGTCGCGGTGTTCGCGGTGGTGGCGCGCGCGAGTCCGAAGTCGCCGATCTTGATGCGCCCGTCCTCGGCGAGCAGCACATTCTCCGGCTTGACGTCGCGGTGCACGATGCCCGCTCGGTGCGCGGCCGAGAGCCCCGCGAGGACCGCGTCCATGATGGTGATGGTCTGCGCGACCGTCAGGCGTTTCTGCTCGCGAAGCAGCTCGCGGAGCGTGATGCCGGGCAGGTACTCCATGACCAGGTAGGCGAGCTCGCCGTCCTGCCCCTGATCGAAGACGTTGACGACGTGCGGGTCGGCGAGACGTGCCGCCGCGCGAGCCTCCTGGATGAAGCGGCTCTGGAACGCGGAGTCGTCGCTGAGGTGCGCGTGCATGACCTTGAGCGCGATGCGGCGCTCCAGGCGCAGATCGGTCGCGACGTACACGGTGGCCATGCCGCCGCGGGCGATCCGGGCTCGCACGCGGTACCGACCGTCGACAAGCCGCCCGATGAGGGGGTCGGCCTGCTGATTGGTCGTCACGTCAGAATTCTATGGAGAATTGGCTGAAAGCCCGGGGAGCGCCTCACCCCTGAGCCCTGCGGGTTTTGGGATCGGTCAGCTGTACAGCGCGAGCCAGGCATACGCCTGCGACTCCCACTGGCCGTATCGATCGGGATAGGCGGAGATCTGCACCGCCTGCGCCGCGGCGGTGAACGAGAGGCTCTCCCAGCCGGGGATATCGAGGAGTCCGCGCGTGACGGCGCCGTTGGGGTCGCTCGGGCCGCCGAAGAACACGCGCGTGCTGCGGTCCGCGTCCATGATCTGCTCGGGGGTGCCCCAGCCGGTGCTCGGGCGCTGCTGGAACAGGCCCAGGGAGTCGCGGTCTCCCCAGCCCAGGTTGCGGAGCCCCGACTCGACCATCGCGGTGGCCAGCGCGGTGGCGATGGCCCGGTCCGACACTCCCAGCTCCCTGCCGATGCGGACGATGAGCGCGGCATTGGCCGCCTGCTCTGCCGTCAGCGCGGTACCTCGCTGCGCGACAGGTGCCGGTGCGGGTGCGGCGGCGGCGGCGACCGGGGCGCCCTGAACGGCGATCAGCTGCCCGGGGTAGATGATCGACGAGGGGCCGAGGCCGTTCAGCGCGAAGAGGGACTGCGTGGTGGTGCCGTACCGCTGCGCGATCGAGAACAGCGTGTCTCCCGCGCCGACCGTGTGCGTGGCCGCTGGCGCTGGCGCTGGTGCCGGCACGGGAGCGGGGGCGGGCGCCGGTGCCGCGGCGGGTGCGGGGGCGGAGGAGATCGCGAGGCTCTGACCCGGATAGATGATGGACGCGCGCGTGAGGCCGTTGGCGGCGAGCACGGCGTCGACCGTGGTGCCGTACTTCTGGGCGATCGCATACACGGTGTCCCCGGCGACTACCGCGTGCACGCTCGCGGCGACGGGCGCAGGGGCCACGACCGGCGCAGGGGCCGCGACGGGCGGAGCGGGCGCGGATGCGGCCTGCAGCGTGAGGGTCTGGCCCGGATAGATCACAGAGCGCCAGGTGAGGCCGTTCCAGGTCAGGACGTCGACGGTGCGCAACCCGAACCGCGCGGCGATCGCGGAGACGGTGTCGCCCGGCTTGACCACGTAGCTGGGCGGTATGACCTGCGCCGGGACGACCCGGAGGGGTGCCGAACGCTGCCGCTCGTGCGGTGCGTGCGGGCTGGCGGGTGCGGCGACGGCCGGTGCCGCGGTGAGGGTGGCGGCGAGGGCTCCCGCGACTGCGGCAGGCACCCCGAGCTGCAGGTGCCGCGTGCGGCGAGTGGCGGTGGTGAAGATCACGACGGGCCCCCTTTTCGAGCACTTCACGCTGACACGGATGTATAGAGAAGTCAACAGAAGTGACCCATGTGAACAGTGGGACGGGTGTGCCGAAATGCGCGTCGACGACAGAGGTGAGATAGTGGCAACGTGTCTGAGAACGTTGCTGGAACCCCCGCCGCCGCATCCGTCGAGTGGCTGACGCTGCCTGATCTCGTCGAGGTCCTCGGCGAGCCGCTGGGGCGCGTTCGCCGGCTCATCGACGACCATCATCTGGTGGGTTCGCGGCGCAGCGGCGTGTTCGCGGTCCCCTCGGTGTTCATCGTCGACGGACACCCGCTCAGCTCGCTGCGCGGCACGATCATCGTGCTCCAGGACGCCGGATTCAGCGACGACGAGCTGATCGATTGGCTCCTCGCCGAGGAGGAGACGCTGGGCCGTTCTCCGATCGCCTCGCTCCTCGCCGGGCACAAGAGCGAGGTCCGCCGCCTCGCTCGCACCCTCGCCTGACTACGCGCGCGTCGTCTCCGGCGTTCAGCCAGGTCGCCCATCGCACGATCTCCAGCGGCGCTGCCGTGCGCCGACAGGCCGCGCGGACGTCGGGGCGCCCGTCAAACCGAGCGGATGTCGGGGGTGCCTGTCAAGCCGAGCGCGCGCCGGGGTGCGCCCGTCAGGCCGAGCGGACCGTCGCCGCACGGGCGAGGTCTCGCAGCTCACCCACGGCCGCGTTGTCGAGGCGCGCGCCGGAGAGGGCGCGGTCGGCGTCGTGCGCGTATGCCGCGATCATGTCCTCCACTCGGGCCAGAGCGCCCGAGTCGGTGATGGTCGCCTGCAGCGACGACACCTGCTGCGAGGTGAGGTCGGGATCACCGAGCATCTCGTCGAGCACATTCCTCGCCGAGGCGTCCAGCGCCTCGCGGGTGAGCGCGACGAGCACGGTGCGCTTGCCTTCGCGAAGGTCGTCCCCGGCGGGCTTGCCCGTGATCGACGCGTCGCCGAACACTCCGAGCACGTCGTCGCGCAGCTGGAACGCCATCCCGAGAGGGTGTCCGAAGCGGCGCAGCGCGTCCACCTGGTCCTCGTCGCCCCCGGCGAAGGCCGCACCGAGGATGAGTGGCTGCTCGATGCTGTACCTGGCCGATTTGAGGGAGGCCACCCGCAGTGCGCGCTGGGCGTGCTCGCGGTCCGGGTTGGCGCTCCACGCCGACTCCTCCGCGATGTCGAGGTACTGACCGGTCGTCACGTCCCTCCTCATGCGCGCGTACTCCGACCGCACGACGCGCGCGTGCGGATGGGCCCCGATGGAGCTTTCCAGCAGATCGTCGCTCCAGGCGACCAGCAGGTCGCCGAGGAGGATGGCCGCCGCGCGGCCGAACCCCTGGGCGTCGCCGCGCCATCCCGAGGATCGATGCGCGTGCTCGAGGGCTCGGTGCGCGGCCGGGCGCCCACGGCGGGTGTCGGAGTTGTCGATGAGGTCGTCGTGCACGAGCGCTGCCGACTGGAAGATCTCGAGTGCCGCGCAGAGGTCCCAGAGTGCGGCGCTCTCTTCGGCGGTGCGATCTCGGAACCGCGCCACGGCGCGCCAGCCGGCATGGCAGAAACGGGCACGCAGTCGCTTTCCGCCGACGAGCGTGTCGGCGGCCGCGTGGAGGAATGCGGCACCATCGGGGCCGTAGTCCGCGGACTCCGCGCGCATCCGTGCGAGGAACCCGTCCAGGCGAGCGGCGACGGCGTCGGGGACGGGCGAGGGGGACGGCACGACTCCCAGCATACGTAAAGGAAGGAGGGGGCGAACCGCTGGCCCCGAGCGCCTCTCGCGCGTAGACTGGAGGGCACCATACCCGAGGGGGACGAGATGCCACTCTCCGAACAGGAGCAACGTCTGCTCGACGAGATGGAACGCCATCTCCTGCACAATGACGCCGACGTGGTGAGCGCGCCGTCCGGCGACCGAACGCTCAGCTATCGCAACCTCGTCTATGGTGCTCTGCTCCTGCTCGCCGGAGTCGGCGGACTGGTCGTCGGGGTCATCCTCGGCGACATCTGGGGCATCGTGGTCGGCGTCATCGGATTCGCGGCCATGCTCGGCGGAGTCATGCTCGCCGTGACGCCCGTGCGACGAACGGGGCCGGTGGAGCCGCGACAGCGCTCCGCGGCGAAGCGCCAGGACTCCTCATCCTTCATGGATCGGATGAACGACAGATGGGACCGCCGTCAAGACGGTCGATGACCTCACCCCTCCTTCTACTCGAAGCCCGGATGCTCAGCATCCGGGCTTCTTCGCGTTAAGGGCAGATCGCTCCCCGCCCCTCCACTCGCCCTCCACTGGCGCTCCACTTCGCTCCACCGCGCCATTCCGCGGAACTCGGGCGGCTGGAGTCGCGCCGTCGCGGCGCTATCGTGGATTTGTCGTAGGAAAGTGGAGGAAAGTGGAGTAAAGTGGGGCGCACCTCGAGTTGGCCGGACGGAGAGGGGGTGAAGGCCGATGCTGCTGGGCACGCACTCACCGAAGCTGGACGACAAAGGGCGGGTCATCCTCCCCGCGAAGTTCCGCGAGGACTTGGGCGGCGGCATCGTCGTCACCCGCGGTCAGGAGCGCTGCCTCTACGTCTTCAGCACGGCCGAGTTCGAGGCGATGCACGAGCGGATCCGTCAGGCCCCGCTCGCGAACAAGCAGGCGCGTGACTTCATGCGCATGTTCCTCTCCGGTGCCAGTGCGGAGATGCCCGACAGCCAGAACCGCATCACCATCCCCGCCCACCTGCGGCAGTACGCAGGCCTTCAGAAGGAGCTCATCGTGACCGGAGTCGGCGCCCACGCCGAGATCTGGGATGCGGAGAGCTGGAACGCCTACCTCGCCGCCGGCGAGGAGTCCTACGCCGACCTGGAGCAGGAGGTGATTCCGGGCCTGTTCTGACCACGGCTGTGATGCCCCGCCGCTCCCGCCCCGACACACTTCCCCGGTGCCGGGTCGAGAAGCGGAGGGGGATCAGAGCCGAAGGTCGGACCCGAGAGAGATCATGAGCCTCCGCGACATCCACACCCCCGTCCTGCTCGACCGCTGCGTCGAGCTCCTCGCCCCCGCCCTCCAGCAGGACGGAGCCGTGCTCGTCGACGCCACGCTCGGCATGGGCGGCCACTCCGAGGCGCTGCTCGAGCGCTTCCCCGAGATCCGCCTGATCGGCCTCGACCGCGACACCGACGCCCTGCGCATCGCGGGGGAGCGGCTCGCCCGTTTCCGCGACAGGGTCACCCTGGTCCACACCGTGTACGACGAGATCGGTCTGCACGCGCAGGGCGCCGCCGGGATCCTCTTCGACCTGGGCGTCTCGTCGCTGCAGCTGGACGAGGCCGACCGCGGATTCGCGTACGCCAAAGACGCTCCGCTGGACATGCGGATGGACCAGACCAAGGGCATCACCGCCGCCGACGTCATCGCGACGTACAGCGAGGGGAACCTGCGGCGCATCTTCGAGCGCTACGGCGAGGAGAAGCTCTCCGCACGCTACGCCCGGTTCATCATCGACGCCCGGCAGCAGCAGCCCATCACGCGGTCCGGGCAGCTGGTCGACATCCTCGTCGCAGCAACCCCGGCCGCCGCGCAACGGGCAGGGCACCCGGCCAAGCGCGTGTTCCAGGCGCTGCGCATCGAGGTCAACGCCGAACTGAACGTGCTCGCCGACGCGATCCCCGCGGCGATGGATGCGCTGGCCGTCGGCGGGCGCATCGTCGTGATGTCCTACCAGTCCCTGGAGGACCGGCTCGTGAAGCAGGCCTTCACCGCCGCGTCCTCGTCCACCGCTCCCGCCGGCCTCCCGGTCGAACTGCCGGAGCACGCGCCGCGATTCCGCATCCTCACCAAGGGCGCGGAACTCGCCGACGAAGAAGAACGCGCACGCAACCCGCGTGCGATCCCGGTGCGTCTGCGCGCCGCTGAGAAGGTGCGGGAGAGCGCATGAGCATGAACGCCGCAGTACGCACGCCGGTCCAGCCAGTCCAGCCCGCTGCTCCGGAGCGTGCGCCGCAGCGCCGCCTGCAGCCGGTCACGCGCCCGGCGCCGCGCCGCAAGCCGAAGCTCGCGTACGCACTCGTCGCCCTGTCAGGTGCGCTCGCGATCGGGGCGGCCCAGGTCGGCCTGTCGCTGGCGATCACCCAGGACTCCTTCACCCTCGCCGGGCTCACCTCGCAGCAGCGCGAGCTCGACCTCCGCACCCACGCGCTGCAGGAGGAGCTCACCGGCCTGAGCTCTCCGCAGGTGCTGGCCAGCAGCGCGGCAGCGCTCGGGATGGTCGTCGCCGGAGCGCCGTCGTACCTGCGCCTCAGCGACGGCGCCGTGTTCGGGACGGGGGCGGGCGCCGACTGGAACTCCACGGTCGACCCCAACGGATCCGCCGCGGTCGGCAACGTGCTCGTCACCGAGAACGCACCTCCCCCGCAAGAGGACGCCGAGGCGGTCGACGGCGTCACTCCGCCCGTGCAGGACCTGCCGCCGGCCATCACCGACGGACTCCCCAGCCCGACCACCCACTGACCGCCCCGATCGACGGAGAGATCCCATGACGACACGAGCCACGCGCGGATCGCGGCGACGCACAGTCGTCGCCCTGGCGGTCATCCTCTCGGTCCTGGTGGCCTTCGTGGTGCGGCTCATCGACATCCAGGTGGTGAGCGCCGACGAGCACGTCTCGCAGTCGCTCGAGCACATCGGCGCCGGCTCGACGATCCCGGGCCAGCGCGGCTCGATCGTCGACGCGGGAGGCACCGTCCTCGCCTCGAGCGTGATGGTCTACGACGCCCAGCTCAGCCCGCAGGTGATCATGCTGGTCGAGGAGAAGGACCCGGCGCTGCCGTGGGCCGAGGCCTCCGAGAAGATCGCCGCGATCACCGGACAGACGGGCGACGAGGTGCGCGCGCTCGTCGCGAACGCCCTCGCCGAGAACCCCGACAGCCAGTACGCGCCGCTGAAGAAGGGGCTGAACACCGAGCAGTACATCGCCCTGCGCGACCTGGGACTCGGCTCCTACCTGTCCCTCAAGGCGCGGGAGACCCGCGTGTACCCGAACGGCGCCGTGGCGGGCAATGTGCTCGGCTTCCTCGACAACACCGGAGAGGCCAAGGCGGGCGTCGAACAGCTCGAAGAGTCCTGCCTCGCCCCGGTCGACGGCGAGGAGACCTATCGCAAGGGCAAGGACGGCGTCGTCATCCCCGGCAGCGAGAAGGTGGTCGACGCGGTCGACGGCGGCACCGTCCAGCTCACGATCAACAGCGACCTGCAGTGGTACCTGCAGCAGATGATCGGCGAGGAGGCGCAGAAGCAGGGCGCCAAGGCCGGCACCGTGACGGTGGTCGAGGTCGCCACGGGGAAGATCAGGGCCGCGGCGGAGTGGCCCGCGATGGACCCCAACGACTTGGACTCGTCCACGCCCGAGACCCGCTACAGCCAGATCTTCCACCGCGACTTCGAGCCCGGCTCGACCTTCAAGGCGATCACCGCCGCAGCAGCGATGGAAGGCGCAGGGCTCACGCCGCTGAGCACGGTGACGGCCTCCTCCCGTGAGACCTTCCCGAACGGCGCCGTCGTGAACGACGCCTTCACCCACCCCGCATACAACTACACGCTCGCGGGCGGTCTGATCGACTCGTCCAACGTCGCGCTCTCCAAGTTCGGCACCATGGTCGCCCCCGAGGTCCGCTACGACTACCTGCAGAAGTTCGGGGTCGGCGAGAAGACGCTCGACTTCCCCTCCGAGGTGTCCGGCCTGCTGCACCCCGTCAGCGACTGGGACAGCCAGTCGCTGTACACGACCACCTTCGGCCAGTACTTCACCGTCACTGCACCGCAGCTCGCCGGTGCGTACCAGGCCATCGCGAACGGCGGCGAGAAGATCGACCTGTCCCTCGTGGAGTCGTGCACCGGCGCCGACGGGACCGTGGTCGACGCGCCGAAGCCGCAGCACGAGCAGATCATCGCGCCGCAGACCGCGGCCGACCTCACGCGCATGCTGGAGAACGTCGCGGTGCAGGGCGGCAACGCCGACCGGATCCAGGTGCCGGGCTACCGCGTCACGAGCAAGACCGGCACCGCGCAGGTCTCCGACGGCAACGGCGGATACAAGGCCGGCGTGTACTACACGAGCATGGTGGGCTTCGCTCCCGTGGACGATCCGCAGTACGTCGTCGTGGTCACCCTCGACGAGCCGACTAAGGTTGTATCGTCCGCGGCCACCGCATCCGCCTTCCAGAAGGCGATGACGCAGGTGATGAAGACCTATCGCGTGATGCCGTCCTCTGTCCCGATGGACGAGCTCCTCCCCAAGTTCGGATAGTCGGCGAGAGCCGCGCATGGAGATGACATGATCGCCCTGACGCTCGCTGAGATCACCGCTGCTGTCGGCGGTGATCTTCGCGTGGCCGGAGAGCACACCCCCGAGACCGTGGTCGACGGTCTGGTCGACACGGATTCGCGCACGATGCGCGACGGCTCGATCTTCGTGGCCAAGCCCGGAGCGGAGACGGATGGCCACCGCTTCGTCGGTGCAGCCGTCGAGGCGGGCGCCGTGCTCGCGATCGTCGAGCACCCGGTGGATGTGGCGGTGAGCCAGATCGTCGTGCCGGACGCCGTCGCGGCGCTGGGCGAGCTGGCGCAGGAGGTCGTCGCGCGCGTCCGCGCAGGCGGAGGTCTGCGGATCGTCGGCATCACGGGCTCGAACGGCAAGACGACGACCAAGAACTTCCTGGCGCGGATGCTCGCCGATGAGGGCGAGACCGTCGCGCCGATCAACTCGTTCAACAACGAGGTCGGAGCACCCGTCACCATGCTGCGCGTCACCCATGACACGCGATTCCTGGTGAGCGAGTTCGGTGCCGCGGCACCCGGGAGCATCGCTCGCCTGGCCGGGCTCGTCGAACCCGACCTGGTGGTGGTTCTCATGGTCGGCATGGCGCACGCCGGCGGATTCGGCGGGATCGAGGCCACGGCCAAGGCGAAGGCGGAGCTGGTCGCCGCTGCCCGCGTGCCGGGCACGGCCGTCCTGAACGCGGACGACGCCCGGGTGTGGGCGATGCGCGAGCTGGCCGACGACCGCGGGCTCCGCGTGGTCGGCTTCGGGCAGTCGCGCGTCGCCGACGTCCGAGCGCACGACATCCAGGTGACGGCATCCGGCACCTCCTGCGTGATCGAGGTCGCGGGGGAGCGGTTCCCGCTGCGCCTTCGTGTGCTCGGCGCACACCATGTGACCAACGCCCTCGCCGCCATCACGGCTGCCGTCGAGCTCGGCGTCGCGCCCGCGGACGCCATCGCCCGTCTCGAGACCGTGGAGATCGCCGAGCGCTGGCGCATGCAGCCGATGGGCAACGACCGCGTCCGCATCATCAACGACGCGTACAACGCGAGCCCCGACTCCATGGCGGCGGCGCTGCGCACCCTCGCGCAGATCACCGGCCCGGACGAGCGGACCGTGGCCGTGCTCGGGGCGATGAGCGAACTGGGCGAGAGCGCGGGCGAGGAGCACGACCGTATCGGCCTGCTCGCCGTGCGGCTCAACATCCGGCGCATCGTCGTCGTCGGGCCCGAGGCGCGGCGTCTCTATCTCGCCGCCGTCGGGGAGGGATCCTGGGACAGCGAGGCGGTCCATCTCCCGGACCAGGATGCGGCGTTCGAGTACCTCCGGACCGAGCTGCGCGACGGCGACAGGGTGCTGGTCAAGTCATCCAACTCCGTAGGCCTCAGGCATCTCGGCGATCGTCTGGGAGAATTGTTCTCGTGAGGTCACTCATCATGGCGGCGGCGATCTCGCTCGCCTTCACCCTGTTCCTGACTCCCGTCTTCCTCCGGCTCTTCCGGAAGTGGGGCTGGGGGCAGGTCATCCGCACACCCGAATCCGTGCACAACCCGAGCCATGAGGCCAAGCGCGGCACCCCCACCATGGGCGGCGTGATCTTCATCCTCGGCTCGATCGTCGGCTACTTCACCGGCGTGCTGGTGAGCGGGGAGACACCGGCGCTGTCGGCGATCCTCGTGATCTGGCTCATGGTGGGCTTCGGCGTCGTCGGGTTCATCGACGACTACATGAAGGTGCGCAGTCAGCGCAGCCTCGGCCTCTCCGGGTGGCGCAAGGTGATCGGCCAGCTGCTCGTGATGATCCCCTTCGGCATCGTCGCGCTGAACTTCCCGAACCGGTGGGGACAGACCCCCGCCAGCGCCTCGATCTCGCTGTTCCGCGACATCACCTGGCTGGACCTCTTCGCGTTCGGCATCATCCTCGGCTGGATCCTGTACCTGGCCTGGATCTCCGTGATCGGCGTGGCCACGTCCAACAGCGTCAACCTCACCGACGGACTGGACGGGCTGGCCGCCGGCGCGGGGGTCATCGTGGTCGGCGCGTACAGCGTGATCGCGTTCTGGCAGTTCAAGCAGCCGTGCATCGGCGGCGACCCCGGCGCGCTCGGCGGATGCTACGAGGTGCGCGACCCGTTCAACCTGGCCATCATCTCGGCCTCCTTCGCCGCCAGCCTGATCGGCTTCCTGTGGTGGAACGCCCCCAAGGCGAAGGTGTTCATGGGCGATGTCGGCTCGATGGCGATCGGCGGCGTCGTGACCGCGATGGCGATCCTCACCCGCACCGAACTGCTGCTGCTCGTCATCGCCGGTGTCTTCGTGCTCTCCTCGGGCTCGGTGATCCTGCAGCGGGCGTACTTCAAGCTCACGCGCGGCAAGCGCCTGTTCCTGATGAGCCCCTTCCACCATCACCTCGAGATGCGCGGGTGGTCCGAGGTCACCATCGTCGTGCGGATGTGGATCATCGCCGGTCTGCTCGCGGTGTCCGCCGTGGGGCTGTTCTACGTGGAGTGGCTGACCCGTGTCGGCTGAGCGTCTCGCCGGGCTGACCAGCTGGAACGCCGACTGGTCCGGGCTGCGTGTGGCGGTGCTCGGGCTGTCGATGACGGGGTTCTCGGTGGCGGACACGCTCACCGAGCTCGGAGCCGAGGTGCTCGTGCTCAGCGAGTCGGCGGACGAGGAGTACGCGCGGCTGCTGCCCGTGATCGGTGCGCGGCTCGAGCTCGGCTCGCTCACGGAGGTGCCGGCGGCCCTGCACGACTTCGAGCCCGAGGTCGTGATCGCCTCTCCCGGCTTCGCGCCGTCCCACCCGGTGATCCGCTGGGTGCAGGAGAACGACATCGCGCTCTGGGGCGACGTCGAGCTCGCGTGGCGCGTGCGCGACAAGACGGTCAGGGCGGACGGAACGCCGGCGGACTGGGTGCTGATCACCGGCACGAACGGCAAGACCACCACGACGCAGCTCACCGCGACCCTCCTGGTGGAGGGCGGACTGCGCGCGGCGCCGTGCGGCAACATCGGCGTGCCGGTGCTCGACGCGGTGCGCGACCCCGCCGGGTTCGACGTGCTCGTGGTGGAGCTGTCGAGCCACCAGCTCTGGTACCTGGGGCTGTCACGGCCGGAGGGCGAGCTGTTCCCGTACGCGGCCGTGTGCCTGAACCTCGCCGACGACCACCTGGTGTGGCACGGCAGCGCGCAGGCCTACCGGGACGCGAAGGCGCTGGTCTACCGCAACACGCGGGTCGCCTGCGTGTACAACAAGGCCGACGAGGCCACCCGCCGCATGGTGGAGGAGGCCGACGTTGTCGAGGGCGCCCGCGCGATCGGGTTCGACCTCGGCATCCCCGGTCCGAGCGACCTCGGCGTGGTCGAGGGTCTCGTGGTGGACCGTGCGTTCCTGGACGACAGGGCCCGCAGCGCGCTCGAGCTGACCACGGTGTCCGACCTGGAGGCCGCAGGTCTCGCCGCACCGCACATCGTGCAGAACATCCTCGCAGCCAGTGCGCTCGCGCGGTCGCTCGGCGTGGAGCCGGAGGCGATCCACAGCGCGCTGCAGTCCTTCCACCTCGACGCGCATCGCATCCAGGTCGTCGCGCGCCACGCCGGCATCACCTGGGTGGACGACTCGAAGGCGACGAACCCGCATGCGGCCGCGTCTTCCCTGCGCGCGTACCCCGGTGCGGTGTGGGTGGTCGGCGGCGACCTCAAGGGCGTCGACATCGCCGCGCTCGTCGCGGACGCCGGAGCGACGGCGCGCGCCGCGGTGGTCATCGGCGTCGACCGTACGGCCGTCGTGACCGCATTCGGACGACACGCGCCGGCGGTGCCGGTGTTCGAGGTCGACGCTGGCGACACTGGACAGGTCATGAACCGTGTCGTGGAGATCGCGGCGGGGATCGTCGACGGCGGTGGCACCGTGTTGCTGGCACCGGCGGCGGCGTCCTTCGACCAGTTCACCAGCTATGCGGATCGTGGCCATCGCTTCGCCGAGGCGGTGCGTGAGTGGATCGAGCGGGGGAGCGCCGATGACGCAGGTGGCTCGCCCTCCGCGCTCTGAGTCGGGCGGTCTCGCCGCGCGGGTCTCGCTCGGCCGGCGGTTCACGCCGGTGTCGACCGAGTTCCTGCTGATCGCGTCGACCGCTCTGCTGCTCACGATCTTCGGCCTCGTCATGGTGCTCTCGGCGACGAGCGCCACGGCGGTCGCGAACGAACAGAACCCCATGGGCGGCGTGCTGCGCCAGGGTGTGTTCGCGCTGCTCGGCATCCCGCTGATGTTCCTCATCAGTCGCTTCCCCGTCTCGTTCCTGAAGCGGATGGCGTGGCCGGCCCTGTTCGGCGCCGTCGCGCTGCAGCTGCTCGTGTTCACCCCGCTCGGCATCGCGGACGGCGGTAACCGCAACTGGATCTCGGTCGCCGGCGTCCAGATGCAGCCCTCGGAGTTCCTCAAGCTCGCGCTCGCCCTGTGGATCGCCGCGGTGCTGCTGCGCAAGCAGGCGATGCTGGGCACCTGGCACCACGTGTTCATCCCCGTGGTGCCCGTCGGCGCTCTCGCCATCGGCACCGTGCTCGCGGGCAGGGACCTCGGCACCGCGATGGTGATGGTGCTGATCCTGCTCGGCTGCCTGTTCTTCTCGGGCGTGAAGCTGCGCCTGTTCATCATCCCGATGATCCTCGGGGTGGTCGCCGTGCTCGCGTACGCGCTCTCCAGCGAGGACCGCATGCGCCGCATCACCGCCACCTGCGACGACATGGCGCTGTACTACACGGACTGCTACCAGTCGATCCACGGCATCTGGGGCATGGCCTCGGGCGGCATCTTCGGCCTCGGCCTCGGCAACTCCCAGGAGAAGTACGGCTGGCTCCCCGCGGCAGGCAACGACTTCATCTTCGCGATCGTGGGGGAGGAGCTGGGCCTGATCGGGTGCATCGTCGTGCTGGCCCTCTTCACGTTCTTCACGGTGGGCGCGTTCCACATCATCCGCAAGACCTCGGACCCCTTCATCCGTGTGGCCGCCGGCGGCATCACGGTGTGGATCACGGGGCAGGCGGTGCTCAACATCGGCGTCGTGATCGGCGTGTTCCCGGTGATGGGCGTCCCGCTCCCGTTCATGTCCCAGGGCGGCACTGCGCTGTTCGCCGTCCTGGTGGCGTGCGGTGTGCTGCTCGCCTTCGCGCGCACGATCCCCGTCTCCGAGAAGCAGTCAGCCGGGCGGGGTAGGGTCGCGAAGTGACCTCGTACCTTCTCGCCGGCGGTGGCACCGCCGGCCATGTCAACCCGCTGCTCGCCGTGGCCGACGCCCTTCGCGAGCGGGAGCCCGAGTCCACAGTCCTCGTCCTCGGCACCGCGGAGGGCCTGGAGTCCCGGCTCGTTCCGGAACGCGGCTACGAGCTGCTGATCGTCGACAAGGTGCCGTTCCCACGGCGACCCGATCGACAGGCCACCGCGTTCCCCGGGCGCTTCCGCCGTGCCATCGCCCAGGTGCGGCAGCACATCCGTCAGCACGGCATCGACGTGGTCGTGGGTTTCGGCGGCTACGCCTCTGCCCCCGCATACGTGGCCGCTCGGCGCGAGCGCGTGCCGTTCGTGGTGCACGAGGCGAATGCGAAGCCCGGGCTCGCGAACGTGCTCGGCGCCCGATGGGCCGCGGGGATCGGCGTGGCCTTCGAGGGCACCCCCCTCCGTGGTGGCGAGGTCGTCGGGATGCCGCTGCGGCGCGAGGTGATCGCCCTCGACCGGGCAGCCGCACGTGCCGAGGCCGCTGAGCACTTCGGGCTCGACCCTGAGCGCCCCGTGCTGCTCGTGTTCGGCGGTTCCCTCGGCGCGCAGCGGCTGAACGACGCTCTCGCGGATTCCTGGCGGGACGTGCTCGACGCGGGCTGGCAGCTGCTGCACGTGACGGGCGAGCGCAGCGACCTCCCCGACCCCGGTGCGCCCGGGTATGCGATGCGGCGCTACGTCGACCGGATGGACCTCGCCTTCGCGCTGGCCGACCTGATCGTGTCGCGCTCCGGCTCCGCCACCGTGAGCGAGATCAGCGCCCTCGGCATCCCCGCGCTGTATGTGCCGTATTCGGTGGGCAACGGCGAGCAGCGCCTGAACGCGGGCTCGGCGGTCGCAGCGGGAGCGGCACAGCTTCTCGACGATGCGACCTTCGACGGCGATGCGGTGCGGCGGATCGTCGTCCCGCTGCTCGGAGACCGGGAGAGGATCGCGCGGATGGCGGCCGCCGCGGAGTCGGTCGGGACGAGGAACGGCACCGAGAACGTGATCGCCCTGATCGACCGGGCGCTGACCGCGGCGTGACGCCGTCGATCAGGCGCCAACGAAACGTAGACTGAAGCGGACATGATCAGACCCGACCTCACCCTCCCCATCCCCGACACGATCACCTCCGCGCACTTCATCGGCATCGGCGGCTCCGGCATGAGCGGCCTCGCGAAGATGTTCCTCGATGCGGGGATCCGCGTGTCCGGCAGCGACCGCGCCGACAGCGACAATCTGCGTGCGCTGGCAGCCGCGGGTGCCACGGTGCACGTGGGGCACGACGCGGCGCACCTCGGCGATGCCGACACGGTCGTGCACACGGGCGCCATCTGGCCGGAGAATCCGGAGTTCGTCACCGCGAAGGCGCGCGGGCTGCATGTGATCCACCGCTCGCAGGCGCTGCACTGGCTGATCGGCTCACGCCGCCTCGTGTCCGTCGCGGGCGCGCACGGGAAGACCACCTCGACCGGGATGATCGTGACGGCTCTTCGCGAGCTCGGCGAGGATCCGCACTTCGTCAACGGGGGCGTGATCGAGCAGCTCGGCACGTCGAGCGCCACCGGCGCCGGCGACCTGTTCGTGATCGAGGCCGACGAGTCCGACGGCACGTTCCTGCTGTACGACACCGCGGTCGCGCTCATCACGAACGTGGACCCGGACCACCTCGATCACTACGGCTCGGACGAGGCGTTCCACGACGCGTTCGTGCGCTTCGCCGACGCCGCTTCGGAGGCGGTCGTCATCTCGAGTGACGACGCGGGTGCCCTGCGTGTCCTGGCAGGGCTTTCGCATCCTCGCGTGATCACGTTCGGGGAGGCGGAGGACGCCGATGTTCGGCTGACGGACATCGTCGCGGCCGGCCCGGTCGCCGCCACGGTCGCGCACCGCGGTGAGCAGGTCCGCATGCAGCTCGCGGTGCCCGGAGTGCACAACGCGATCAACGCCGGTGGTGCGGTCGCTGTGCTGCTCGCGCTGGGGCATCCGCTGGCCGAGGCCGTGCGTGCTGTGGAGGGCTTCGCCGGAACCGTGCGCCGCCTCGAGCGACACGGCGAGGAGCGCGGGGTGACGGTCTACGACGACTATTCGCATCACCCCACAGAGGTCAAGGCCGCGCTGCAGGCGATGCGCAGCATCTCGGGCACCGGACGCCTGATCGCGATCCAGCAGCCGCACACCTACTCCCGCACGCAGCACATGTACCAGGAGTTCGCCGACGTGCTCGAGGAGTTCGCCGACCACACGGTCATGCTGGACGTCTACGGCGCGCGGGAGGACCCGGTGCCCGGTGTGACGGGCGAGCTCGTCAGCGGGGCGTTCCGGGACCCCTCGCACGTGCATTTCGTCGCGGACTGGCAGGAGGCCGCCGACTACACGGCCACGGTCGCGCGGGAGGGCGACGTCGTGGTGACGCTCGGCTGCGGCAACGTGTACCAGATCATCCCCCAGGTGCTGGAGTCTCTGCGCCGCACCGACGGGGCGTAGTCCATGCGTCGGCCCGCACCGCTCCCGAAGACCCCGGAAGCTCCGGAGCCCTCGGAGGCCGCGCCGGAGCGCATCGTCCGGCGACGCGCGAGCGTGGTCGAGCGACCGCCGGAGCCCGAGGACGCGGCGACGACCGACGGCCGCGCCGACTCGGCGGAGGAGCAGCAGCCGACGTCCACACGTGATGTCTGGCGTGCCGCGCGGGCGAGACGGAAGGCGCTGCGAGCCGAGATCCGGCGCTTCACACAGCGATCCCGTCGACGGCGGATCGTGTGGCTGAGCAGCATCGGCGCGATCGTGCTGCTGGTAGGCGGCAGCGTCGCCGCCGCCTACAGCCCGCTGTTCGCCGTGGAGCGGATCACGGTCGAGGGCGCCACCTCGATCGATCCCGCCGTGATCGAAGCCGCCCTGAGCGAGCAGGTGGGAACCCCGCTCGCGCTCGTGGACACGAGCGAGGTGAAGGCCGCACTGCTCGCGTTCCCGCTGATCGAGACGTACTCGCTGGAGGCGCGGCCGCCGCACGATCTGACGGTGCGGATCGTGGAGCGCACGCCCATCGGTGTGGTCGAGTCCTCGGCCGGGTACACGCTCGTGGATGCCGCGGGTGTGGCGCTGTCGACGACGACCGATCCGCCGCCCGGGCAGCCTGTCGTGGACATCGAGGGTGGCGTGGATTCGACCGCGTTCCGTTCCGCAGGTCTCGTGGTGCGCGCGCTGCCGGCGGATATCCGCGCCGCGCTGACCGAGGTGCGCGCGTCGACCGCAGACGACGTCACCCTCACGCTCAGCACGGGGCTGACGGTGGTGTGGGGCAGCGCGGAGGAGTCCGGTCTGAAGGCGCTCGCCCTGTCTGCGGCGCTGGTCGCGAACCCCGATGCCGCGTCGATCGACGTCACGTCTCCTGACGTCGCGGTCGTCGGCTGACGGGCTTTCCCGGGGAATTGGGGCGACACGCCCGTGTCGTTGCGTGCACGCGGGCAGGCGGCGCTTACCGTCGATCACAGAGAACGCAATACCGGGAAATACTTTACACCTCTAGTTGAGGTTTAAGGTTCCCCCTTTCCAGGCTCGACTAATCGGAGGCCGGCCATGAGCCAGAACCAGAACTACCTCGCCGTGATCAAGGTCGTCGGCGTCGGCGGTGGCGGCGTCAACGCCGTCAACCGCATGATCGAGCTCGGTCTCCGTGGAGTCGAGTTCATCGCTGTCAACACCGATGCCCAGGCGCTGCTGATGAGCGACGCCGACGTCAAGCTCGACGTCGGTCGTGAGCTCACCCGCGGCCTCGGCGCCGGAGCCGACCCGGAGGTGGGTCGTCGGGCGGCGGAGGACCACGCGGAGGAGATCGAGCAGGCGCTCACGGGCGCCGACATGGTCTTCGTCACCGCGGGCGAGGGCGGCGGAACGGGCACCGGCGGTGCACCGGTCGTCGCACGCATCGCCAAGTCCATCGGTGCGCTCACGATCGGTGTCGTGACCAAGCCCTTCTCCTTCGAGGGCCGCCGCCGCCAGAGCCAGGCCGAGGCCGGCGTCGCGAAGCTCAAGGAAGAGGTCGACACCCTCATCGTGGTGCCGAACGACCGTCTCCTCGAGATCAGCGACCGCGGCATCTCGATGATCGAGGCCTTCGCCACCGCCGACCAGGTGCTGCTCGCCGGTGTGCAGGGCATCACCGACCTCATCACCACCCCCGGTCTCATCAACCTGGACTTCGCCGACGTGAAGTCCGTCATGCAGGGCGCGGGCTCCGCGCTCATGGGCATCGGCTCCGCACGCGGCGCCGACCGCGCCATCAAGGCCGCGGAGCTGGCGGTCGAGTCCCCGCTGCTGGAGGCTTCGATCGAAGGAGCCCACGGTGTGCTGCTCTCGATCCAGGGTGGCTCGAACCTCGGCATCTTCGAGATCCACGATGCCGCCGACCTCGTCAAGGAGGCGGCGCACCCCGAGGCGAACATCATCTTCGGTACCGTCATCGACGACACCCTCGGCGACGAGGTGCGCGTGACCGTGATCGCTGCCGGGTTCGACGGCGGCGAGCCGTCGCTGCGCCTTGACCCGATGGTCGTCTCGCGCCCGTCCGCGGCCGCACTGCCGGAGGTGGCGCTTCCGGAGGCGTCCGAGCCCGCGGCGGAAGCTCCTACCTCTGCCGAGCACACCCCGTCGCAGCCGCAGCGCACGCCGGCGACGAGCATCGAGCCGGCGTTCGCGGACGACGACATCGACATCCCCGAATTCCTCAAGTGACCGAGCCGGCCGG
>NZ_JALXPE010000007.1 GCF_025143365.1 Microbacterium sp. p3-SID336 | reverse complement strand
CGTGCACGCGGATCAGGACACGTATGTCACGCGGCCGGCGAGCAGCGTGGCCGCGACGGGCATGGCGCGGAGGGCGGAGGCGTCAGCCGTCCGCGGGTCGACGGCGGTGAGCACGACATCCGCGGGCTCGCCCGGGCGCAGAGCGGACCGCACGCTGGCCGCGAGAGCCTGGTCGACCGTGAGACGCTCCTCGGGATGCCACGCGGGCCGTGCGTCGTCCGTGCGCCAGACCGCCGAGGCCATCGCCTGCCACGGGTCGAGCGGAGCCACCGGTGCATCCGACCCGAAGCGCAGTTCCGCGCCCGCGCCGCGCAGCGTCGCCAGCGGGTAGCCGACGGCCGTCTGCTCCGACCAGTGGTGCTCGACCAGATCCCTGTCGTCCACCGCGTGCTGCGGCTGCACGCTCGCGATGACCCCGAGACGCGCGAAGCGCGCCAGATCCGCATGGCGCACGAGCTGTGCGTGCTCCATCGACCCGGTGGCGCCGGTCGCGGTGAAGGCGTCGAGCACCGAGGTCACGGCGCGATCGCCGATCGCGTGCGCAGCGACCGAGAGTCCGGCCGCCGTCGCCGTCGTCAGCAGACTCACCAGCTGGTCCTCCGGGACCGTGAGGACGCCGAAGTTCTCCGGATCACCGGGATAGGGATGCGAGCATGCCGCGGTCCGCGTACCGAGGGAGCCGTCGGTGATGATCTTGAGGGAGCCGACGCGGATCAGACCCTTCGCGTGCTCGGGGACGTCCGCCTCCTCATGGAGCTCGCCGCTGCGCAGTCCCGCGGCGATCGCGCGGTCGAGATCCGCGGGGTAGAACGCGAACTCGACGCGGTGGGCGGCGAAACCGGCGCGGATCCGCCGAGGCCACGCGTCCGCGTTCCAGGCCATGTCGAAGTCGACGAGGCCGGTGACTCCCCGCGCTGCGGCTGCGTCCCCGGCTCTGATCACTGCGAGGTCGCTGTGGCCGGGGTCCACCGCGTTCAGGCGGCGCGAGATCTCGAACGCGTCCTCCTCACGGAGCACGCCGTCATCTCCGCGAAAGCCCTCGCGCGCAAGCGCCGCGGAGTTGAGCCACACGCTGTGCACGTCCGCGTTGATCAGATAGGTGGGGATCGACCCCGTCGACGCGTCCAGCAGCGCCAGCGTCGGCCGGTCGGCCCACAGTGCGTCGCGGAAGCCGCTGCCCACGCGGCGCCCGTCCGCGAGAACGGGCGCATCGCGCATCAGTGCCGCCGCAGCCGCGGGCGAGTCCGCCGCGCCGAGGGGGACGCGCTCGGCGGCGAGAGCCCACTGGACGGTGTGCACGTGGTTGTCCCACAGCCCGGGGACGGCCCACAGCCCGCCGGCGTCCAGCACCTCGCCCCGGGCCGGCAGCGCGCCCGTCGGGGCGATGTCGACGATGCGACCGTCGGCGAGGTGCAGATCGACGGGCTCATCGCCGAGCAGAAACTCGCTGCCCGGGCCGACGACGCGCACGGCGCGCACCGTCTCGATCGCCGCACCCCGCACGGTCACGCGGAGCCTCCGGTCCGTGCATCCTGCGCGCGTCGCATCTCCGCCGCCAGGGCCGCGTTGGCATAGGGTCCGTCCGCGCCCAGCGCCGCGATGACGGCCTCGATGGTCTCCACGGGCTTGTTCTGGCTCAGCTTCCGCTTGGCGACGACCCTCGTCGGCGTCAGACGGAAGCCCACCGTTCCGGCCTCGAGCCTGGTGACGAACGCGGCATCGTTCGGCCGCTCCCACATCCCTCGTGGCTCCGGCATGCGCGACTCGAATCGGTCGACCAGGCGGTCGAGCACCCGCAGGTTCTCCTCGGTCGTGAGGATCTCGGGCACGCCGGCGAGATGCACCGCGGTGTAGTTCCAGGTGGGGACGGCGGCGACGTCGCCGTACCAGCCGGGCGAGATGTAGCCGTGCGGACCCTGGAACACCAGCATCACCTCGCGTGAGCCCAGGCCGTGGATCAGGTCATCCGGACGACCGACGTGGCCGACCACCGTGAGATCCTCGCGGTCCTCGTCGAGCAGCACGGCGTAGTGGGAGGCGACGAGCCCGTCGTCGCCTGCGCTCACCACCGTCGCCCACGGATTCGCATCGATCACGCGGCGGATCTCGCCCACATCGGCGAGCGTGAAGCTCGGATTCTGTCGCATCCCTTCAGCCTAGGGCCGCAGCAGGGAGGGCGATCCGACCCTCAGGCCTGGCAGCGCGGGCACCAGTACAGCTTGCGCGCCCCGATCTCCTCGAGCGCGATCTCCGTTCCGCACACCCGGCACGGCAGCCCAGCCCGGTGGTACACCCAGTGGCGGTCGTCCCTGCTCGCCATCGCCGCGCGGTACTCGTCGGCCGACAGCCCGTCCATGGTCATCATCTGGCCGGTCTCCACGCCGATCGCGAGCAGACGCACCCAGTCCTGCCACATCGCGCGCACCGTCTCCTCCGGGACGTCGCGTCCGGGCGTGTGCGGATTCAGCTGCTGCCGGAACAGCATCTCGGCGCGGTACACGTTTCCGATACCACTCACCACGGACTGATCCATCAGCAGCAGCGCGATCGCGGTGGGCTTCTTGCGCACGGCGCGCACGAACCGCTCCTCGTTCTCCGCCGGGTCTCCGACAAGCGGGTCCGGCCCGAGCTTCGCGATCGTGGCGAGCACCTCGTCGGGCGACTGCAGCACGCACGCCGTCGGCCCGCGGAGGTCGGCGACCGTGATGTCAGTCATCAGCCGCAGTCGCACCTGCCCGACGACGGGCGGCGGCCATTCCTCGCTCTCGTCGGCGAGGCCCTTGGTCTGCTCCGACATGCGCACGTGCACACGGGTGCGCCGGGGAGCTCCGATCGACGCCAGGGAGTTCTCCCCCGCCTCATCGAGGATCGGCTCGTCGTCCAGCACGGTACCGCGCTGATTCGTCTGACCCATGCGACCGTTCGCCGAGGCGATCGTCGGGTCGACGAGGATCTCCCCCGCGAAGTCCCAGGCGCCGTACAGACCGAGGTGCACGCGCAGCCAGAGGTCGCCCTCGGCTTCCAGGAACATCTGCTTGCCCACGGCCTGCACGCTCACCGCCGTGCGGCCGTCGAGGACCGCCGCCCCCTCGGCGAAACGGCCCTGCGGGCTCGAGGCATGCAGCACCTTGCCGATGAAGTTGCGATCGAACTGGCGGGCGATGCGGTGGACGGAATGACCCTCGGGCATTTCAGGCTCGCGGGTCCGGGAGCAGCGACCCATCGCGCTCGAAGTCGGCGATCTGCGCGATCCGGCGGACGTGGCGCTCCTCGCCGGAGAACGGCGTCGCAATGAAGCGGTCGATGAGAGCCGTCACCTCGTCGTACGTGTGCTGCCGTGCGCCGATCGAGATGACGTTGGCATCGTTGTGCTCGCGCGCGAGCTCGGCGGTGGACAGGTTCCACACCAGAGCGGCACGAATGCCCTGCACCTTGTTCGCGGCGATCTGCTCGCCGTTGCCGGAGCCGCCGAAAACGATCCCAAGCGCCTCGACGCCCTCCCGCTGGTCCGCGACGACCGCCTGCGCGGCGCGGATGCAGAACGCGGGGTAGTCGTCGAGTGCGTCGTACTCGACCGGACCGTGATCCACCACCTCGTGCCCCGCCTCACGCAGATGCGCCTGCAGCTGCGTGGAGAAGTCGAGGCCGGCGTGGTCGGTGGCGATGTGGATGCGCATGCGTCCCATCCTAGAATCCGCGAGGCCGCGAGGCCGCCTCAGGGCGCGATGCCGGCTGCCGCGGGCTTGAAGCCCGCCCGCACGTTCTCGCAGCATCCGGGACGGCACACGTCGAACGCGCCGGGAAGCGCCGTCACATGCGGGCGCTCCTCGTTCGGCCGGCCCTCCAAGCGCTCCTGGATCAGGTCGACGATGCCCTCCACGAAGGCAGGCCGCACGCCGGGGGTCGGCGTCCGCGTGAACGCGAGACCGGCCTCCTCGGCCGCCTCCGCCGCCTCGGTGTCGAGGTCCCAGAGCACCTCCATGTGATCGCTCATGAAGCCGACCGGCACCACCACGACGGCCTTGCGCCCGCGACCCGGCAGCTCGCCGATGACATCGCACACGTCCGGCTCCAGCCACGGCTGTGACGCGGGGCCGGAGCGGGACTGATACACGAGCTCCCAGGGCACGTCGGCCGCGGCGGGAAGCGCGGCACAGACCTGGTCCATGGTCCAGGCGGCGACAGCGAGGTGCTGCGCCGCGTAGGCGCCGCCCTCGCCCCAGTCGATGTCCCTGGCGCCCGAGCGCTCGGCGTCCGCGGTCGGAATGCTGTGCGTGGAGAACAGGATCTGGATGTCGGCGGGGGCGATGCCCTGGTCGAGATAACCCTGCACCGCCTCCCGGACTCCGGCCTCGAAGGCCTCGACGAAGCCGGGGTGATCGTAGAACGGCCGGATCTTGTCGATCGTGACGCGGTCACCCAGCCCGGTCTCCTCGAGCACCCTGGCGAAGTCCTCGCGGTACTGACGGCAGCTGGAGAAGGAGCTGTACGCGCTGGTGGCGAAGGCGAGCAGAGTGGAGTGTCCGTTCCGCTCGGCCTCCGGCACGACGTCTTCGAGGTACGGACCCCAGTTGCGGTTGCCCCAGTAGACGGGAAGGTCGATGCCGCGCGCAGCCAGGGCCGCCTCGAGCGCCTCCTTCAGCACACGGTTCTGTCCGTTGATCGGGCTGACGCCGCCGAAGTGGCGGTAGTGGTGCGCCACCTCCTCCAGCCGCTCGTCGGGGATGCCGCGGCCCCGGGTGACGTTGCGGAGAAACGGGATCACGTCCTCCTGACCCTCCGGTCCGCCGAAGCTCGCCAGCAGGATGGCGTCATAGGCGACGGGTGTGGTCACATAGGGAGCGCCGCCGGCAGCGGCGGGCGAGGCAAAGGGAACGACATTCGGCTCGATCGCGGTCACCCCTCCATCCTCCCATCTCGACGGAGCGCCGGCGTCCGCCGCCGGCCGTGACTTTCGCGCCCGCAGCTCCCGGTCGTGAGGCGGACCGGCCGCACTGGCGTAGGCTGTCAGGGTTGCCGTCGACGCCAACTGCGCCGACCCCGGTTACGTCCCCTCACCCCTGGGAGTACAGCTTTGCCTGGAGAGAACCTCACCCGTATCGAAGCGCAGGAGCGCCGCGATGTCATCGACACGCACTCCTATGAGGTCGCCCTCGATCTGACCAAGGGCGCCGAGGTCTTCGGCTCCCGCAGCGTCGTGCGCTTCTCCGCGACGCCCGACAGCTTCACCTTCATCGACCTCATCGCCCGCGACGTCAGGGAGATCTCGCTCAACGGAGAGCAGCTCGACCCCGAGGACGTCTTCGCGGACTCGCGCATCGCGCTGTCGAACCTGCAGGCCGAGAACGTCCTGGTCGTCGATGCGGACTGCCTCTACACCAACACGGGCGAGGGCCTGCACCGCTTCGTCGATCCGGTCGACGGCGAGGTCTACCTCTACTCGCAGTTCGAGGTCCCGGATTCCCGCCGGGTGTTCGCGGTGTTCGAGCAGCCCGACCTCAAGGCGACGTTCCAGTTCACGGTGACGGCGCCCGCCGCGTGGAAGGTCGTCTCCAACTCCCCCACGCCCGAGCCGATCGTGCACGACGACGACGTCACGGCCACGTGGGGCTTCGAGCCCACGCCGCGGATCTCCTCGTACATCACGGCGCTGGTCGCGGGCCCGTACGAGGCCACGTTCTCCGAGCTGACCAGTGCCTCCGGTCGCGTCATCCCGCTCGGCGTCTACGGCCGCAAGAGCCTGTGGCAGCACCTGGACGCCGACTACATCTTCGACAAGACCCGCGAGGGCTTCGCCTACTTCGAGTCGAAGTTCGGCGTCCCGTACCCGTTCGCGAAGTACGACCAGCTTTTCGTGCCCGAGTTCAACGCGGGCGCCATGGAGAACGCGGGAGCGGTCACGTTCACCGAGACGTACGTCTTCCGCAGCAAGGTCACCGACGCGGTCAAGGAGCGGCGGGTCGTCACGATCCTGCACGAGCTCGCGCACATGTGGTTCGGCGACCTCGTCACGATGAAGTGGTGGAACGACCTGTGGCTGAACGAGTCGTTCGCCGAGTGGGCGTCGACCATCGCCACGGCCGAGGCCACCGAATGGACCGAGGCGTGGACCACCTTCAACGCCATGGAGAAGACCTGGGCGTACCGCCAGGACCAGCTGCCGTCCACCCACCCGATCGTCGCGGAGATCAACGACCTGGAGGACGTGCAGGTCAACTTCGACGGCATCACGTACGCCAAGGGCGGCTCGGTGCTCAAGCAGCTCGCGGCCTGGGTCGGCATCGAGGCGTTCTTCGCCGGCGTCTCGCAGTACTTCCAGAAGCACTCCTGGGGCAACACCGAGCTGAGCGACCTGCTCTCCGAGCTCGAGGCCACCAGCGGACGCGACCTCGGCACCTGGTCGAAGAAGTGGCTCGAGACGGCCGGGGTCAACACCCTCGAGCCCGTGGTGGCGGAAGGTGACGACGGGAAGATCTCGCGCTTCGCGATCACCCAGACGGCCCCCGCGGACTATCCCACGATCCGCCCGCACCGCCTCGGCATCGGCTTCTACTCGATGGAGGGCGGCAGCCTCACCCGCACGCACCACATCGAGGTCGACGTGGACGGCGACCGTACCGAGGTCCCGGAGCTGCAGGGCCTCGCACGCCCCGATCTGATCCTCCTCAACGACGACGACCTCGCCTACGCCAAGATCCGCCTGGACGAGAAGTCCCTCGCGACGGCGATCGCCCACCTCTCGGACATTCACGACCCGCTCGCGCGTTCGCTGGTGTGGGGGGCGGCGTGGGACCAGACCCGCGATGCGGAGACCGCGGCCTCGGACTACATCGACCTCGTGCTCGGCAACATCGGACGCGAGACCGAATCGACCACGGTGCGCACCACGCTCGCTCAGCTGCGCACGGCCGCCACGCTGTACGTCGCTCCCGCCGACCGCGAGGCGGCACGACTCAAGGTCGCCGACGGCCTGTGGGCGCTCGCGGAGTCGGCCGAGGCCGGCAGCGACAGCCAG
Organism: Microbacterium sp. p3-SID336; assembly: GCF_025143365.1. Classification (GTDB taxonomy): domain Bacteria; phylum Actinomycetota; class Actinomycetes; order Actinomycetales; family Microbacteriaceae; genus Microbacterium. The sequence continues at coordinate 75,701 of NZ_JALXPE010000007.1, read as the reverse complement.
CTGCAGTTCGTCACGGCGTTCGCGAACGCGCTGGTGACCCCGGAGCACGCCGGCATCGTCGGCCGCCTCCGTTCCGGCGAGGAGACGCTGCCAGGGCTGGAGATCGACGCCGACCTGAACTGGCAGCTGCTCGTGGGCCTCGCCACGATCGGCGCCACGGACGCGGCAACCATCGATGCAGCGCTCGCGGCAGACAACACCGCCAAGGGAGCCGAGTTCGCCGCGCAGGCCAGGGCCGCGCTTCCCGACTCCGCGTCGAAGCGCGCTGCCTGGGAATCGCTCATCGAGCGCGACGACGCGCCGAACACGATCGTCCGCGCCGCCGCGCTCGGCTTCGTGCACCCGGCCGGCACCGCCGTGCTGGGCGAGTTCGTGCCGCGGTACTTCGACATGCTCCTGCCCGTGTGGGAGTCCCGCACCTACCAGATCGCGCAGTACCTGATCGTCGGTCTGTTCCCCACCGCACTCGCCGACGTCGCTCTGCGCGATGCCACCCGCACCTGGCTCTCGGCGAACCAGGACGCGCCGCCGGCGCTGCGTCGCCTGGTCCTGGAGAACCTCGCCGACGTCGAGCGGGCGCTCGCCGCCCAGTCGCGCGACGCCGAGGACTGACCACCGCACTGCCACCGATCCGGGCCTCTGCCGCCGCGCTTCCAGCCGGTGCAGAGGCCCGCTCGGTAAAATCGAGGCGATGCTGATTCCCTCCGAGACGACCCCCGCCCCCACGCCCACCCCGCTTCCCGAGTGGTCGCAGAAGATGCTCGCCGTCCTCGCGGACATCGGCGGCAAGGTGCTCGTCGTCGCCATCATCATCGCCTCGTGCGTGCTGATCGCGCTCGTGCTCCGCGGCGTGATCAAGCGCGTCGTGCACCGCATCGTGGACAGCGCGAAGAACAAGGCGTCGGTCGACGACACGCAGGCCCTCGAACGGTCGCCGCTCGCCGACATGCGGCTCGTCCAGCGCACCAGGACCCTCGGCACGATCCTGCAGAACATCGTCAATGTGATGCTCGTCGTCATCGCGATCGTGCTGATCGTGAACGCGATCGACAACAGCCTGCTCGGCTCGCTGACGCTGCTGACGGCCGCCGTCGGCGCCGGCCTCGGTTTCGGGGCGCAGAACATCGTCAAGGACGTCCTGAACGGCATCTTCCTCGTCGCGGAGGATCAGATCGGCATCGGCGACGTCGTGGATCTCGGTCTGGCCAGCGGCGTCGTGGAGTACGTGAGTGTGCGCGTCACCCAGGTGCGCGACGTCAACGGCACCCTCTGGTACGTCCGCAACGGCGAGGTGACGCGCATCGGCAACATGTCCCAGGGATGGGCCAGGGCGATCGTCGACACGGGCGTCGCCGCGGACGCCGACCTGGAGCAGGTGGAGCACATCATGCTGGAGACCGCACAGACCCTGGCCAAGGACCCGAAGTGGCGCACCCGCATCGTGGAGAAGCCGGAGCTCTGGGGCCTGGAGTCCATCGACGGGGACGCCCTTGTCGTCCGTGTGGTCATCAAGACGAGGGCGAATGCGAAGGACGACGTCGCGCAGGAGCTCCGCCGGCGCCTCCGGGCGGCCCTGCTCGAGAAGGACATCGCCGTGCCGCGCATGACGGATGTCGTGCCGACGGGGCTGGAGGGCGCACGACGTGTGCGCGGAGCGAACCCTCCCCAGACGCGTCCCAACGCCGTCACCGGCGTTCCGGTCGTGCCGGATCGCGGGATCTGGCGACGTAAGAAGCAGGCGGGCGATGGGAGTGAGCAGAGATGACGTTCTACGACGAGGTCGGCGGGCACGAGACGTTCCGCCGGATCGTCTCGGTGTTCTACCGTGAGGTGGCATCGGACCCGGTCCTGAAGCCGATGTACCCCGAGGAGGACCTCGGGCCCGCCGAGGACCGGCTGCGCATGTTCCTGGAGCAGTACTGGGGCGGCCCCGGCACCTACGGCGAGACGCGTGGTCACCCGCGACTGCGCATGCGACACGTCCCGTTCCACATCGACCCCGACGCGCGCGATCGTTGGCTTCGTCACATGCGCACCGCTCTCGACGAGGTGCAGTTGTCTCCGCTGCACGAATCCACGTTGTGGGACTACCTGGAGCGCGCCGCCTATGCCATGGTGAACACATTCGAGCCGTCGGGCATCGGTCCGGCTCCGCACGGGCGCCCCACACTGGAGACCCGCTCACGTCAGGAATCAACGGAGAACGCATGACGACGACGCCCCCGACCGCAGACGTCCTGGTGATCGGTTGGGGGTTGGCAGGGCTCGTCGCCGCAACCGAGGCACTCGATGCCGGACGCCGCGTCATCATCGTCGACCAGGAGCCGCGGACCAACCTCGGCGGGCAGGCGTGGTGGTCGTTCGGCGGACTCTTCTTCGTCGACTCCCCCGAACAGCGCCGGTTCGGCATCAGGGACTCGCTGGAGCTGGCGACGCAGGACTGGTTCGGCAACGCCGCGTTCGACCGCCCTGAGGACGAGTGGCCGCGGCGCTGGGCGGAGGCGTACCTGAACTTCGCGGCCGGCGAGAAGCGCTCCTGGCTGCACGGGCTCGGAGTCCGCTTCTTCCCCGTGGTGGGATGGGCGGAGCGCGGCGGCTACGGCGCGATCGGCCCCGGCAACTCCGTGCCGCGGTTCCACATCACGTGGGGCACCGGCCCCGGTGTCGTCGCGCCCTTCGCCGCCGCGGTGGAACAGGGCGAGCGCGAGGGACGGCTCACCGTGCTCGCGCGGCACCGGGTAGAGAGCCTGATGCTGACCGACGGCCGGGTCACGGGCGCCAGGGGCACAGTTCTCGCCTCGAGCGGTGCCGACCGGGGCGCCCCGTCCTCGCGCGAGGTCATCGGCGAGTTCGAGATCAGCGCGAGCGCGACCATCGTGTCCTCCGGCGGCATCGGCGGCAACCACGAACTCGTCCGCGCGGCCTGGCCCGCGCGCCTCGGCACTCCGCCCACGCACATGCTCTCCGGCGTCCCCGCGTACGTGGACGGCTCCATGCAGGCCGTGAGCGCCGCCGCGGGTGCGCGACTCATCAACGGGGACCGCATGTGGCACTATGTCGAGGGCATCACGAACTGGGACCCGGTCTGGCCGGCCCACGGCATCCGCATCCTCCCCGGTCCGTCGTCGCTGTGGCTCGACGCCACCGGCAAGCGGCTTCCCGTTCCGCTCTTCCCCGGCTTCGACACGCTGGGCACGCTCGCGCATCTGCGCACCACCGGCCACGACCACTCCTGGTTCGTCACCTCGCGACAGATCGTTGAGAAGGAGTTCGCCCTCTCCGGCAGCGAGCAGAACCCCGACCTGACGGGCAAGGACGTGGCCCTGCTGCTGCGCTCACGGCTCGCGAAGGGGCCGACGGGGCCCGTGCAGTCCTTCCTCGACGAGGGACGGGACTTCATCGTGGAGAACGACATGGAGACGCTTCTCGAGGAGATGAAGCGCCATGATGGCGGCGACGCGCTGGACATCGACACCGTGCGGCGCGAGATCGTGGCGCGCGACCGCGAGATCGACAACGACTTCACGAAGGACGCCCAGATCGGGATGCTGCGCTCCATGCGCGGCTACCGGGGGGACAAGCTCATCCGCACCGCAGCGCCGCACCGTCTGCAGGACCCTGCCGCCGGACCGCTCATCGCCGTGAAGCTGCATGTCCTCACGCGGAAGTCGCTGGGCGGCATCAACACCGACCTGGACGGCAGGGTGCTGAACGCCAGCGGTGAGCCGGTGCTCGGGCTGTACGCGGCCGGTGAGGCGAGCGGCTTCGGCGGCGGAGGCGTGCATGGCTACCGCGCGCTGGAGGGCACGTTCCTGGGCGGGTGCCTCTTCTCCGGGCGACAGGCCGGGCGCGCGGCCGCCTCCGCCGTCTGAGCCGGTGCTGTCCGACCACGTCTCCGTGCGGCCGCTGCCGGTCAGGCCGGGGAGCCCGTGTCGCGAACGCGGGTGAGACCGGACGCGACGGGGCCGCGCGCGAGGACATGGCCGCGACGGAACGCCAGCCGCGTCCACCGCCCGGCGCGGGACACCGGCACCTGCTCCTCCCCCGAGATGAATCCCATCGCGTCTGCGGCGAACGCGACGCCCCGCGGCAGTCCGCCGAGATCCTCGTCGGGTTCGCCCCAGATGGCAGCCCGCAGGGCGCGTACGGCCTCCTCGCCCGAACCCGGCCCTGCCCCGCGTGCCACCGCGGAGATGCCCCACTGCGCCCGCTGAGCGATCACGGACGCCGGAAGCGCGGATTCCACCGCCCACCCCTGGCGCGGCGGGGCGACGCCCGCCCACGCCGGCGACATCCCGGTCTCGGGGAGGGCGAGGCTCGCGTCGGCGTCGGTCGCCGAGAGGGAGTCCACCACCACGTCGCATTCGAGTTCGGGGTCGGCGTGCACGATGCGCATCGCGAGGATGGTGGGCGTCTGATCGAACAGCGCCTGGGGCGCGAGCACGGCCGTGGTGAGCGCGAGCACCCCGCGACTGCCCTGCAGCCGCACCCCCTCATCGGTGATCCTGGCAGCGCGGCCGACGAACGTCAGAACGTCCTTCGCCGTATCCGGGTCGGCGAGAACGAGGCGGTGGGACACGCGTTCTAAACTACCAAGGACCGGCGTCAGCGGACGCGGAGAGGAAGCCATGAGCGCGGACGTGCACGCCATCCGGACCGTCGAGACCCTTCTGGAGGTGCTCGACCTGGATGCGACCCAGGCTCGCACCACCGAGGACATCTTCACCGGCTCCTCGCACCCGATGCCGAGCGGGCGCATCTACGGCGGCCAGGTGCTCGCGCAGACGCTGCTCGCCGCGGAGCGCACCCTGCCCGAGGACAGGGCCGTCCACTCGATGCACGGCTACTTCCTGCGCCCTGGCGACGCCGCGCAGGGGATCACGATCGCCGTCGACCGCATCCATGACGGACGCTCCTTCTCCACCCGGCGCACGCAGGCCTATCAGAACGGGGTGCCGATCTTCTCGATGATCGCCTCGTTCCAGGACGCCGATCCGGGCGTCGAGCACGCGGAGCCGATGCCGGAGGGCGTTCCGGAGCCGGAGAGCCTCGCGCCGGACGAGGAGCGGGTCCCCGGCCTGACCGGCGGAGCCCTGCGGATGCTGAGCGAGCGTGCCGCCGACATCCGCCACATCGATTCGCCGCTGTACCTCCCGAACGACGACGAGCGCGTCCCCCGCCAGGGCGTGTGGATGCGACTGCGTGCACCGCTCCCCGACAACCAGCGCCTGCACCGCGCTGCACTCGCCTACCTGAGCGACATGACCATCCAGGAGTCCATCCTGCGTGCGCACGGCGTCTCCTGGGCGCTGCCGGGTCTCAAGGTCGCCAGCCTGGACCACGCGATGTGGTGGCATCGACCCGCCAGGGTCGACGAGTGGCTGCTCTACGAGCAGGAGTCGCCGAACGCCCGCGGCGGACGAGGACTCGCGACGGGGCGGATCTTCACGCGGGACGGCAGCCTGGTGGCGAGTGTGGCGCAGGAGATCATGATCCGGGTGCCGGTCGACCACGCCTGACCCGTGCGTCGCGTTCAACGAGCCGTCCGGGGGTGCTCAGCGCCCCGAACGTTGCGCTCGGCGACCCGTCCGGGGTTCCTCAGCGACTTATCCGAGGGTGCCCAGCGACCCGTCCGCGGGGCGCTCAGCGGTGCGCGTACTCGATCGACGAACCCACGTACGGCTCCCACGCCTCGCGCATCTCCGGAGTGAGCCGGGTCGGACGTCCGGTCCCGGCGTCGACGAGCACGATGATCGCCGTGGACCGCGCGTACAGCTCGCGGGGCTCCGCCGCGGGGTCGTTGTGCACCTCGTAGCAGACCTCGACGCTCGAGCCGCCGAGCTTGCCGAACCACATCTGCACCTCGAGTGGTCGGCGCTGGTACGGCACGGGTGCGAGGTACTCGATCTCCTGCCGGGCGATCAGCGTGAGGATCCCCTCTTCGATGCCTGAGTCGAGGACCGCCGTCGAGGGCGCCTCCTCGCCGGGACCCGCACGCCAGAAGGCGCGCACCCGCGCCTCCTCGAGCAGCTTGAGCATCGAGGTGTTGTTGACGTGGTTGAACGCATCCAGATCGCCCCAGCGAAGGTGGATCGGGATGTGCAGACGGGTATCCGGCGAGGACTCGGTCATCGTCGTCAGTCGCGAGTGAGCTTGCGGTGCGTGGAACGGTGGGGCTTGGCCGCGTCCGGTCCCAGGCGCTCGATCTTGTTCTGCTCGTACGCCTCGAAGTTGCCCTCGAACCAGTACCACTGGTCGGGCTTCTCGTCGGTTCCCTCGTAGGCGAGGATGTGGGTCGCGATGCGGTCGAGGAACCACCGGTCGTGGGTGATGACCACGGCGCAGCCGGGGAACTCCAGCAGAGCGTTCTCGAGCGAGCTCAGGGTCTCGACGTCGAGGTCGTTGGTCGGCTCGTCGAGGAGCAGCAGGTTGCCGCCCTCCTTCAGGGTGAGCGCGAGGTTGAGACGGTTCCGCTCACCGCCGGAGAGCACGCCGGCCTTCTTCTGCTGGTCCGGCCCCTTGAACCCGAACTTCGACACGTACGCACGCGACGGGATCTCGGTCTTGCCGACCGTGATGAAGTCGAGCCCGTCCGAGACGACCTCCCAGAGGGTCTTGTTCGGATCGATCGACGACCGGGACTGGTCGACGTAGCTGATCTTCACGGTCTCGCCGACCTTGAGGTCACCGCCGTCGAGCGGCTCCAGACCGACGATCGTCTTGAACAGGGTGGTCTTTCCGACGCCGTTCGGGCCGATGACGCCCACGATGCCGTTCGGCGGCAGGCTGAAGCTGAGGCCGTCGATGAGCGAGCGGCCGTCGAAGCCCTTCTTGAGGTTCTTCGCCTCGATCACGACGCTGCCCAGACGGGGACCGGCGGGAATCTGGATCTCCTCGAAGTCGAGCTTCCGCGTCCGCTCCGCCTCCGCCGCCATCTCCTCGTAGCGGGCGAGGCGGGCCTTGGACTTGGTCTGGCGGCCCTTGGCACTGGACCGCACCCACTCGAGCTCGTCCTTCAGGCGCTTGGCGAGCTTCGCGTCCTTCTTGCCCTGGATGTCGAGGCGCTCCGCCTTCTTCTCGAGGTAGGTCGAGTAGTTGCCCTCGTAGCCGATCAGGCGGCCCCGGTCGACCTCGGCGATCCACTCGGCGACGTGGTCGAGGAAGTACCGATCGTGGGTGATCGCGATGACCGCGCCCTTGTACGACTGCAGATGCTGCTCGAGCCACAGCACGCTCTCCGCGTCGAGGTGGTTGGTGGGCTCGTCGAGCAGCAGCAGATCCGGCTTCTGCAGCAGGAGCTTCGCGAGCGCGACGCGACGCTTCTCACCACCGGAGAGCGGCGCGATCGCGGCATCGCCCGGAGGCGTGCGGAGCGCGTCCATCGCCTGCTCGAGCTGGGAGTCGAGGTCCCAGCCGTCGGCGGCGTCGATCTCCTCCTGCAGCGTGCCCATCTCGGCGAGCAGCGCATCGAAGTCGGCGTCAGGGTCGGCCATGAGCGCGGAGATCTCGTTGAAGCGGTCGAGCTTCGCCTTGATCGCGATGCCGTCCTGGATGTTCTCCAGCACGGTCTTCGACTCATCGAGCTCCGGTTCCTGCATGAGGATGCCCACGGAGTATCCGGGCGAGAGCTTGGCCTCGCCGTTGGACGGCGTGTCGAGCCCCGCCATGATCTTGAGGATCGTCGACTTTCCGGCGCCGTTCGGACCGACCATGCCGATCTTCGCCCCTGGCAGGAACGCCATCGTCACGTCGTCGAGGATGAGCTTCTCGCCCACAGCCTTGCGCGCACGCACCATCGAGTAGATGTACTCAGCCACCGAAAACCGCTCCTTCTGTTGGCGTCGAGGATCGACACTCCAGCCTACCGGCCGCTACGGGGTGGGTTCGTGTGCCCCGTGTCACCAGTCGATCGGCCGCGTCTGGCCGACGAGACAGCGCCCGCCGGCGAGCTGCGGCATGACCTTGGTGACGACCTCGCCCGTCGATGGACCGACCTGCCCGACGAGACAGGACTCCTCCCCCCATCGCACGGAGAACTGCAGACTCTCGACCGGGTTGCCCACGGTCGTCTGATCGGGCGTCACCTGCATCGCCGCGCGATCGAAGCCCGCCGCGACGAGACCGTCGACGTACGCACGCCCCTCCGCGCGCTGTTCGGTCGACCACACGCCCTCAGCGACAGCACGGAACAGCGGGAGGTTGTCCTCGGCCGTTCCCTCCGGGAGCAGCGTGGGCGCAGGCGCCGGTGTGACCGCCCCAGAGGCGGACGGGCTTGCCGTCGGCCGGGACTGCTGCTCCTGCGCGGGCGCGCAGCCTGCCAGGATGATCAGCGCTGCGCTGGCGGCTGCGAGCATGCCGAGGGCACGCGGAGACGGGAGCGTTCGAAGCACGTGCAGAGTCTACGTCGGCGGGCTCAGACCTCCCATCCGCCGGCTGAGACTCCCCCGCTCGACGCCCCGCCCGACACGGTGCCCGGTGCGACGCCCGGCTCCCCGCCCGGCGCGAGGCCCGGCTCCCCGCCCCGCGTCCTGCCGCGTCAGGCCTCTCGCGCGTCCGCGAGGTCCCGATCCGCGAACCCGTGCTCGATCATAGGGGCGTCCCAGTCCGAATCCTCGGGGCTCAGCTCGGACTCGACCGCCGGAGCCTCCGTCTCGTCCGAGCGGTCGGAGGCGTCCCAGGCGTCACCGCGGCCGGTCCTGCGCGGACCGGGACGGAAGGCGGTGGTACCCCAGCGCAGGTCATGCCCGATCGCGTCCGCCTCGATGTCGACGCTCGTTCCGTGCTTCCCGTTGCTCTCCCACGCCCGTACCCGGAGCCGTCCGCTCACGATCACGCCGTCCCCGACGCGCAGGGAAGCTCGGGCGTTCTCCCCGAGCTGCCGGAAGGCAGCCACCGAGAACCAGTTGGTGTCGGTGTCGATCCAGGTCTGGGTGGCGGTGTCGAAGCGTCGATGGGTGCTCGCGAGCCGGAAGTTCGTCACGGGGACACCGCTCCCGGTCTGGCCCTGCGTCGGATCGGTCGCAACCCGCCCGACGACTGTGATCGTCTCCACCATGATGTGCTCTCCTCTCGATCCCGGCGGTCGCCGGCTGCCTCCAGACTGCGCCGCCGGCCCGGCGCCCGATCACCCAGAAGCCGGGCACTGTGGACGATCAGCGCCGAACGACGTTCGTGCAGAAAAGACCAGGCCGCACGCGTGTCGCTCGTCGAACCGAATGTCGGTGGTCGGTCATATGTTCGAGACAGGAAAGGAGTTTCGATGACTGACAGCATGACCGCCCCGGCGACCGAGATCCCGCTGGTGGCACCTCACCTCGCCTCGGAGAGGGAGCACCTGGTCCGCGCGGCGGACCACCTCTGGCGGGTCCAGGATGCACGTGAGCACGTGCTCGGCCATCTGCGCCTCGTCGCCGATCCCCTGGGGCTGCGCTACCGCGCGGAGCGCCTGCACCTGGCGACCGGCACGTTCCGCGTGATCGGCGAGTTCTGGCGCGCCGACGATGCCGTTGCGGCACTGCGGTACTGCTGAGCGAAGACGCCCGGGCGGTGAAGCGCCCCCGGCAGGATTCGAACCTGCGACCAAGAGATTAGAAGGCTCCTGCTCTATCCCCTGAGCTACGGAGGCGGACTCTTCTACCGTACCGCGCTCCGCGGGGCGATGTCGGAGCCGTCGATAGGATGGCGATATGGTATCTGCCTCCGAGAACGACCGGCTCGTCTGGATCGACTGCGAGATGACGGGCCTCGATCTCGCCGTGGATGAGCTCGTGGAGATCGCCGTTGTCATCACCGACTTCGAGTTGCGTCCGCTCGACCCCGGCTTCCAGGTCGTCATCAAGCCGAGCGACGATGCACTGTCCCACATGAACGACTTCGTCACGAAGATGCACGAGACCTCCGGGCTCATCGAGGAGATCCCGCTCGGGGTCACTCTCGACGAGGCCGAGGCGCAGACCCTCGCCTACATCAAGCGCTTCGTGCCACTGGAGCGGAAGGCGCCGCTCGCCGGCAACACCATCGGCACCGACCGCATGTTCCTCGCGAAGTACATGCCGCAGGTCGACCAGTGGCTGCACTACCGGAACGTCGACGTCTCGAGCATCAAGGAGCTGTCCCGCCGCTGGTACCCGCGGGTGTTCTTCCAGGCCCCCGTGAAGGACGGCGGGCATCGCGCCCTCGCTGACATCCTCGAGTCGATCCGGGAGCTCCGTTACTACCGCGAGGCGGTGTTCGTCGACGAGCCCGGACCCTCCAGCGATGACGCGAAGAACATCGCCGCGCGCACCGTGTCCGAGTTCACCTCGAACATGTAATAGAATCGTAGGGTTGCCTGTTTCGGCGGGCGCATGGTGGGTATAGCTCAGTTGGTAGAGCGCCTGGTTGTGGTCCAGGAGGTCGCGGGTTCAAGCCCCGTTACTCACCCCAGGAAGAGAGACCCGGCCCCCGCGGCCCGGGCTTCTCTCGTGTCATGGCGCCGAGACCCGACCCGACAGGGCCCTACACTGATGGGGTGTCACTGGCGGTCTGGTTCTCGTTGCTCACCGCCTCCGTGGTGATCAGCTTCACGCCGGGCGCCGGCGCGATCAACACGATGTCGAACGCGCTCACGCAGGGATGGCGACGCTCGATCTGGGGCATCATCGGGCAGCAGATCGCTCTCATCGTTCATGTCGTGATCGTCGCGGCGGGCGTCGGCCTGCTCGTGTCCCGCTCCGAGCTCCTGTTCAACGCGATCAGGTACGCCGGTGCCGCCTACCTCGTGTTCCTCGGGCTCCGCCTCATCTTCAGCCGACCGACGATCGGGACCGACGACTCCCCCGCTCCGACAGACCCGCATGAGAGCCACTGGTCGATGATGCGCCGCGGATTCTGGGTCAACCTGCTCAACCCGAAGGCGATCGTCTTCTTCCTGGCGTTCATCCCGCAGTTCATCCGCCCGGATGAGCCGCCGCTCCCGCAGTATCTCGCGCTGGTCACGACGGTCGTGGTGGTGGATGTGCTGGTCATGTGGGGCTTCTTCGCCGCCGCCGCACGTCCGTTCCGGCGGCTCACCGCCACCGCGCGCGGGCAACGCATCCTCAACAGCGTGTTCGGCTCCCTGTTCATCGGCGTCGCCCTGCTGCTCGTCCTCCTGCACTGAGCGGAGCGGCTCTCACCGCCTCTAGGCTGGTGACGATGGACATGGATGCCGCCGCCTTCGAGGCGCTCGTGATCGAGGAGCTCGACCAGTTGCCAGACGACATGGTCGAGCAGCTGGAGAACGTCGTCTTCGTCGTCGAGGATCGCCCGGAGGACGGGAGCCTCGATCTGCTCGGTCTCTACGACGGCCTGGCGTTGACCGAGCGCACGCAGTACGGCATGGGCGAGCTGCCCGACCGCATCATCCTGTACCGGGAACCGCATCTGGCGCAGTGCGAGACCATCGACGAGCTCCGGGATGAGATCCACACCACACTGGTGCACGAGATCGCCCACTTCCACGGCATCGACGACGCGCAGCTGCACGAACTCGGATGGGCGTGACCATGAGTACCGCGCTCCCCGATCTCGACGAGAGGACCGAGCTGACCGCTGCCCCTCTCGAACCCTGGCAGGTCGTGGTCTGGAACGACCCGGTCAACCTGATGAGCTACGTCGTGCGTGTGTTCCGCACGTACTTCGGCTACTCCCTCGATCACGCGACCGCGCTCATGCTCGCGGTCCATCACGACGGGCACGCGATCGTCGCGACCGGTCCGCGGGAGACCATGGAGGTGCATGCCCAGGCGATGCACGACTACGGCCTCTGGGCGACGGTCAGGAAGGCTGCCGAATGAGCGCGCCGCTCGTGTTCTCGCTCGCCGAGATCGAGGGGCGTCACCTCGCCCGCATCGTGGACGACTTCATCGAGTTGGTCGGGACGAAGGACGCCGCTGACCATGCGATCGCTCGGCTCACGCCGGATGCGTACCCTGAGGATGCCGCGGCGTCCGCAGAGTTCGGCATCGCCACGCGGGACGACCTGCTGGATCGGCGCCTCCTCGATGCGCGCACGATGCGCTCGGCCCTCACGGCATTCGACGGGGCAGCAGAGCTCACGGTGGCGGAAGCACACGCGATGCGGCAGGTCGCGGTCCGTCAGGCTGACATCGATGCCTGGTTGCGCACCCTGACGGCGATCCGCCTCGTCCTCGCAGAGCGCTTGGGCATCACCACGGAGGATGTCGGCGGCGGCCGCACCGACGGTACGGACCTGTACGACTGGCTCGGATACCGCCTGGAGCTGCTGATCGAGGCGGCGGACGAACTGCTCACCGACTCTGGCAGCTGAGCCCCGGTCAGGGAACGGTGATGATCCGCGTCGCCAGCGAGCGCGGGTCGTCGCGCTCCACGTGCCTCCGCTCCTGCGCCGCCCATCTGTCCCAGTGCGGCCGATAGGCGTCCCCGTCGCGCGCGAGCGCCCTGGGCTTGCGAGACGACTCCGCGGATTCGATCCAGACGCGCACGTCCGCCAGGTCCGCCGTGGACGGGCGCAGGATGCCGCTGCCCTCGACGATCACACCGAGCGCGGGGTCGACGGCGTGGCTTTCCGCATCCTCGCCGCGGACCCAGTCCCATCGGTTCCACGTGCCGAGCAGCCCCCGGCCGTGCGGACGCAGAATGCCGTCGAGGGCCCGCTCCGCGCCCGCATCGAGCCCGTCCCAGCCCGGGTACAGGGAGTCCAGCGCGATCACCTGCACTCGTCCGGCCAGAGGCCACAGCTCGGCCAGCCGCTCCGCGAGTGAGGTCTTTCCGGCCCCGCTGCCGCCGTCGATGATGATCACCGGATTCGCGGCGGACACCGCCAGGACGTCGCGCGTGATCAGGGTCGCGGCGTGCTCCAGAGCCGCTGCGACGGCGTCGTCACTTCTTGAGCGCACGGATGATGCGCGTGAGTGCTCGCCCGGTCACCCAGACGAACGGCACCGCCACCACGAGCAGCGTCACGATGTTCGGCTCGAAGCGCAGACCCTCTTCGCGCCGCACATACACGCCGACCGGGATGGACACACCGCCGCCGCCACCGCCCTCGGCACCGTCTCCGCTTCCGCCGCCGAAGCCCGAGTAGGTGAAGGCCACCGGGGTGACGCTCACGCCGTCGACGTCCTGCGGCTCTCCATACGCGCTCTTCACGCCGAAGGACGCGACCTGCTTCCCGAGTTCCAGTGCAATGTTCGGCATGCTCCCACGGTAGCCGACCGAGACGCCGTGCGCGCCCCTCAATCCACGCCGTGATCCTTCGGATGCCGCGCCGCACCACGGCCCTCGCCGCGTCCGATGTGCCGCGCGCGGCTGATGGTCGCCGTGCCGAAGCGCGCGATCGCCTCGTCCACGGCACCTTCCACCTTGCGCCAGTCCTCGTCCTCGTCCCAGAGCGCGAGGGCACCGCCTCCCGCCGGGCGCAGCTTCTCGGCGCGCACCCCCACGAGCCGGATCGGATCGCGGCGATCGATGAGTTCGAACAGGCCCTGAGCGGCCTCGCCGATGCGCTGGCTCACCGCCGTGGGCTCGGTCAGCGTCTGCGAACGGTTCACCGTGCGGAAGTCGGCGAACCGGATCTTGATCGAGACGGTCGAGGTCTCCCAGCCGGCTCGCCGCAGCCGCGCGCCGACGCGGTCGGACAGCCGCAGCAGCTCGGCCCGCAGGAACTCCCGATCGGCGATGTCCTGATCGAACGTCTCCTCATGGCCGATGCTCTTCTCCACGCGCTCGGTGTCCACGGCTCGCGCGTCCTCCCCGCGGGCGAGCTGCACGAGCCGCGCGCTGAGAGCCGGCCCCACCGCCCGGTCCAGCGTCTCCTGCGGCGTCTCGCGGATGTCGCGGATCGTGCGGATCCCGCGGGCCTCGAGCGATTCCGCGGCCTTCGGCCCGACGCCCCAGAGCGCACGCACCGAGCGCGGGGCGAGGAAGTCCAGGGTGTCGGCGGCCGCGATCACGAGCATGCCGTCCGGCTTCGCGATCGTGGACGCCATCTTCGCGACGTGCTTCGTGGACGCGACGCCCACGCTGCAGGTGATGCCGACCTCCGCCTGGACCCGCTCGCGGATGAGGCCGGCGATACGGGCCGGGCTCCCCCAGAGCCGCCGCACGCCCTGGACGTCGAGGAAGGCCTCGTCGACCGACAGCGGTTCCACCAGAGGCGTGAACGACTCGAAGATCGCCATGACCTGGCGGGACACCTCCTGGTACCGGGAGAAGTGCGGGGGGACTACGCGGGCACCAGGGCACAGTCGCAGTGCCTGCGAGACCGGCATCGCCGAGCGGACGCCGTAGCGTCGTGCCTCGTATGACGCACTCGACACCACGGAGCGGCCGTCGGGCGACCCGATGATCAGCGGCAGCCCTCGCAGGCTCGGATCGTCGAGCACCTCGACCGCGGCGTAGAACGCGTCCATGTCGACGTGGAGGATGCGCGTGCCGGAGTCGTCGGCATCGGCCGAGGACACCATGCGCCCTCTGCCGTCACCGTGTCCCATGGGTCCATTCTCTCCCGGGCCCCCGACACGAGACCCGGGAGAGAGCGAGACTCACTGTGCGGCGCGCTCGAGGACCAGTTCGCGCACGCGGGCAGCGTCCGCCTGGCCCTTCATGGCCTTCATGACCGCGCCGATGACCGCGCCGGCAGCCTGCACCTTCCCGTCCTTGATCTTCGCGAGGATGTCGGGCTGCGCGGCAAGGGCCTCGTCGATGGCCGCGATCAGTGCGCCGTCGTCGGACACCACGGCGAGCCCCCGGGCGTCGACGACCTCCTGCGGCGTGCCCTCGCCCGCGATGACGCCCTCCAGCACCTGACGCGCCAGCTTGTCGGTGAGCGTTCCGGCGTCGACGAGCTGCTGCAACGCCGCGACGTTCTCGGGGCTGATCAGCTCGGTCGCGTCTTTCTCCTGGGCGTTCGCGAGACGCGTGACCTCGCCCGTCCACCACTTCCGTGCGGTCGCCGGAGTGGCTCCTGCCGCGATCGTGGACTCGACCACGTCGAGCAGACCGCCGTTGCGCACGTCCTGGAACTCCAGAGGCGTGAAGCCCCACTCGGTCATCAGGCGACGACGGCGCGCCACGGGCTGCTCGGGCAGAGCCGCACGCAGCTCTTCGACGAGCTCGGGGGCCGGCTGCACCGGCAGCAGGTCGGGCTCCGGGAAGTAGCGGTAGTCGTCGGCGTCCGACTTCGGGCGACCGGGCGACGTCGTTCCGGTGTCCTCGTGCCAGTGACGGGTCTCCTGGATGATCGTCCCGCCGTCCGCGAGGATCTGCGCCTGACGCTGGATCTCGTAGCGGACCGCGCGCTCGACGGAGCGCATCGAGTTCACGTTCTTCGTCTCGGTGCGCGTGCCGAGCTTCTCCACGCCGCGCGGACGCAGCGACACGTTCGCATCGCAGCGCAGGTTGCCGCGCTCCAGCCGCGCTTCGGAGATGCCCAGTCCGCGGACGATGTCGCGGATCGCCGCGACATAGGCCTTCGCGACCTCGGGCGCGCGGTGCTCGGTGCCGAAGATCGTCTTCGTGACGATCTCGACCAGGGGCACACCCGCGCGGTTGTAGTCCACGAGCGAGTACTCCGCACCCTGGATGCGTCCGGTCGCTCCCCCCATGTGGGTCAGCTTGCCCGCGTCCTCCTCCATGTGCGCGCGCTCGATCGGGATCGTCACGATGGTGCCGTCCTCGAGCTCCACCTCCACCGAGCCCTCGAACGCGATCGGCTCGTCGTACTGCGAGATCTGGTAGTTCTTGCCCAGGTCGGGGTAGAAGTAGTTCTTCCGCGCGAACCGGCTGGACTCCGCGATCGAGCAGCCGAGCGCGAGGCCCAGGCTGATCGACGAGCGGACGGCCGTCTCGTTCACGACCGGGAGCGACCCCGGCAGTCCCAGGTCCACAGGGGCGATCAGCGTGTTCGGCTCCGCCGCGTGATACGCCTCGTTGGCCGGGTTGGGCGCATCCGAGAACATCTTCGTGTTCGTGTTGAGCTCGACGTGCACCTCGAACCCGAGGACCGGCTCGAAGAGCTCGAGCGCCTTGTCGAAGTCCATCAGCTTGGCTGCGGCAGCCATCAGCGGTTCCCTCCTGCGAGCTGGGGTGCGCGGGTGAGCAGCGGGGCTCCCCACGAGTCAACGAGCAGCGCCTCCAGCGCCGCACCCACCCGGTACAGACGTGCGTCCTCCCGCGCGGGGGCGAGGAACTGGATGCCGACGGGCAGACCGTCCTCCTCCGCCAGACCGCTCGGGATGGAGATGCCGGGCACACCGGCGAGGTTCGCGGGGATCGTGGTGACGTCGTTCAGGTACATCTGGAGCGGATCGTCGATCTTCTCCCCGAGCTTGAAGGCCGTCGTCGGCGCCGACGGGGTGGCGATGACGTCGACACCGGCGAACGCTCGCGCGAAGTCCTGCTGGATGAGCGTCCGCACCTTCTGCGCGCTGCCGTAGTACGCGTCGTAGTAGCCGGCGGAGAGCGCATACGTGCCGAGGATGATGCGACGCTTCACCTCGTCGCCGAAACCGGCGTCGCGCGTGGCGGACATCACGTCCTCGACCGTGGGGTTGCCCTCCGGTGTGACCCGGAGACCGAAGCGCACCGAGTCGAACTTCGCGAGGTTGCTGGAGGCCTCCGCCGGGAGGATCAGGTAGTACGCGGCGACGCCGTACTCGAAGTGCGGGGCGTCGACCTCGACGATCTCGGCTCCCTGCGCCTCCATCAGCGCGAGCGCGCTGCGGAACGACGCGGCGACACCCGGCTGGAAGCCGCTGTCCGGCAGCTCGCGGATCACGCCGACGCGCAGGCCCTTCAGCACGTCGCCCCTGGCGCCCTCGCGGGCGGCATCGGCGAAGGACGGCCAGACGTCGGTCAGCGACGTCGAGTCCTTCGGGTCGTGACCGCCGATGGCGTCGTGCAGCAGACCGGCATCGAGCACGGTCCGCGTGACCGGACCGACCTGGTCGAGGCTTGAGGCGAGCGCGATCGCGCCGTAGCGGCTGACGCCGCCGTACGTCGGCTTCACGCCCACCGTGCCCGTCACGTGCGCGGGCTGGCGGATCGAGCCGCCGGTGTCGGAGCCGAGGGCGAGAGGTGCCTCGAACGCCGCCACCGCCGCCGCGGAGCCGCCCCCGGAGCCGCCGGGGATACGGTCGAGGTCCCACGGGTTCCTGGTGGGTCCGTACGCCGAGTGCTCCGTCGATGAGCCCATCGCGAACTCGTCCATGTTGGTCTTGCCGAGCGGGATGAGACCTGCCGCGCGGGACCGGGCGACGACGGTCGCGTCATAGGGCGAGCGGTAGCCCTCGAGGATCCGCGATCCGCTCGTGGTCGGCTGGTCGGTCGTCACCAGCACGTCCTTGATGGCGAGCGGCACGCCGGCGATCGGCCCCAGCTGCTCCCCCGCTGCGCGCCGGGCGTCGACCGCGGCCGCCGCCTCCAGCGCGTGCTCGTTGATGTGGAGGAACGCGTGCACGTCGCCGTCCACCTGCGCGATGCGGTCGAGGTGCGCCTGAGTGGCCTCGACGCTGGAGACCTCACCGGAGGCGAGGCTGTCGGCGAGCTCCGCCGCGGTCAGCCGGATGATGTCGCTCACTGCTCTTCTCCCAGGATCGCGGTCACACGGAAGCGGCCGTCCGCGGCATCCGGCGCGTTCTGCAGCACCTGCTCGTGGGTGAGCGTCACGCCGACCTCATCGGGTCGGAACACATTGCTCAGCGGGATCGGGTGGCTGGTCGCGGCGACATCGGCGGTCGCGACCTCCGACACCTTCGCGATGTTGTCGACGATGGCGTCGAGCTGGCCCGTGAGCCGCGTCACCTCGTCGTCGTTCAGCTGGATGCGCGCGAGCACGCCGAGATGGCGCACAAGATCAGGGGTGATTTCAGACACCACCCCAGTCTAGTTGGCGCGCCGCGGCCGAACCGGCGCGACATCGCCCGCCTAAGCTGGGCGCGTGAGCACGTATCAGCCCCCTCGCCCGTGGGTCGCCAGCTACGCCGACGGCGTTCCGGAAGACCTCGCCCCCGTCACCGGCTCCCTCGTCGACATCGTCGCCGCTTCCGCACGCGACTACCCCGACGCCCCCGCGCTGCAGTTCTTCGGCCGCGAGACCACCTACGCCCAGCTGCAGGAGGCGATCGACCGCGCCGCCGCCGGGCTCCGCGACCTGGGAGTACGGGCCGGCGACCCCGTGGCGATCGTGCTGCCCAACTGCCCGCAGCACATCATCGCCTTCTACGCGGTGCTGCGTCTCGGCGCGGTCGTGGTCGAGCACAACCCGCTCTACACGCCGCGGGAGCTGCGCAAGCAGTTCGAGGATCACGGGGCGAAGCACGCCATCGTGTGGAACAAGGTCGTGGCGACCGTGCAGGAGTTCCCCGCCGACCTCGCCGTGAGCGCCCTGATCTCGGTCGACGTGACCAGGGCCATGCCGGCCCTCACCCGCTTCGCTCTGCGCCTCCCCGTCGCCAAGGCGCGCGAGTCACGGGCCGCGCTCACCGAGCGGGTCCGCGGCACGGTCGTCTGGGAGTCGCTGCTCTCCACCGCCGCGATTCCCGCGACGCATCCCCGACCCGCCACCGACGACCTCGCGATCATCCAGTACACGTCCGGCACGACAGGCACTCCCAAGGGCGCGGCGCTCACGCATCGCAACCTCCTCGCCAACGCGGCCCAGGCTCAGGCGTGGGTCCCGTCGATCCAGCGCGGCAAGGGCTGCGTCGTGTACGCGGTGCTGCCGATGTTCCACGCCTACGGACTCACGCTGTGTCTGACATTCGCGATGTCCATGGGCGCCCGGCTCGTGCTGTTCCCGAAGTTCGACCCCGACCTCGTGCTCGATGTGGTCAAGAAGCACCCCGCCACCTTCCTGCCTCTCGTGCCGCCGATCGCCGATCGGCTCCTGGCCGCCGCGACCAGGAAGGGCGTCTCGCTCGAGGGCATCGAAGTCGCCATCTCCGGCGCGATGGCCCTGCCGCATGAACTGGTCGTGCCGTTCGAGGCCGCGACGGGCGGATACCTCGTGGAGGGATACGGCCTCAGCGAGTGCTCGCCCGTGCTCATGGCGAATCCGGTGGCCGACAACCGGGTGCCGGGAACCGTGGGGCTTCCCCTCCCCGGCACGGAGTGTCGTGTCGTCGACCCGGAGGATCCCACGCAGGACGTGCCTGACGGAT
Source organism: Microbacterium sp. p3-SID336 (assembly GCF_025143365.1). Lineage (GTDB taxonomy): Bacteria > Actinomycetota > Actinomycetes > Actinomycetales > Microbacteriaceae > Microbacterium. Next base: position 56,538 of record NZ_JALXPE010000007.1, on the reverse strand, counting down.
CGCCGGGCGAGCTGGTCGTGCGCGGATCCCAGGTGTTCTCCGGCTACTACGGCAAACCGGAGGAGACCGAGGCCGTGTTCGTGGACGGCTGGTATCGCACGGGTGACATCGTCACCATCGACGAGGCCGGCTTCGTCCGCATCGTCGACCGGATCAAGGAGCTCATCATCACGGGCGGGTTCAACGTCGCGCCCACCGAGGTCGAGAACGCGCTGAGGCAGCACCCCGCCGTGGCTGACGCCGCCGTGGTCGGCCTGCCGAGCGAGCACTCCGGCGAGGAGGTCGTGGCGGCCATCGTCGTGGACGGCGGCGCCGATGTGGACGTCGAGGCGATCCGCGAGTACGCCCGCAGCATCCTCACCCCGTACAAGGTGCCGCGGCGGCTGTTCGTGGTGGACGAGCTGCCGACCTCACTCATCGGCAAGGTGCTGCGGCGACAGGTCAAGGAGAAGCTGCTCGCGCTCACGACCGGGGCGTGAGGCCCGCCTCACAGGCGCGGGGCGCGGTCGCGCGCTACCCTTGGGAAGTGACCCCTGAAGACGCAGTGCCCACCGACGCCCCCGACGAGTCCCCCACCACCCCCGGATTCGAGGAGCTCGGCATCACCGGGCCCGTCCTCAAGGCCATCAAGGATCTCGGCTACGAGACGCCCTCCCCGATCCAGGCAGCCACCATCCCGACCCTGCTCTCCGGGCGCGATGTCGTGGGCATGGCGCAGACCGGCACCGGCAAGACCGCGGCCTTCGCGCTCCCGGTGCTGGAGCGTCTCGACGTGTCCCAGAAGACGCCGCAGGCCCTCGTCCTCGCCCCGACCCGCGAGCTCGCGCTGCAGGTCTGCGAGGCGTTCGAGTCCTACGCCTCCCGGATGAAGGGCGTGCACGTGCTGCCCGTCTACGGCGGCCAGGGCTACGGCGTGCAGCTCTCGGCACTCCGTCGCGGCGTGCACGTCGTCGTCGGCACGCCCGGACGCATCATGGACCACCTCGCCAAGGGCACGCTCGACCTCTCGGAGCTCCAGTATCTGGTGCTCGACGAGGCCGACGAGATGCTGAAGATGGGCTTCGCGGAGGACGTGGAGCAGATCCTGGCCCAGACGCCCGAGGAGAAGCAGGTCGCCCTGTTCTCCGCCACGATGCCGGCACAGATCCGCCGCCTCGCGCAGCAGTACCTCCGCGACCCGGAGGAGATCACGGTCAAGTCGAAGACCGCGACCAACACCAACATCACGCAGCGGTACCTGGTGGTCTCGTATGCGCAGAAGGTGGACGCCCTGACCCGCATCCTCGAGGTCGAGAACTTCGACGGCATGATCGTCTTCGTCCGCACCAAGAACGAGACCGAGACGCTCGCCGAGAAGCTCCGCGCCCGCGGATACTCCGCCGCGGCGATCAACGGCGACGTGCCGCAGGTACAACGCGAGCGCAGCGTGAACCAGCTCAAGGACGGCAAGCTCGACATCCTGGTGGCCACCGACGTCGCCGCCCGTGGCCTCGACGTGGAGCGCATCAGCCACGTGGTCAACTTCGACATCCCCACGGACACGGAGTCGTACGTGCACCGCATCGGCCGGACCGGTCGCGCGGGCCGCACCGGTGACGCCATCAGCTTCATCACGCCGCGCGAGCGATACCTGCTCAAGCACATCGAGAAGGCGACGAGGCAGACGCCGGCGCAGATGCAGCTGCCCAGCACGGAGGACGTGAACACCACGCGTCTCGCCCGTTTCGACGATGCGATCACCGCCGCACTGTCCGAGACCGCACGCGTCGACGCGTTCCGCGACATCATCGCCCACTACGTCCGGCATCACGACGTGCCGGAGGGCGATGTCGCTGCCGCCCTGGCCGTGGTCGCACAGGGCGAGACCCCGCTGCTGCTCGACCCGACCGACGACGCACTCGCGAAGGCCGTGGCCTCGGACAACCGCCCTCCGCGCGAGCGCCAGACCCGTGAGGATCGACAGCCCAGGGAGCGTCGTGGCCGCGGCGACTACACGGCGTACCGCATCGAGGTCGGTCGCCGGCACCGCGTGGAGCCGCGGCAGATCGTCGGTGCGCTCGCGAACGAGGGCGGCCTCGGCCGCGACGACTTCGGCGCCATCAACATCCGTCCGGACTTCTCCATCGTCGAGCTGCCGGCGAACCTCGATCCGGCCGTGCTCGACAAGCTCCGCGACACGCGCATCTCGGGGCGACTCATCGAGATCGCGCCGGACCGCGGTCCCGGGGCCCGGCGTTCCTCGGGCGGGCGAGACGGCGGCTACCGCTCCGACCGCAGGGACCGGGATGACCGCCCGGCCCGCCGTGACCGGGATGACCGCACCGCGCGCCACGACCGTGACGAACGCCCGGCGCGCGAGGACAAGCCCTTCCGGAAGCCGCGTCACAAGGGCTGACGTGCGCATCGACCGCGCCGGGACAGCGGACGTCCTCGGCCTCGCTCGGCTGAAGTGGCAGGACGTGCCTGCCGAGCTGACCGCGGGTCGATCGCTCGACGAGTTCGCGGCAGAGCTCGGCCTGTGGTGGCAGGAGCATGCCCAGACGCACAGCGCGTTCGTGGCGCGTGCCGACGATGGCGAGCTGGTCGGTGCGGCGTGGGTCGCGCTTCTCCCCCGCGTACCGAGGCCGGGCGCGACGGACCGCGTCTCCGCGGATGTGCAGAGCGTGTTCGTGCTCCCGGAGCACCGAGGCCGCGGCACGGGCAGGGCGCTCGTCGCCGCGGCCTGCGCGCACGCCGTGTCGCTCGGTGCCGCCCGGGTTACGGTGCACTCGAGCGACGAGGCTGTGTCTCTCTACCGCGACCTGGGATTCGCGGACTCGCCGCGACTGCGGCAGTTCCTTCCCCCGAGCGAGAGCCCGGAGGTCGAGCGGCCCTGACCGGGTCAGCCCAGCGCGTCCGGCCCCTCGGTCACCAGGACGTGGAACTGCGCGGCGTCGAGGATCCGGATGCCCAGTTCCTCGGCCTTGGCGAGCTTCGAGCCCGCCCCGGGCCCGGCCGCGACGAAGTCCGTCTTCTTGGAGACGCTCGACGCGGCCTTGCCCCCGGCCTTGATGATCGCCTCCTGCGCTCCCTCGCGCGTATACCCGTCGAGCGAGCCTGTCGCCACCACGGTGAGACCGTCGAGCACTCCCCCCTGGGTCACCGCTGCTCCGGGACCCGGGTGCCCCGGGGTGGCCCACTGCACCCCGGCGTCGGCCCACTGCCGCACGATCTCCTGGTGCCAGTCGACCTCGAACCACGCCAGCAGTGAATCGGCGATGATGCCGCCGACGCCCTCGACCGCCGCGAGCTCCTCCCGCGATGCCGAGCGGATCGCGTCGAGCGACCCGAACCACTGCGCGAGCGCCCGGGCGGCGACGGGTCCCACGTGCCGGATGTTCAGGGCCACCAGCAGGCGCCACAGGTCCTTCGTCTTGGCCTTCTCGAGCTCGGCGAGCAGTGTGAGCGCCTGCGACGACGGCTGCGGGCCTTCGCGACCGGCCCTCTTCTCCGCCGCGGTGGGGTTGCGACGGAACGGAGCCCTGGTCTTGACGAGGCCGTCCTCGTCCTCTCTGGGCAGTCCGGTCTCGGCATCGCGGACGACCACCTCGATCGGCACCAGCTGATCCAGCGTGAGCGCGAACAGCCCGGCCTCCGTCTCGAGCGGAGGCACCGCCGGGGAGGTCGGCTGCGTGAGCGCGGCGGCCGTCACTTCGCCCAGCGCCTCGACGTCGAGCGCACCGCGAGAGCCGATGTGCTCCACACGCCCGCGCACCTGCGCGGGACAGGACCGTGCGTTGGGGCAGCGCAGATCGATGTCGCCCTCCTTCATGGGGCGGAGCGGGGTGCCGCATTCCGGGCAGTTGGCCGGCATGACGAATTCGCGCTCCGTGCCGTCGCGCTTCTCGACCACGGGGCCGAGGACCTCGGGGATGACGTCCCCGGCCTTGCGCAGCACGACCGTGTCTCCGATCAGCACGCCCTTGGCCTTCACCACGTCCTTGTTGTGCAGCGTCGCCTGTCGCACGACCGAGCCCGCGACGTGCGCAGGAGCCATCACGGCGAATGGCGTGGCGCGGCCCGTGCGACCCACGGAGACGACGATGTCGAGGAGCTTCGTCTGCACCTCCTCCGGTGGGTACTTGTAGGCGATCGCCCAGCGCGGTGCGCGGCTCGTCGCCCCGAGCTCGTCGTGCAGGTCGAGCTCGTCGACCTTGACCACGATCCCGTCGAGCTCGTGCTCGATGTCGTGGCGGTGCTCGCCGTAGTACTCGACGAAGGCGGTGACCTCGTCGATCGTGTGGCAGACGCGGGTGTGCGGACTCGTCGGCAGCCCCCACTCGGCGAGCAGCTCGTACACCTGGCTCTGCACCGCGACCGGCGGGTTCGTCCAGGCGCCGATGCCGTGCACGTAGAGGGCGAGCGACTCGATGCGCAGGAGTCCGGCTTCGAGCTCCAGGCCTTCCTTCTTGTCGATCTGCTGGCGCAGTCCCCCGCTCGCGGCGTTCCGCGGGTTCGCGAACGCCGGGAACCTGCGCGCTGCAGCGGTGCGCGCCTTCTCCTCGTCGAACGGCCTCTTCGCCCCGCCACGCGCCTCCCAGCGGGCCAGGGCATCGGCATACGCGCGGTCGCGGAAGGCGGCTTGGGCGGCGTTCAGACGCTCGAACGCCGCGGCGGGGATGAACACCTCGCCACGGACCTCCACGATCGCGGGGTGCCCCTCGCCGCTGAGGCGCTGCGGGATCTCGGGCAGCCGGAGGGCGTTCTCCGTGACGATCTCGCCGACCCGCCCATCTCCGCGCGTGGCCGCAGAGGTCAGCACGCCGTTCTCATAGCGCAGGTTGATCGCCAGCCCGTCGATCTTGAGCTCCGTGAGCCAGTCGACATCGCGGCCCGCGGCCGCGCGCGTCTTCACGGTCCAGTCGCGCAGCTCCTCGACCGAGAACACGTTGTCGAGGCTGAGCATGCGCTCGGCATGCTCGATCGTGGCGAGCCCCGTCGCCTCCGCCGCTCCCACCATCTGCGTGGGCGAGTCCTGCCCCTGCAGCTCGGGGTGCAGCCGCTCCAGCTCCTCCAGCCGGCGCATCCAGCCGTCGTACGTGGCGTCGTCGACCAACGAGGTGTCGCGCCCGTAGTAGGCGTCCTTGGCCTCCAGGATGCGGCTCGTCAGCTCCTCCGCCTCGATGCGGGCGTCTTCCAGCGAGATGTTGTCCGGCACCACGCCAGTCTACGAGCGCCCACCGACATGCGACGGAGCTCAGGCGTCGACGGGCACGGCCGAGACGGTGGCGTCGATCGTGAACTGTCCGAGCACGCGCGTGCCGACGTACAGCACCGCCGTCTGCCCCGGCGCCACACCGTCGAGTGGCGCGTCGGGGACGACGCGCACGCCGTCGTCGGCCACCGTCGCCAGGGCGGGCACCGGATCGGAGTGCGCGCGGATCTGCACGTGACAGCGGAAGGCGGGCTCCGCGGGCGCCGCGCCTGCCCAGCTGTGCCGCGCACCTGCGATCTCCGCGATCGCCAGCGCCTCCTTCGGTCCGACGACCACGGTGTTCGTCACCGGACGCACCTCCAGCACGAACCGGGGCTTGCCGTCGTCCGCCGGCACGCCGAGCTTCAGGCCGCGCCGCTGGCCGACCGTGAACGCGTGGGCGCCCTCGTGGGCGCCCACCACGGCGCCGCTGCGGTCGACGATCTCGCCCGTCGCCGTGCCGACCTTCTCGGCGAGCCACCCGCGCGTGTCGCCGTCCGGGATGAAGCAGATGTCGTGGCTGTCGGGCTTCTGGGCCACGCTGAGGCCTCGCGCCTCCGCCTCCGCCCTGACCACGGACTTCGACGGCGTCGTGCCGAGCGGGAAGTAGGTGTGGGCGAGCTGCTCGGCCGTGAGCACCCCGAGCACGTAGGACTGATCCTTCGCGGAATCCGAGGCCCTGTGCAGCTCGAGGCCCTCGGGTCCGTCGACGAGCGTCGCGTAGTGGCCGGTGCACACCGCGTCGAAGCCCAGCTCGATCGCCCGCTCCAGCAGCGCGGCGAACTTGATCTTCTCGTTGCAGCGCATGCAGGGGTTCGGCGTGCGGCCCGCACGGTACTCGGCGATGAAGTCGTCGATCACGTCGTCGCGGAACCGCTCAGAGAAGTCCCAGACGTAGAAGGGGATCCCGAGCAGGTCCGCGGCGCGACGCGCGTCCAGCGCGTCCTCGATCGTGCAGCAGCCGCGGCTTCCGGTGCGGAGCGTGCCGCCGGCCCTGGAGAGGGCGAGATGCACGCCGACGACGTCGTGACCCGCCTCCACGGCCCTGGCAGCCGCGACGGCGGAGTCGACGCCACCGCTCATGGCCGCAAGGATCCGCATCCCTCCAGTCTACGAGCGCCCGCCTGAGCCGGCGCCGGATGCGCGGGCGAAAGCCTCGCCGATCGCGGCGACCGCGGCATCGACGTCCTCGATGGTCGAGGTGCGACCGAGCGAGAAGCGCAGCACGCTCCGCGCGTCTCGCTCCGGTCGCCCCATGGCCATGACGACGTGCGACGGCTCGGCGACACCGGCCTGACACGCCGAACCGGTGGAGACCGAGATGCCCGCGACGTCGAGGAGGAACAGCAGGCTCTCCCCCACGGCACCGGGGAACAGCACGTGCGCGTTGCCGGGAAGACGGTCGACCGGGTCACCCAGGAGCTCGGCCGTGGGCACCGCCGCCGCGATGCCGTCGACGAGGCGCTCCCGCAGCTCGCGGAGCCGTGCGCTCTCGGTCTCGCGCTCGCGCTCGGCCAGCTCCAGTGCGGTCGCGAACGCCGCGGCGCCCGCGACGTCCTGCGTCCCGGGGCGGAGCCCGCGCTGCTGCCCGCCGCCGCGCAGAAGCGGACTCAGAGTCGCCGACCGCGCCACCACGAGGACGCCGATCCCGACGGGAGCGCCGATCTTGTGGCCGGTGACGCTGAGGGCGACGAGGCCGACACCGTCCGCGGCGTCTCCCCGCAGCGCGCGGAACGACAGCGGCACGTGGCCGAGTGCCGCGACCGCGTCCAGGTGCAACGGCACCGCGCGCGCGGCCGCCGCAGCTGTCAGCGCACTGGCGTCGTTCACCGTTCCCGCCTCGTTGTTCGCGACCAGGGCCGTGGCGAGAGCCGCCCCGGGCAGCGCGTCGGCGAACAGTCCGGGGTCGATGCGCGCCCGTGCCGAGAGCGGCACAGGCCGTATCTCCGCCCCCTCGGCGGCGAGAGCCGCCGCGGTGTCCATCGTCGCGTGATGCTCCCCGTCGGGGAGGACGATGGCCGAGGTCCCCGCCGGGCGCGCCCGCCACAGACCCTGCAGTGCCAGGTTGACCGACTCCGTGCCTCCGGAGGTGAAGACGATCTCGATCGGGTCGGCCTGCAGCACCGCGGCCACGCGCTCGCGGGACTCCTCCAGCAGTCGTCGCGCCTCCTGCCCCGCGCCGTGCGTCGAGGAGGCGTTGCCCGCGACCGTCGCCGCCGCGAGCCAGGCGTCCCGCGCCTCGGCGCGCAGGGGCGAGGTCGCCGCATGGTCGAGGTAGTGCCGCATCCTTCGATTCTCCCCGATCCCGGCAGCGGCGGCGCACCGCCTGTGGTACCCGGTCCTCGCTGACATGAGACGGAAATGCAAGACGCCTAGGGTGTACTCATGCCTGCGTCCCGTGTCTCCGCCGTGCCGGGGGGATCCGCCCTCGACAACCTCGGCGTCCGTCTGCACGACGGCGTCGGAACACTGCGGGTGTGGTCCCAGCGGGCGTCGTCCATGGAGCTCGTCGTGTTCGACGCCACCGACCTCGACTGGGTGACCGACCAGGCGCCCCTCGAGCGGCGGCCCGGCGGAGTCTGGGAGGTCACGACACCCCTGCTGCAACCGGGCGTGCGCTATGCCATCCGGGTGGGCGGTCCGCACGGTCCCGGCAACACCTTCAACCCGCAGACCCTGCTGCTCGACCCCTACGCCCGCGGGCTGGCCCAAGGACACGGGTACCAGGAGTGGCGCTCGGTCGTGATCGTCGACGGCTTCGACTGGGGCGACTCCGCGAAGCCGAGAGTGCCGCTCGACCGCACGGTCATCTACGAAGGCCATCTGAAGGGTCTCACCAAGCGGCACCCGGATGTCCCTCCCGCCCTGCACGGCACCTACGCGGGACTCGCGCACCCCGCGATGATCGCCCACTTCCACCGGCTCGGCATCACGTCCGTCGAACTGCTCCCCGTGCATGCCTTCGTGCCGGAGCCCCGGCTCCTGGAGCGCGGCCTCACGAACTACTGGGGCTACAACACGCTGAACTTCTTCACACCGCACACGGCATACGCCACGGAGGACGCCCGCAAGCGCGGACCGGAAGCCGTGATCGCCGAGTTCAAGGGAATGGTCCGTCTGCTGCACGAGGCCGGGATCGAGGTCATCCTCGACGTCGTGTACAACCACACGGCCGAAGAGGGCATCGGCGGCCCCCGCTCCAGCCTGCGCGGTATCGACAACGCGGCCTACTACCGTCAGGACGCGGACGGCGTCTACGTCGATACGACCGGCTGCGGCAACACACTGAACACTGCGACGGACGCCGCCGCCCGTCTGGTGCTCGACTCGCTGCGCTACTGGGCGGAGGAGATGCAGATCGACGGCTTCCGTTTCGACCTCGCCACTGCGATCGCCCGCGACGAGAGGCATGCGTACACCCCCGACCACCCTCTGCTCCGTGCGATCGCCGCGGATCCCGTGCTGTCCGCGAGCAAGCTGATCGCCGAGCCGTGGGATGTGGGGCTCGGCGGATGGCAGACGGGCAACTTCCCTGCCGGATGGCACGAGTGGAATGACCGGTACCGCGACCGCGTGCGCAACTTCTGGCTCAGCGACATCGACTACGCCAGGCGCGCGTCCGCGCCGGTGGGCATCGGCGGCTTCGCGACGCGTCTGGCCGGTTCGTCCAACACCTTCAGCGAGGAGCGCGGCCCGCTGGCGAGCGTCAACTTCGTGACCGCCCACGACGGATTCACTCTCCACGACCTCGTCTCGTACGACGTCAAGCACAACGAGGCCAACGGCGAGGGCAACCGCGACGGCGCGGACATGAACCGCGCGTTCAACCACGGCGTCGAGGGCCCGACCGATGATCCGGCGATCCTCGCGGCCCGACGCAAGGCGATGCGCAACCTGCTCGGCACCCTCCTCCTCTCCGCAGGCATCCCCATGCTGACCGCTGGCGACGAGGTCGGGCGCACTCAGCGCGGAAACAACAACGCCTACGCACAGGACTCGCCCCTGTCGTGGCTGGGGTGGGAGTTCGAGGCGTGGCAGGAGGATCTGAGGGAGCACGTCACCCGGCTGATCCGGCTCCGCCAGGAGAATCCCGCGCTGCGCCCGAGCCGCTATGCCCGGCTGGGCGAGCACATCCCCAACGCCTCGGTCATGGACTGGTACGACCAAGACGGCGAGACGATGGAGGCGGCGCAGTGGAACGACCCGGGCAACCGCACACTGCAGTACGTCGCGTCCTCGACGCCGGACACCGAGGCATTCAACCGGATCCTGCTGATCGTGCACGGCACGGAGGCGCCGATCGACGTCCGCCTCCCCGAGGGCATCGACGGAGCCACCCGCTTCGTCTCGCTCTGGTCCAGTGCGGAGGATCGCCCGGCGGACGCCGAAGAGGCGTTCTCTCCGGGGGACGTGCTGCCGATCCCCGGGACCTCGATGCGACTGTTCCGGGTGGAGTGATATCACGCTTCGCCCTTCGGGTCGAGCGGTAGGTTCGCGCACACCGGAACGGTAGATTCGGCATGTGATTGCACGTGCTGGTACCCGGTCCCCGGCTCTGCGGAGCCCCGTTCAGATCCCGGTGCGCGCCTTCGACGGCGCGGACCTTCCCGGCGATCTGCGCACCACGCGCATCCCCCTCCTCGACGGCTCGCCGTCGGTGCCCGGCGGCTTCCCCGCCAAGGCATTCGCGGGCGAGGTGGTCCCGTTCAGCGTCGTGGCCTTCCGCGAGGGGCATGATCTCATCGGCGTCCACGTCCGGCTCACCTCTCCGAGCGGCGAGGAGAGCCTGCACCGGATGATCCCGCGGGCGGACGGCACGGACACGTGGGCCGCCGACATCGCCCTCGACGCCGAAGGGCTCTGGCGCTACCGCTTCGAAGCGTTCTCCGACGACTTCGCGACCTGGGCGCACGCCGCCCACGTCAAGGTCGCCGCCGGAGTCGATGTGCCGGTCATGGCGGCGCTCGGCGCCGAACTTCTCGCCCGCGCCGCTGCCGAGAAGGACCGCCCTGCTTCGCAGCGGACACGCCTCAGAGCCGATGCGAACGCACTGCGCGCGGGCGACGCCACCACCGCGGCGGCGCTTTCGGTGGATCCTGACCTCGCCGCCCTCTTCGCCGAGCGGCCGCTCATGACGCTCCGGTCGGCGTCCGCAGAGCAGGTCCTTCACGTCGACCGCACGCGCGCCGGTGTCGGTGCCTGGTACGAGTTCTTCCCGCGGTCCGAGGGCGCGAGGCGACTCAAGGACGGCACCGTCCGCAGCGGCACCTTCCGCACGGCCGCCAAGCGTCTGCCCGAGGTGTCCGCCATGGGGTTCGACGTGATCTACCTCGTGCCGATCCATCCGATCGGCACCACCAACCGCAAGGGGCGCAACAACACGCTCGTCGCGGAGCCCGGCGACCCCGGCTCTCCCTACGCCATCGGCGCCGCGGAGGGCGGCCACGACGCGATCCACCCCGAGCTCGGCACCGCCCAGGACTTCCGCGCCTTCGTCCGTGCCGCGCAGCGGAACGGCCTGGAGGTCGCGCTGGATCTGGCCCTGCAGGCCTCACCGGACCACCCGTGGGTGCGCGAACACCCCGAGTGGTTCACGACGCTGCCCGACGGGACGATCGCCTACGCGGAGAACCCTCCCAAGAAGTATCAGGACATCTACCCCCTCAACTTCGACAACGACCCGGAGGGCATCGCGGCCGAGATGCTCCGCGTGGTGCAGCACTGGGTCGGCGAGGGCGTGCGCATCTTCCGCGTCGACAACCCGCACACCAAGCCGCTCCGCTTCTGGGAGTGGCTCATCCGCACGGTGAACGAGAGCGACCCCGGGGTCGTGTTCCTCGCCGAGGCCTTCACGCGTCCCGCGGTGATGCGTGCGCTCGCCGCCGTGGGCTTCCAGCAGAGCTACAGCTACTTCACCTGGCGGAACACCAAGGCCGAGCTGGAGGAGTTCTTCACGAGCATCGCCCACGAGACCGCCGACTACATGCGGCCGAACCTCTTCGTGAACACGCACGACATCCTCACCGAGTACCTCCAGTTCGGCGGACGGGCCGCCTACCGCATCCGCGCGTGCCTGGCGGCGACCGCAGCTCCCGTGTACGGGGTGTACGCCGGCTACGAGCTCTTCGAGAACGTGGCGCGGCCCGGATCCGAGGAGAACATCGACAACGAGAAGTACGAGTACAAGTTCCGGGACTGGAGCGGCGCCGAGGAGCGCGGCGAGTCGCTGGCGCCGCTGCTGCGCCGATTGAACGAGATCCGTGCCGAGCACCCGGCGCTCCGGCAGCTGCGCAATCTGGACCTGCACTGGAGCGACGACGACGCGATCCTCGTCTACAGCAAGCACCTCGACGGCGCCTTCACCGGGACCGGGCACGACGACACGATCATCGTGGTCGCCAACGTCGACCCGCACTCCGTGCGCGAGACCACCGTGCACCTCGACACCACGCGCTGGGGCGTTCCGTCGGGCGCGTCGTACGAGGTCGAGGACCTCCTCACCGGAGCCGTGTGGACCTGGAGCGATCACAACTACGTCCGGCTCGACGCCTTCGCCGAGCCGGTGCACATCCTGAAGGTGAGGGAGCGAGCATGAGCTACACCGAGGACGTCGAAGCATCCGCCGAGTGGAGGGCCGTCGCCGACGGCGCTCACCACGACCCGCACGCCCTGCTCGGCTCGCACCCCGGCACGGATGCCGCCGACCGCACGAGCACGGTGATCCGTGCGCGCCGTCCGCTCGCCGCCTCCGTCGCTGCGGTCTTCGCCGACGGCAGCCGGCTCGAGCTGACCCACGTCGCACATGGCATCTGGGAGGCACGTCACCCCGGACCGCCCGTCCCCTACCGCCTGGCCACCCGCTACGGCGACGACCCCGAGGCCGTGGTCGGCGATCCGTACCGGCACACCCCAGTGCTGGGCGACCTGGACCTGCACCTGATCGCCGAAGGTCGGCACGAGCGGCTGTGGGAGGTGCTGGGAGCACACCCGCGCACGCACGACGGCGAGTCCGGGGTGGCCTTCGCGGTCTGGGCGCCGAACGCGACGGCCATCCGCGTCGTCGGCGACCACAACGGCTGGGACGGCGAGGGTCACGCCATGCGCTCGATGGGCGTGAGCGGCGTATGGGAGCTGTTCGTGCCCGACCTTCCCCTCGGCACCCGATACAAGTATCAGATCCGCACCAGGGCAGGCTCGTGGATCCTGAAGGCGGATCCGATGGCGAACGCCGCGCAGCTGCCCCCGGAGACGGCATCCGTGGTCACCGCCTCGTCGTACACCTGGCAGGACGGCGCGTGGATGACCCGCCGCGCCGCGACGCACGCCGTGGCGCAGCCGCTCTCGGTGTACGAGGTGCATCTGGGGTCCTGGCGCGGCGGGCTGGGCTACCGCGAGATCGCCGAGCCGCTGATCGCGCACGTCCAGGAGGCCGGCTTCACGCACGTCGAGTTCCTGCCCCTCGCCGAGCACCCGTTCGGCGGCTCGTGGGGCTACCAGGTGAGCGGCTACTACGCGCCGACGAGCCGGTACGGCTCCCCTGACGATCTGCGCCACCTCATCGACCGGCTGCACCAGGCGGGTATCGGTGTGATCCTCGACTGGGTCCCCGGCCACTTCCCCAAGGACGACTTCGCGCTGGCACGGTTCGACGGCCAGCCGCTCTACGAGCACCCGGACCCGCGCCGCGGGGAGCACCAGGACTGGGGCACCCTCATCTTCGACTACGGTCGGCCCGAGGTGCGCGGGTTCCTCGTGGCGAACGCGCTGTACTGGCTGGAGGAATTCCACATCGACGGGCTCCGCGTGGACGCCGTGGCCTCCATGCTGTACCTCGACTACTCCCGCCGCGACGGCGAATGGGAGCCGAACATCCACGGAGGCCGCGAGAACCTGGAGGCGATCCGGTTCCTGCAGGAGGTCAACGCCACCGCCTACCGGCTCCACCCGGGCATCCTCATGATCGCGGAGGAGTCCACCAGCTTCCCCGGCGTCACCGCGCCCACCGACCACGCCGGCCTCGGATTCGGCTTCAAGTGGAACATGGGGTGGATGAACGACTCCCTGCAGTACATCGCGCGCGACCCGATGTACCGCTCGCACCACGAGGGCGAGATGACGTTCTCCTTCGTGTACGCCTTCGGCGAGAACTACGTGCTGCCGATCAGCCACGACGAGGTCGTGCACGGCAAGGGCAGCCTGCTCGCGAAGATGCCGGGTGACCACTGGCACAAGCTCGCCAACGTCCGCGCGTACCTGGCATACATGTGGGGCCACCCCGGCAAGAAGCTGCTGTTCATGGGCCAGGAGTTCGGGCAGCTGGCCGAGTGGTCCGAGGGGCGGGAACTCGACTGGTGGCTGCGCGACCAGCCGTCCCACGCTCAGCTCGAAGGCTTCGTCGGAGCGATGAACCGCGTCTATCGCGTGCAGGCCCCGCTGTGGGAGCGCGACAACGACGGCTCGTCGTTCACCCGACTCGGCGCCCCGCTCTGGGACCCGGCCGTGATCGCGTTCGAACGGCGCGATGCCCACGGCGGGCGCCTCGTGGTGATCAGCAACTTCGCCGGCGTCGAGCTCACCGGCCATCGCCTCACGCTGCCGCGCGAAGGAGTGTGGCAGGAGGTGCTGAACTCGGACGCCACGGAGTACGGCGGTCGCGGCTCCGGGAACCTCGGAATGGTGGTCGCGGTCGCGGGCGACGGCGGAGCCCCGACGGCCTCGGTGACGCTGCCTGCGCTGTCCACCCTGTGGCTGCGCCACCAGCCGGAGCCGCACATCCCGACCGTCACCAACGGCTGACGGTGCGGGTCCGGATCAGAACAGCAGCGAGGAGAGTCGGTTCCGCGCCGAGATGACGCGTGGGTCCGCGGCGCCGATCAGGCCGAACAGCTCGACCAGTCGCTCCCGCACGGGTGCGCGCTCCGCGGACGGCAGCTGAGCGAAGAGGTCGAGCAGCCGCGCGAACGCGTCCTCCACGTGTCCACCGGCGAGGTCGAGGTCGGCCACGTCGAACTGCGCGGCGACGTCCAGCGGGTTCTCCGCAGCGGCGGCCCGTGCCGACTGCAGATCGAGTCCCTGGACGCGGTCGAGCAGACGGACCTGGCCGAGTCCGGCGATCGCGTCCTCGTCGCGCGGGTTCTCGGCGAGGGCCTTCTCGTACGCGCGGATCGCGGCCGCGTAGTCGCCCTGCTCGATCGCGGCGAACGCCTCGGCGTGCAACGGCGGCAGCTCGGGCTCGGACGGCTCGTCCGCGGCCTCCCCCGACGCGGCGCCATCCACGGCGAGAGTGCCGGCGACGCCGTTCTGCGCGGCCACCTGGAGCAGCTGAGCGAAGACCTCGCGCACCTGCTGTTCCGGCACGGCGCCGGTGAACATCGGCACGGGCTGCCCGGCGATGAGCGCGACGACCATCGGGATGGACTGGGCGCGGAAGCTCTGTGCCAGCTGCGGGTTGGCGTCGACGTCGACCTTGGCGAGCAGCACGCGGCCGCCAAGTTCGCGCGTGACCTTCTCGATGATGGGGCTGAGCTGCTTGCACGGCCCGCACCACTCGGCCCACAGGTCGACGACGACAGGGACCGTGCGCGAGATCTCGAGGATCTGACCGAACGTCTCGTCGGTGGCGTCGACCACGACGTCGGCGATCGCCTGCGGTGCGGCGGCAGGAGCGCCGCCTGCCGGGGCGGCAGGCCGGTTGCGCAGGCTGGAGAGGTCCACGGCGCCGCGCAGGGCGGCGGGAGAGATGTCGTTCACTTGAGCACCTTCACGGAGAGGAGGTCCTGGTGGGAGGCCAGGAGCCGGATCGGTTCGGTCGAGCCCTGCGAGGGGACCGCGAAGAACAGCTGCAGCTCGTACGTCGTCTCCACACCCTTCGGGGACTCCGTGACACCGGTGAGAGCCTTGGCCTCGGCATTGTCACCGAACCGGATCACGACGTCGCTGTTCGCTGCGGTGACGGTGCCGACGTCCAGCACCGACACGGCGACGATCGCACCGCTGTCGAGCGTGGTCATCGAAACCGGCGGTGCGGCCGTGGGCACCGCATCGAACGCGGTGAGCGCCGTCTCGGCGGCCCCGGCGTCGGCGATGTTCTGCACGACCCCCTGGCGCTGGTCGGTGAGGGACTTCGCGACCGCGAGCGCGAGCTCGTCGAACTGCCCGTAGTACTGGCTCTTCTCGCCCGCATCGACGACGTCGGCGAAGGCCGCCGCGACCTGATCCGGCGGCAGCGACAGGAAGGCGGAATCGGACGGGACCATCGCCGTGCCGAGCCAGCTGGCAGCCACCTCGGGGAACACGGCGTCGGCGGCCATCTCCGCGATGTTCGTGACCTTGTAATTGGACCACGGGTCGGCCTGCGTCATCGTGAGCAGGACAGGGGGAACCGTCTCGTCCCCCTCGTTCTGGGTCAGCATGAGCACGGTTCGCGGCCACCGATCGGTCGCCTCCGGCAACAGCACCTGTACGTCGTCCGTCGGGATCACGGCGGGAAGCGGCCGGTCGGTCAGGGTCGCGCGCAGGGCGTAGTCGGTGGTGCGGGTCTCCAGCGCGGCACCGGCGAGACGCGTGGACGCGAGGTCAATGTCGAGCGCGGTGTCCGCCTCCACGAGCGTGTCGGACACGCTCTTCAGGATGCGCGAGGCCTGCGACTCGGTGACAGCCGGCGGCTTCTGGTTCTCGGGCGCGATCACCGTCGGCGACGGGGAGGGCGAAGCGGACGCGTCCCCGAGCTGCGGCCAGGAGTCCGCGGTGCATCCCGCAGCGAGCAGCGCCGTGAGCCCGAGCGCGGGGAGGGCCAGCATCCGACGGCGGCTCGCACGGCGTGCTCGCATCGAGGACTTCCCTTCCTCTCCCCTGTGCTCCTTCTCGGTTCCCTCATCGACGACCTCGGCGTCTTCCACGCCGGCGTCGGTTGACGGCGTCCGGGCGTCCGACGGCGACTCGATGGCTGCGCGCTCTGCGGGCGGGAGCGCGGCCACGTCGATCGGCTGGGTCGTCGGGAGCGGCCCTGGGCCCTTGCGGCGGGGTCCGCGACCGCGACGCTGGTGGCGGATCGCGAGCACGTACAGGATGAGTCCGACCGCCAGCACCAGGCCACCGGCCACCATGAGCGGGCCGGCCAACGGCGTGCTGTTGTCGAGAGGCCAGGAGACGACGATGTCATCGGGAGCGTCCTTGGTGCCGTCGTAGGCGATCAGGACGCTCGTGCCTTCGGGTAGCTGCATGTTGTCCGAGATCAGGAGGTTCTCGGCGCTGAACGAGTCCAGCCACAGGTCCGAGCCGACGGGGTTGCGGCCTGGAGTGTCTTCCGCCGGCTCCTCCGCGGATGCCGTCGGGTCCGGCGTCGGCGTGGCAGCGCCTTCGGACGGCTCACCCGCTTCGTCCTCCTCGGGGGCGGACCTGTGCTGCACGACGAACTCGCCGTCATCGCCCACCGAGACGTGGTTGTAGTCCGAGTCCGCCAGCCAGGCCTGCATGTCGGCGGTGCGCCCGTAGCTGGCGAAGATCTCGCCGTCGCCCTCGATGCGGAGGGTCTGCGAACCCGGATTGGTGCGGAGGACGTCGCCGTCCATCAGGACGAACGGCGCGGGCTCCTCGATCTCGACCTGTTCCTTCTGGGCGGAGGGGCCGACGAAGACGGTTCGCTGAGCGATACCCGCACCGATCAGCACCGCGGCCAGCACGAAGGCCACCACGGCCCATACGAAACGCACGAATAGTCTCCTCACGCGCCGCGATTCCCGCCCGCGGCGCCACACTCGACATTTCAGACTAGCGAAGTCACCTGTGTGTTGCCCACGAGGGGTTTCCGCGGACCGACGACGGCACGTCGTCACGGCGGGGCGCCGCGGGCTCGATAACCTTGCTCCAGTCGTCGTCGAGGAGCCCACATGAAGATCCACAGCCCCTTCCGCACCGCCCTCGTGGCGACGCTCGGCGTGGGGCTCGGAATCCTCCTCATTAGCAGCGTGCAGACGCTGTCGACGGTCCTCCTCTACATCGGCACCGCCCTGTTCCTCAGCCTCGGCCTCGATCCGCTGGTGTCGTTCCTCGAACGGCGGCGCCTGCCCCGCTGGCTCGCCGTGCTGGTCACGATCCTCGCCGTGCTCGCCGTGTTCGTCGGCATCGTCCTGATCGTGCTTCCGGTCCTCGTCGACCAGATCTCACAGCTGATCGTCCAGATCACCGCGATCGTCCAGCGCGGCTCCGCGATCGACGAGCTCAAGGACTGGATCCAGGAGGCGTTCCCGAACCTGCTGGTCGACGACGTGTTCAGCTACGTCGAGGAGTGGCTGACGACCAACCTCGCGGAGATCGGGGGCTCGATCGGTCAGGGCGTCCTGATCGCCAGCGGCGCGGTGCTCAGCGGCGTCTTCGGCGCCTTCATCGTCCTGATCCTCACCATCTACCTCACCGCGTCGACCCCCTCGCTCAAGCGGGCCGTCTACCAACTCGTCCCCGCCTCGAAGCGCGACCGCTTCATCGACCTGGCCGAGCAGATCACGGACTCGGTGGGCTACTACGTGATGGGTCAGGTCACGCAGGGCGTCATCAACGGCGTTCTCAGCGCGGTCTACCTGTCCATCATCGAGGCGCCGTTCCCGGCCGTCCTCGCGGTGATCGCGTTCTTCTTCTCGCTGATCCCCCTGGTCGGGACACTCACCGGCTCGACCATCATCGTCCTGGTCTGCCTGATCCCCGGCCTGGGTTCACCGGCCACCGCCGTCGCCGCAGGCATCTACTACCTGATCTACATGCAGATCGAGGCGTATGTGATCTCGCCGCGCATCATGAGCCGTGCGGTCTCCGTCCCCGGCGCCGTCGTGGTGGTGGCCGCGCTCGCGGGCGGCAGCCTGCTCGGTCTGCTCGGGGCGCTCATCGCCATCCCGGTGGCAGCGAGCATCCTGATCATCTACCGCCAGGTGCTGATCCCCCGGATGAACGAGCTGTGATCCGCGCTCCCGCGGTCAGTCGACTGCGGGCCAGTGCGTGGGAAGCGGCAGCGCGGACGGATTCACCGCGGCGACGATCTCCGTCAGCACGCGGCGGGTCTGCGTCTCCCCCACCCATAGGTGCTTTCCGCCGTCGACGGCGATCAGCCGTGCCTGCGGGACCGAGGCGAAGCGCTTCCGCGCCTCCTCGGGTCGCAGGTAGTCGTCGAACTCGGGCACCAGGATCACGATCTCGGCGTCGGAGTCGGCCCAGGCGGCGACCTCGTCGTCCGTGGCACGGTGCAGCGGCGGCGACAGCAGGATGACGCCCTCGACATCGTGATCCCTGCCGTACTTGAGCGCGAGCTCGGTGCCGAACGACCAGCCCACGAGCCACGGGCGCGGAAGGGCACGGTCTCGGACGAGGTCCATGGCCGCGGCGACGTCGAACTGCTCGGAGTGCCCGCCGTCGAACGCGCCCTGGCTCGTGCCGCGGGGCGACGTCGTGCCGCGGGTGTTGAATCGGAGCACGGCGAGGTCCGCCAAGGCGGGAAGCCGTGCGGCGGCCTTCCGCAGGATGTGCGAATCCATGAAGCCCCCGGCGGTCGGGAGCGGGTGCAGCGTCACGAGGGTCGCCACCGGCTCTGCGGTCTCCGGGAGTGCGAGCTCACCCACCAGCGTCAGACCGTCGGCGGTGGTCAGCTCGACGTCCTCGCGTTGCGCCGGAAGCTCCAGCGGCCCGCGGATCTCGATGGTCATGCGATCCTCCAACAGTGGTTGTGCCAGTGCCGTCGATCGGCAAGGGCGGCCGCGTCGCCGAGCACCCCGTCCGCGCGCCAGGCGACGAGATGCGCAGTCCCCGGCTCGATGCTCCGCCCGCACCCCGGGCAGGCGTACTCCTTCTGCGCCTGCACGGCGGACACCGGCTGCACGGTCCATTCCACGCCCCGTCGGACCTCAGAGCGCTTCCACCCCGCGAGCAGGCGCTCGAAGGAGTCCTCGGCGTCAGGGCGCGCGGAAGGGCGGCGGCGTGAGCGTGGCATGGTGCCTGCTCACCACCAGTGGTTCGTGGTCCAGAAGTTGTACGCGCCGGCCCAGCTGCCGTAGCGACCCGTGGCGTAGCCGTTCGCCCAGCGGAGGTTGTCCACCGGGTTGTAGCCGTTGCCCGGCACCTTGCTGCACGGCAGCGCCTGGACGAGACCGCACGCACCGGACGACTTGTTGGTCGCGTTCGGGTTCCAGCCGCTCTCCCGCGAGACGATGTAGTCGACGTACTGCCAGTCGCTCTGCGCAATCCCGGCGGCCGCCATCCACTCCGCAGGGGCGCCGCCGCCGGTGTACGGCGGCAGGGACCCGCCACCGGAGGAACCGCCTCGGGAACCGGACGCCGCGGTCGGCACGGGCGGCGGAGGAGGCGGCGGCTTGGGCTTCACGTAGACCTCGAAGGTCCCGCGGACGATGGGCGCGATCTCCGCACCCTCGACCGTGACGGTCAGGTTCTGCGTGTCGGCGAGAGCCGCCGCGTAGACGGAATCGGGCGCGTCCTGGACCGGCGGCTCCGCGAGGGCCACACCGGTGGGAGCCACCATCGCTCCAGCGAACCCCACCACCGCGAGGGCGCTGAACACACCGACCACACCACGACGACGCGACCAGCGGCGCGTGCCGCCGCGCGTCGACGCCGGGGTCGCTGCGGGCGCCGGCGAGGCGTCGCTTCGTTCGAGATTCATGTCGTTTCGGGAGTACACGATGGATGACAGTTTACGCACACGAGCCTGAACAGGCCATCGATCGCGTCAGCGCACCGCCAGGATCACGTCGATCGTGGCATCCAGCAGCGCGTCCACCTGTTCCTCGCGGTAGCCGCCGCGCTGCATGCGGAAGGCGGCGGAGCGCAGCTGCTCGGCGGTCAGCGCCTCGCCGTCCCGCAGGTAGCGCACGATGCGCGACATGACGTGATCGACCTCGTCGATGCGGTAGCCGAACGTCAGCAGTCCGGTGCGGGCGAAGCGGTGGCGGCGAGGCCGGGCGAGGTGATCGAGGATGACCTGCGCGTCTTCCCGCGCACGCTCGACCCAGGCGCCGGCGCCGAGCGCGCGGACCGAGCGCTCGCGCTCTCTCGCAGCGAAGGCGTCCTCCACACGCGCGAGCGCCGCGTCCACATCCGCGACCACGTAGCCCTCCTTGACGAGCGGGAACGACGCCGTGCGCACGTCCTCCGCCGTCAGCTCATCGCCCCCGGCCTCGAACGCCCGCCGCGCCGAGGCGAGGAACGTGTCCACCGCCGAGCGGTGGTATCCGCGCTCTCGTCCCGAGGTCACCGCGAACGCCGGCCGGGTCGCGGCCTGCCTCTGCTCGTCGATCCGGTTGTCGGTCATCACAGCACCACCCAGGGAGAGAGGAGGAAGTACAGGCACAGCGCAGGGATCGTCGACGGCAGGATGCTGTCCAGGCGATCGAGCAGGCCACCATGGCCCGGGAGCCACGAGCTCATGTCCTTGATGCCGAGATCGCGCTTGAGCATGGACTCCCCGAGGTCGCCGAGCGTGGCGGACAGCAGGATCGCCGCCCCGAAGATCACGCCGCCCCACCACGGCAGATCGAGCAGGAACATCGCCAGGAGCACGCCGGCGACCAGGGACGCGACGACGGCGCCCCCGAAGCCCTCCCACGTCTTCTTCGGGCTGATGCGCGGCGCCATCGGGTGCCGGCCGAACGCGAGTCCCGCGGCGTAAGCACCCGTGTCGGCCGCGACGGCGATCGCGATGAAGCTGAGCACCCACCACTGACCGCCTTCCTGTTCGAGCAGGATCAGGGCGACGCCGGCGAGGAAGGGGACGTACACCTGCACGAATCCGCCGATCACGGCGTCCGTGAGCACATCCCCGTACGTGCGGCCGTCCTGGGCCAGCATCTGGGCGACGAGCCGCCACACGATCACGAAGGCGACCGCGACGAAGAGCATCACCCAGGCCAGCCAGGGCTCGGCGAAGTATGCGGAGAGCACGAGGAAAGCCGCGGCGATGAGCTGCGGGACGACGTCGACCCGGCGGCCGGCCGCCCGCAGCGCCCGAGACAGCTCGTACACGCCCATGAGCGCGGCGGCCAGGGCGAACGGCACGAACAGCGCCTTGATGAACAGCAGTGACGCGAGGAGCGCGCCGCCGAAGGCGAGGCCGATCAGGATCGCCAGCACGAGGTCCCGGCCGGTGCGCTGCTTGATGCGCTCGTTCGCCTGATCGAACTGGTCCCGCGCGTGCGACACGTGCGTGCCGAACTCATCCCGCGCCGCCCGCCACTGCTCGCGGATCGCGTTGTGGTCCGCGGTGTCGAGCCGCTGTCCCCATCCGGGCGACGACTCCTCGGACGACGGCAGCGGTGGCCGCGGCGGCACACTCCCGGTGTCGAATGCGGGGAAGGCCGCGTCGCCGAGCGGAACGCCGACGGCAGGCGACTCCGCGTCCCGCGCCTCCCGGCGCGTGAGCGGCTCGCCCCCCTCTGCGTCTCGCGTTTCGTCGGACATGCGGACTACACCTCGAGGAGTTCTGCCTCTTTGCGCTTGAGCGCGTCGTCGATCAGGTCGACGTGCTGGCGCGTCAGAGCGTCCAGCTCCTTCTCGCCACGGGCGATCTCGTCCTCGCCGAGCTCGCTCTTGAGGGCGTCGAGCTCGTCCTTGGCCTTGCGCCGGATGCCACGCACGTGCACCTTGGCGTCCTCGCCCTTCGACTTCACGAGCTTGACGTACTCCTTGCGACGCTCGGCCGTCAGCTCCGGCATGGTGACGCGCACCAGGTTGCCGTCGTTCGTCGGGTTCGCACCGAGGTTCGGCATCTCGCGGATGGCCTGCTCGATCGCCTTCAGCGCGGACTTGTCGTACGGCGTGATGATGAGCGTGCGCGCCTCCTGGTTGGCCAGCGAGGCGAGCTGAGCGAGAGGCGTCGGCGTGCCGTAGTAGTCGACAAGCACCTTCTGGAAGAGCTGCGGGTTCGCGCGGCCCGTGCGCACCGTGGAGAAGTCCTCCTTGGCAGCCTCGACAGCCCGAGACATACGGGTGGTGGTTTCAGCGAGGACGTCCGCGATCACGGTGACTCCTATCGTCGGGGTGTTCTGGAAATTCTATCGGGCTGGCTCCGCTCGCCCGTGCAGGCGCTCAGGCGGTGACCAGTGTTCCGATGGTCTCGCCCAGTAGAGCGCGCGTGACGTTGCCCGCCGGCTCCATGCCGAACACGCGCATGTCCATGTTGTTGTCCATGCAGAGGCTGAACGCGGTCGAGTCGACGACCTTGAGGCCCTGCTGCAGGGCGTCGCGATAGGTCACGCGTTCGATGCGCTCGGCATCGGCGTGCTTGTTGGGGTCGGCGGTGTAGATCGCATCGACGCCGTTCTTCGCGACCAGGACCTCCTGTGCCCCGATCTCGAGCGCCCGCTGGGCAGCCACCGTGTCCGTGGAGAAGTAGGGCAGGCCTGCGCCGGCGCCGAAGATCACGACGCGCCCCTTCTCCATGTGCCGCTCCGCGCGACGCGGGATGTACGGCTCGGCCACCTGAGTCATCGAGATGGCGGACTGCACGCGCGTCGCGGCACCCGCCTGCTCGAGGAAGTCCTGCAGAGCGAGCGCGTTCATGACCGTGCCCAGCATGCCCATGTAATCCGCGCGCCCGCGGTCCATGCCGCGCTGGCTGAGCTCGGCACCCCGGAAGAAGTTCCCGCCGCCGACGACGACGGCGACCTCGACGCGATCCACCGCCGCAGCGATCTCGCGGGCCATCTGGCTGACGACATCGGGGTTGACCCCCAGCTGCCCGGCGCCGAACGCCTCTCCGGAGAGCTTCAGGAGGACGCGACGGCGTCCGGTGCGTTCAGTCATGGTGGGTGTCCTCTCGTCCCGATTCAAGATAGTGCCTTGTGGGCATGAAGAAGGGGTTCGGATCATGCGATCCGAACCCCTTCGACAGTGCTACGCGCCGACCTTGAAGCGCGCGAAGTCCGTCACGGTGATACCGGCGTCCTTCGCCACCTGGGCGACGGAGAGCTTGTTGTCCTTCGCGTAGTCCTGCTCGAGCAGGGCGACCTGCTTGATGAACGCGGCGACACGACCCTCGACGATCTTCGGCAGAGCCGCTTCCGGCTTGCCCTCGTTGCGCGAGATCTCGGTGACGATCTCCCGCTCCTTCTCGACTGCCTCTGCCGGGACGTCCTCGCGAGAGAGGTACGACGGGTTGGCGAACGAGATGTGCTGGGCGATGCTCCGCGCGGTCGCCGCGTCGTCACCCGTGTAGGCGACGACGACACCGATCTGCGGGGGCAGGTCCTTGCTCGTGCGGTGCAGGTAGACCTCGACGCTGTCGCCGGAGACCGTGCGCACGCGACGGAGCTCGACCTTCTCGCCGATGATCGCCGCCTCCTCGGAGATGAGCTGCTCGACGGACTTGTCGCCCGCCTGCGCCGCGAGGGCGGCCTCGACGGAGTCGGCCTTGACGGCGGCGACGGCGTCGGCCACCTTGTCGGCCAGGGCGATGAAGCGGTCGTTCTTCGCGACGAAGTCCGTCTCGCAGGCGAGCTCGACGAGCGTCACAGCGCCGTCCTGCTCGCGAGCGACGACCAGGCCCTCGCTGGTGGAACGGTCGGCGCGCTTGGCGTTGCCCTTCGCACCCTTCAGCCGCAGGATCTCGGTGGCCTTCTCGACGTCGCCGTCAGCCTCCTCGAGCGCCTTCTTGGTGTCGACCATTCCGGTGCCGAGCTGCTCACGCAGCGCCTTGAGGTCCGCGATGGTGAAGTTGGCCATGTGTGGTGGCTCCTTGCTTCGTGATGTGTGTGATGAACGAGGGTTACTTGGCGTCTGCGGCCTCGGCGGCGGCGACCTCGGAGGCCTCCTCGCCGGAAGCGGCGGCGATCGCCTCGTCGTGTGCCTCGGCGCCGGCCTCGTCGGCGGCGGTCGCGTCGGCGGCAGGCGTCTCGACGACAGCGGCCTCGTCAGCGGCGGTCGTGACCTCGGCGGCGTCGGCGGACTCCTGGGCCGGAGCCTCGAGAAGCTCCTTCTCCCACTCGGCCAGCGGCTCCGCGTCGCCCGACTCCGGGTTGTGCTTCTGCTGCAGGCCCTCGGCCGCGGCGTCGGCGATGATGCGCGTCAGCAGCGAGACCGAACGGATCGCGTCGTCGTTGCCGGGGATCGGGTACTGGAAGTCGTCCGGGTCGGCGTTCGTGTCGAGGATGCCGATCACGGGGATGCCGAGCTTCTTGGCCTCGTCGATCGCGAGGTGCTCGCGCTTCGCGTCCACGACCCAGAGGGCCGAGGGGGTCTTGGTGAGGTTGCGGATGCCGCCGAGCGACTTGTGCAGCTTGTCGAGCTCGCGCTTCTTGAGCAGCAGCTCCTTCTTCGTGAAGCCGGAGGCCGCAGGGTTCTCGTAGTCGAGCTCCTCGAGCTCCTTCATGCGGGCGAGACGCTTCGCGATGGTGGAGAAGTTGGTGAGGAGGCCACCGAGCCAGCGCTGGTTGACGTACGGCTGGCCGACGCGCGTGGCCTGCTCCGCCAGGATCTCCTGCGCCTGCTTCTTGGTGCCGACGAAGAGGATCGTGCCACCGTGGGCGACGGTCTCCTTGACGAAGTCGTAGGCCTTGTCGATGTAGCCCAGCGACTGCTGCAGGTCGATGATGTGGATGCCGCTGCGCTCCGTGAGGATGAAGCGCTTCACCTTCGGGTTCCACCGGCGGGTCTGGTGTCCGAAGTGCACGCCGCTGTCGAGCAGCTGGCGGATGGTGACCACAGCCATGGTCGTCTCCTGATTCTGGCGCTCTGCGGCGCCGTTGAGGTTGTCAAGCCGGTCGGATGACCGGACTTCCTGGTGCCCGGCTCACGCCCACCTGCTCGGAAGCAGGACCTGAGGGAGTGATGCCACGAGTGAATCGCCGTGGGCACGCGTAGTCACCCCGAGATCGAGGTGCTCCCCCAGCATACAGGATCGGAGGCCCGGTCTCCCCCTCCACAGCAGGGCGCACCGGCGGGCTCTCCCCTACCACCGCGAGGGTCTCGCACCCGGGGACATGAACCGCCACCTTCGCGACAACACTGCGAGGATGCCTCCTGCTCGCCGCCGTCGCCGCGCCACGCTCCTGTCGGTCTTCGCACTGCTGCTCACGGTGGTGGCGCCGCCCAGCGCCGCGGACGCCGCACGATCACTCGAGCACCCGTCGTCGGCGACCCCGGAGTCGCCTCTCGGCCAGGCTCGGGCATCGACGGCCAGAGCGTCGTCCTCCGAAGCCCCGTGGGCATCGACGGCACCGGAGTCACGGTTCGGGCGCCCGAGAGCGTCGGCCGCCCCGGCATCGCCGTTCGCACGACCGTGGGCGTCGGGGACTCTGGCGATCGACCAGCCGGGCGAGCCCGGTCTGCCGCTCTGGCAGTGGCCGGTCGACGGCGGACGGAGCGTGCTCGCGGCATACCGGGCGCCGGCGCACGCATACGGCGCCGGGCACCGTGGGATCGACGTGGCCGCCTCACCGGGAGGCGAGGTGCACGCCCCGGCGGACGGCATCGTCGCCTTCAGCGGCACGGTGGTCGATCGTCCGCTGGTGACGATCCGCCACGACGACGGCCTCGTCAGCACGCTCGAGCCCGTCATGTCCGCGCTTCTCCCCGGCGACGCGGTGCACCGCGGGCAGCCCGTCGGCGCACTCGCCTCCGGCGGGCACACCCCTCCCGGAGCGCTGCATCTGGGGGTCCGTCTCAACGGGGCCTATATCAATCCGCTGCTGCTCTACGGCGGTGCACCTCGCGCGGTGCTGCTCCCCTGCTGCGACGGGTGACCGCCGGCGTCAGGCGCGCGGATGCGCGAGACGATACGTGGCGGTCAGCCGCTCGGCGGAGACGTGCGTGTAGATCTGGGTGGTGCCGAGGCTGGCGTGACCGAGGATCTCCTGCACGGCGCGGAGATCCGCTCCGCCGTCGAGTAGATGCGTGGCCGCGGTGTGTCTGAGAGCGTGCGGTCCGATGGTCTCGGCGCCGACGACCGGTGCGAGCACGCGTGCCACCAGAGCGTAGACCGTTCGCGGCCCGAGTCGACCTCCCCTCACGCCGAGGAACAACGCGGGGCCAGGCGTCGCGGCGCGCGCGACCAGGACGGGTCGTGCACGCGTCAGATAGGCGCCGAGTGCATCGCGAGCCGGCGCCCCGAAGGGGACGACACGCTCCTTCGATCCCTTGCCGAGCACCCGCACCGTGCCGCGTGTGAGATCCAGATCGTCGACGTCGAGACCGCACAGCTCGGACACGCGAATGCCGGCCGCGTAGAGGAGCTCGAGCACGGCGTGGTCACGGAGTGCGATCGGGTCCCCACTCTCCGCCGCGTCGCGCTGAGCGTCGAGCAGCTGGAACATCGCATCCCGGGACGCCACCGTCGGCAGGGTGCGCGCGCGTTTCGGCGCGACCAGCCGGATACTCGGGTCGACGGCGATCAGCTCGTGCTCGCTCGCCCACCCGAAGAAGGAACGAGCGGCCGCCGCACGCCGCGCCAGGGTCGATCTCGCGTCGCCGCGCTGCGTGGCGTGCCAGAGCCAATCGCGCAGGCTCTCCAGATCGATCTCTGTCAGCGCGCCCCCGCCCACGGCCTCACCGAGGTCCCGGAGGTCCGAGCGATACGCCCTCACCGTCGCCGGAGACAGCCGACGCACCTTCTCGAGGTGGTCGGCGAAAGCCTCGACCGCGATCGCATAGTCCACGAGAACAGCTTGCCCCGATCGCGTCGTCCCCGCCCCTCGCCCCGCCGGACGCCGCTCATCGGCGACAGCGCACGGCCGCCAACCCTCCGCGTCGGAGCGGGACGACACCGACGTCCGTCCTGCACGCACTCGACTGCCCGCCTCGCCGCCCTGGTGCCGCAGCCGTCGCATCAGAACGAGATGCGACGTCACCCCCTGCACTCTCTGTCAGCCTCACTGCCCTCCTGCCGCGAGTCGCAAGAACCGGAGCGGCAGCGCCACCAGACGACACGCCCTCGTTCTCGGTGAACGTCACCCCGGCGATGCCGCCGTCACCGTTCGTGCGCCCGCGCGCGGACACGGCGCCAGTCCGGGCCGTCCTGCATCACCCAGCCCTCGAGCGCCAGCAGCCCGAGCAGGGAACGCACCCGGTCCGGGGGCAACCCGGCGCGCTTCGCGATCTCCCGCGGCGACCGCGACACCCGCCCGCTCATCGCGGCCAGCACCCGCTCGCCGTCCGCGCCCGCACCCGCGGCCGAATGCTCGGACGCGTCGGCGAAGCCCAGCAGCTCCTTCACGTCGGCGACGCTCGTGACGCACACCGCGCCGTACTCCCGCAGCAGCCGATGGCAGCCCGCCGAGGATGCGGACGTGACCGGTCCGGGCACCGCACCGAGTGGTCGCCCCAGAGTGGCGGCGTGACCGGCGGTGTTCAGCGAACCGCTCCGCCACCCCGCCTCCACGACGACCGTCGCTGCACCGAGCGCGGCGATGAGCCTGTTGCGTGCGAGGAATCGCCACCGGGTCGGCGCGGCACCGCACGGCGGTTCACTCACCACGGCGCCCTCCACCGCGATACGCCGCAACAGCTCCTGATGCCCCGCCGGGTACGCCCGATCGACCCCGCCGGCGAGGAACGCGACGGTGTCGCCCCCCACGCCGAGTGCCGCACGGTGCGCAACGCCGTCGATGCCGTACGCGCCCCCTGAGACGACCACGATGCCCGCGGCGGCGAGGTCGCCCGCAAGGTCCGAGGCGACGCGTTCGCCGTAGCCGCTGGCCGCTCGCGCACCGACGACCGAGACGCGAGCGGGCGCCGCCAGCAGTTCCGCCCGTCCGCGCACCCACAGCGCCGAAGGCGCGCCCGCGCCCAGGTCGGCCAGGCTGTCCGGCCAGAAGGCGTCGCCGGGGACGAGGAGCTGCGCACCGACCCGCTCCGCATCGATGAGCGCACGCAGAACGGCCGCGGGGTCTGCACGGGGCTTCCACCGACGCCGCGCTTCCGCGAGCGCGCGGACGGCACCGGCGCTGCGCACCTCCGGCGACGGTGCCCCGCCGGCGCCCTCCAGCGCGTATCGCAGAGCGTCCACGGCACCGAACTCCTGCAGGAGCACCCCGGCCACGGCGTCTCCCGGCTCCGCGATGACCGTCCACGCCACCCGTGCCACGACATCGCTGAGGTTCTCCTCCTGGCCACCGCGCATCCGCCGTGTGATCTCGACGAGGTCGGTGTTGCGGAGCAGCGCGCGGATCACGACGAGAACCCCTTTCGCAGCAGGAGCGCACAGCCGATGTCGCTCTCGTCGGGCCGATCACGCGATGAGAGGTCAGCCATGGTCCACGCCACCCGCAGCGCCCTGTCGTAACCCCGCAGCGTGAGCACTCCCCTCTCGAGCGCCCGGTCCAACGCAGCTCGCTCCGTGCGGGGCACCTGCAGCGCGCCCTGCCGCAGCACCGTTCCCGGCACGTCCGCGTTGCGCCGCCAAGGAGTCCCTCGCCACCGCGACACGGCTCTCTCCCGTGCAGCGCACACGCGGGCGCGGGCCTCGGCGGTCGTCGTCGTCGAAGCGCCGTCTCGCATCGCCTGCCGGGCCGACACCCGGGCGACCTGGAGGTCGATGTCGACGCGGTCGCGGAGCGGGCCGGACAGCCGTGAGGCATAACGGCGGACCGCACTGGGAGGACATACGCAGCCCCCTGCCGGACTGCCGTGGTTGCCGCACGGACAGGGGTTCATCGCCAGAAGAAGCTGGAACCGGGCCGGGAATCGAGCCGTGAACCCGGACCGATGCACGTCGATGAAGCCGGCTTCCAGCGGCTGTCGCAGCGCGTCGAGGGCGACGCGGGAGAACTCCGCCGCCTCGTCGAGGAAGAGCACGCCGCGATGCGCTCGCGCGATCGCGCCCGGGCGCGCGGTCCGCGAGCCACCGCCGACCAGCGCGGCGACCGAGGCGCTGTGATGCGGCGAGACGAGAGGCGGTCGGGTGTCCAGACCGAGAACCGCCTCACCGCTGAGCGACCGGATCGAAGCCACCTCGATCGCCTCGTGTTCGTCGAGGGGCGGCAGGATGCCAGGCAGCCGCGCGGCGAGCATCGATTTCCCCGCTCCAGGAGGGCCGCACAGCAGCATGTGATGCCCGCCCGCTGCCGCGACGATCAGCGCCTCGACCGCCTCCTCCTGGCCGACGACGTCGCGCAGGTCGTGCGCGGCCGATGGTGCCGCCAACGCCTCGGGCTCACGCACGGCTTCCACGTCGGGCACCTCGGCATCGGCGCCGTGCCAGACGGCGACCTCGGCGAGCGAGCCGGCGCCACGCACATCGACGCCCGGCACCAGTCGCGCCTCCGCCTCGTTGGCTCGCGGCACGATCACGCGCTCGAAGCCGGCGCGGGCCGCGGCGAACACCGCGGGGAGGATACCGGACACCGGGCGGATCCGACCGTCCAACCCGAGCTCTCCGAGATGAACCGTCCCCCGAACGGCTCGGGAAGGCACCGTCCCTCCTGCGGCGAGACTCGCAACCGCGATCGCGAGGTCGAAAGCCGAACCGTGCTTGGGCAGGCTGGCGGGCGAGAGGTTCACGGTCAGCCGCCGCCGCGGCAGCTCTAAGCCGGAGTTCTGGCACGCGTTGTGCACGCGCTGCACCGCCTCGCCGAGCGACTTGTCCGGCAGCCCGATGATCCGGAACTCAGGTGTCTGATTCGAGAGGTCCGCCTCGACCTCCACGAGATGCCCCTGGGGACCGGTGAGGGCGACCGCCCAGGTCCGCGCCGTGCTCACGCGATGTCCTCGAGGTGCTCCACGCTGGCTGTGCGCGCCTCGGCGCCCACGACGCCGACGGCCTCCAGGCGTATCGCTCGCCCGTTCGCGACCTCAGGATGCGCGGCTCGCCAGGCGTACGCGAGCTGCCACAGCCGGCGTCGCTTCCTCTCGTCGATCGCCTCGAACGGGTGGCCGAACGCCGCCGACCGCCGCGTCTTCACCTCGACGATCGAGAGGCGGTCCTGTCGAATCGCGACGATGTCGATCTCGCCCTGCGGACATCTCCAGTTCCGGTCCACGACGATGTACCCGCGCTGCGTGAGGTAGTCCGCCGCACGCTGCTCTCCTGCTCTCCCGAGCTGATCCTTGGCTGCCATCTGCCGAGGATCGCCCAGCCTCCGGACGTTTCCAGCTGTCCAGACGGCGGATGTACGGCTCTTCGGAGGAGGTCAGCGCATCCACGCCCTGTGCAGGACGAGCGAACGGGCAGAAATCCGCGCCGCGGTCGCCGGCGGGGACGCGGTCACTCGCCGTCGAGCGACAGCTCCTGCGGCAGCTCGAACTCGCGGCGCTGGAGCTCCTCGACGTTGACGTCCTTGAAGGTGAGCACGCGCACCGCCTTCACGAAGCGGTCAGCGCGGTAGATGTCCCACACCCACACATCGCTCATCGAGATCTCGAAGTAGAAGTCGTGCTCGGTGTCCCGACGGACGACGTTGACCTCGTTGGCGAGGTAGAACCGACGCTCGGTCTCGACCACGTACTGGAACTGCGAGACCACGTCGCGGTACTCGCGGAACAGCGCGAGCTCGAGTTCGCGGTCGTAGTCGTCGAAGGCTTCCTCATCCATGATGAGTCCATCCTAGGGTCGGCGGCGCCAGGTCGCGGCATCCGCCGCCTGGGTCAGAACAGGGTCGGCGCGTCGGCGATGGCCCACGACGAACGGTGGAACGGCGACAGGCCGAGTGCACGGATGGCTTCTCGATGCTCGGGGCTCGCGTAGCCCTTGTTCCTGTCCCACTGGTAGTCGCGGTGCTGCTCATGGAGGTCGGTCATCAACGTGTCACGAGCGACCTTCGCGATCACCGACGCCGCGGAGACCGAGGCGCAGTCGCGGTCCGCCTTGATGACCGGCTGGACGCGCAACGGCACCGGGTGCACGCGGGAGACGTAGTCGTGATTGCCATCGAGCAGCACGAGAGCCTGCTCCACGACGGCGCCCTGGTCCACCACGGCCTGCACGGCCCGCGACGCGGCGAGGCCGAGCGCCCGCATGATGCCCACCTCGTCGATCTCCTGAGACGTGGCCCAGCCCACGGCGGAGGCCTGTACCCACGCGGCGGCGCGCGCCGCCACCTCCGGACGCCTCTTCTCGGACACGAGCTTCGAGTCGCGAAGCCCCTCCGGCACACGGCGTCTGGCGCCCTTGGCATCCATGACCGCGGCGCCGACGGCGACCGGGCCGGCGAGGGCGCCCCTCCCCACCTCGTCCAGCGCGATGATCAGGTCGCACTCCCCCAGGAGGCGGCGCTCCAGGGTGAGGCGGGGCGTGATGACGGTCATTCGGGGTCCGGGACGCCGTTGAAGATCTCGTGGTGGCCATCGATCGTGCCCAGGCGATCCAGCGGCCAGGTCGTGAGGAAGGCCTTGCCGACGATGTTGCCGAGCGGGACGAAGCCGCCGCTGGGGAGCTCCTGATGCGCACGGGAATCCCGCGAGCGATCGCGGTTGTCGCCGAGGAGCCACACCGAGTCCTCGGGCACGACGACGTCGAACGGCTCATTCGACGCCGCGGTGTCGCCCTCCGGGAGGTTCAGGTAGCTCGACTCGTCGACCGGCGAGCCGTTGATCGTGATCTGTCCGAGTGCGTTGCAGCACACCACATGGTCGCCGGCGACACCGATCACGCGCTTCACCAGGTGGTCCTGGGAGTCGGTCGCCGAGATGCCGACGAAGTTCAGCACCCAGTCGACCGCCTGGATGAGCGGCGGCTGCGCGGGCGTCTGCGGCACGGCTTCGAGCCAACCGCCCGGATCCTTGAACACCACCACGTCGCCGCGCTCGTATCCCGTCCACCGCGGAGTCAGCTCGTCCACGAGGATGCGGTCATTGATGAGCAGAGTCCGCTCCATCGACGCGGACGGGATGTAGAACGACCTCACCACGAACGTCTTGATGACGAAGGACACGAGTGCGGCGATCAGAACAATGACCAGCACGTCTCGAAGGAAGACCAGGAACCCGCGGCGCCGTCTCGTCGGGCGTGCGGACGGGGAGTCAGTCATCTGGTTCCTTCTCGAGTGGTGCACCGCGTTCGCACGGCCGTTACAAGGGTCGCACACCGCGGGGGGAACGAAAGCACCCCGGGACATCGTGTCCCGGGGTGCTGTGGAGCGACTGCGACTTACTTGTCGCGCTTCTCCTTGATCTTCGCCTTCTTGCCGCGGAGCTCGCGCAGGTAGTAGAGCTTCGCGCGGCGCACGTCACCTCGGGTGACGACCTCGATGTGGTCGATCACCGGGGAGTGCACGGGGAAGGTGCGCTCGACGCCCACCTGGAAGCTGATCTTGCGGACCGTGAAGGTCTCGCGCACGCTGTCGCCCTGGCGGCCGATGACGACACCCTGGAAAACCTGGATACGGGAGCGGTTGCCCTCGGTGATGTTCACGTGCACCTTGACGGTGTCACCGGGGAAGAACTCGGGGATGTCGGAACGGAGCGAAGCCGCGTCGACGGCGTCGAGGATCTGCATGATCGTCTCTCTCTGCACTCGCCACAGGTCGGATGCATGATTTCGGAAGGAACAAGAACGGGTGTGTGCCGAACGGCGCTGATGCGTCCGCGGGCTCCCCTGAGGCAGAGCCGGTCACGGCACAAGGATTCATTCTGCCACGGATGGGGGTCGCCGCCAAAACGAGCGATCAGTCCCTGCCGTCGGTCTCCCTCACGACGATGACCTCATGGACCTCGGCACGAGGCGGCTGCTCCCCCGGTGCCGGGATGGTCGACCAGGCGATCGTCTCGCGGATGCGGGCTCCGCTGCCTCGCGCCTCGTTCCAGAGCTGCCAGAGCTGCAGCCACACCAGTGCGATCCCGACGACGATCGCCGCCGCCAGCAGCCAGCCGAACGCCCCGTCGATGAAGAAGCCGACGGCGATGGTGAGGCCGTGCCAGAGCCCGAAGCCGGCGACGTCCCACCACGACACGGCGCGCTCGGCGCGGACGGAGGGTCGCGATCGGGTGAGCAGGGTGAGAAGCAGCTGGCCGAGGAAGACGGACGGCATCGCGATGAGCAGCACCCAGAGGATTGCCCACCCGCCCTGGAACACACCCCAGCCGACGAGCAGCCACAGCGGCAGGACGAACGCGGCCGGCAGAAGCCAGCGGAAGAAGGCCTGTCGCAACCACATGCTGAAATCGTACGTCTCACCGACCACGCGCTGGTCGGTGTTCGCTCACAGCGCGCGGCTCCCGACCCCGCGCGCATCAGGGAGAATGGAAGGGACGAGAGGACACCCATGATCGAACTGCGCACCCCTGCCGAGATCGACGAGATGCGCGCGGCAGGACGGTTCGTCGCCGAGACCCTGGCGACGCTGCGCGACGAGACCAAGGTGGGCACCAACCTGCTGACGATCGATCGGCGGGCCCACGACATGATCCGCAAGGCCGGCGCCGAGTCGTGCTACATCGACTACCACCCGTCCTTCGGCGCGAGCCCCTTCGGGAAGGTCATCTGCACGTCGGTCAACGACGCGGTGCTGCACGGCCTCCCGCACGACTACACCCTTCGCGACGGCGACCTCGTGACGCTCGACTTCGCGGTGTCGGTCGACGGATGGGTCGCCGACTCCGCCGTCTCCTTCGTGGTCGGCACCCCGCGGGACGAGGACCTCCGCCTGATCGACACCACCGAGCGCGCGCTCACCGCGGCGATCGAAACTGCGGTGGTCGGCAACCGCATCGGCGACATCTCCGCGGCGATCGCGGCTGTCGCTCACGGTGAGGGCTACTCCATCAACACCGACTTCGGCGGCCACGGCGTCGGCCGCACCATGCACGGCGACCCGCACGTCGCGAACGACGGACGCGCGGGGCGCGGCTTCCCTCTGCGCGCGGGACTCGTCCTCGCGCTCGAGCCGTGGTTCCTCGCCACGACCGACGAGCTCGTGACCGATCCGGACGGCTGGACGCTGCGCAGCGTCGACGGCTCCCGCGGCGCGCACTCGGAGCACACCATCGCCATCACCGAGGACGGGCCCCTGATCCTGACCGACCGGTCGTTCCTGGGCGTCAGCTGACCTCGCGGAGCTCGCTCGCGCGCTCCCACGACGCCACGCCGCCCTCGACGACGGCGAAGAGGGGATGCGGCGGCGGGATCCGGATGCCCACGACTCGGGTCAGGAACTCCGGGCTCCGCACCGCGAGCTTCGCGCGCAGGTGATCCCACTCGTAGGAGAGCTGGCCGGTGGTCACCTCCATCCCCGGCACCGTTCGACCCTGCTGGCGGATCCGCGTGCGATCGAAGCGGTACCCCCTGTCGTCGGCCTCCTGAGCCACGGCTTCGAGATAGGCGCCGATCGTCGCCTCCGGCTCCGGCACCGCGCGGAACCGCTCCAACTGAGGGTGTCGCAGGTACCCCTTCGTGGCCCCGGCGAGCACGGCCTGTGCCAGCAGAGCCTCGCGCCAGCACGCCACGAGCCCCTGGCGATCGAGCAGACGCGGGTGCAGGGACCAGATCCTCATGCGCGGCGGTACCGGTACACGTCGGTGAGGTGCGGAAGGTCGAGCACCTCGCGATCACGGGTCTCCTCGGCCCCATCCAGCACAGCTTCCAGGGCTGCGAACAGGGCAGCGCGCTCCTCCGCAGGCGCGACGAGGAAGCTGCTGACCGTGCCCCACCGGCGCAGATAGTCCGCCCGCGTGATCTGCTCCGTCCAGCGCACCTCCGTGTGTGCCACGAGCTCGAAACCGGGGAGCTCGTCGGCGGATGCCGCCGTGTCGTCGACATCCGCCACGGCGGGATGGGCGATGCGGTGGCACGCGAGATCCCATGCACACGCCGGGTCAGCACGGTTCCAGATCAGACCGAGCGTGCCGCCGGAGACCAGCACGCGAGCGATCTCCGCAGACGCCGCATCGCGGTCGAACCAGTGGAAGGCCTGCGCGACGCAGACGGCGTCGACGGATGACGACTCCAGCGGAATGTCCTCCGCGGTCCCGGGTGCACCGTCGACTTCAGGAAGCTTGCGTCGAAGGACCTCGCGCATCATCGCGGAGGGCTCCACGGCGATCACGCGCGCCGCGCGGTCGATCAGAAGCTCGGTGAACTTCCCCGTACCGGCGCCGAGGTCGAGCACGGCTCCGACCGATTCGGGAAGGACGGCGTCCGCCGCCTGGCGGGGGAAGCCAGGGCGGAAGCGGTCGTACTCCTCCCCGATGCCGTCGAACGAACGAGCCAGTGCTTCCTCGACCATGCCTCGACGCTAACAGCCCGAGACGGCGTCGTCGTGCTGTGCGATCCTGGGGGCATGATCCCGCAGGACCGTCATGTGCCGGAGCGCGTCTTCCTGGTCAGGCACGGGCAGACCCTGTGGAACACGGAGCACCGTCTGCAGGGGCAGCTCGACTCGCCCCTGACCGCGGACGGCCGGGCACAGGCCGAGAGCGTGGCGCGACGGCTCGCCGCCGAGCCGATCGAGACGGTGTGCACGAGCCCGCGCGGTCGCGCCCGGACGACCGCGGAAATCATCGCCGACCGGCTCGGAGCGACCGTCGTGGAGATCCCGGAGCTCGCGGACGTGCACCACGGGGTGCTGGCCGGACTCACCTGGGACGAGGTGGACGAGCGTTACCCGTCCGCGCGACGTGAGCGGGCCGAGAACCGCTACGGCTGGGCCTTCCCCGGCGGGGAGAGCTACGCCCAGGCTCGCAGCCGTGCGCGCACGGCGCTCAGCGCGTGCGGTTGGCAGTCGAACGGCGTGCCCGTGCTGGTGACCCACGAGATGATCGGCCGGATGCTGCGCGCGGAGTTGCGCGGCCTGAACGCGGAGCACGCCCTCGCACTGCGTCATCCGCACGGGACGGTCCTGGAGATCGTCGGCGGCGCGGAGCGGATGCTCTGAGCCGCTAGAGCTCCTCGGAGCCGTCCGGCAGGAGGTCGGGCCGGCGTCGCCTCGTGCGCTCCCACTGCTGCTCCCGGCGCCAGGCGGCGATCGCGCCGTGGTTGCCGCTGAGAAGGACGTCCGGCACCGGGCGCTCGCGCCAGACGGCGGGCTTCGTGTACGAGGGGTATTCGAGCAGGCCGTCCTCGTGCGATTCCTCGACGAGGCTGTCCGGATTCCCGACCACACCGGGGATCAGCCGGCCGATCGCCTCGACCATCGCCATCGTGGCGACCTCTCCCCCGTTCAGCACGTAGTCTCCGAGGCTGATGAGCCGGACCTCGCCGAGCGTGCTCGCGTACTCGAAGACGCGCTCGTCGATGCCCTCGTAGCGCCCGCATCCGAACACCAGGTGCTCGCGCGTGGACAGTTCGCGCGCCGTGGCCTGGCTGAAGACCTCACCGGCCGGCGAAGGGAAGATGATGGTCGGTCGCGCGGATTCCTCGCTCGTGGTTGTTCCCACGAGCTCGTCGAGCGCGAGCGCCCAGGGTTCCGGTTTCATGACCATGCCGG
Organism: Microbacterium sp. p3-SID336; assembly: GCF_025143365.1. Taxonomy (GTDB): domain Bacteria; phylum Actinomycetota; class Actinomycetes; order Actinomycetales; family Microbacteriaceae; genus Microbacterium. The sequence continues at coordinate 19,962 of NZ_JALXPE010000007.1, read as the reverse complement.
CGCCACCGCCGTACGGGGTGTCGTCGACGGTGCGGTGACGGTCGTGCGTCCATTCACGCAGATCGTGCACACGGAGGTCGAGGATGCCGGCGCTCTGTGCCTTGCCGAGAAGGGACAGCGTCAGACCGTCGAAGTACGACGGGAAGATCGAGACGACGTCAATGCGCACCGGTGCCGCCTCAGCGTGCGTCGGTGTCGTCGGTGTCAGCGGAGCCCTCGGTGTCAGCGGAGCCTTCGGTGTCATCCGTCCCGTCCGGCAGTTCCTCGAACAGCCCGGGCGGCGGCGTCACGATCACGCGCCCGCCGGGAACGTCGACCGTCGGCACGATCGCCTCCACGAAGGGGACCATGACCTCCTGCTCCCCCGCCTTGACGATGAGCAGGTCCTGCGCCGGGAAGTGATCGACACGGACGACGCGACCGACGACCGCGTCGTCGCGCACCACGTCGAGCCCGACCAGCTGGTGGTCGAACCAGGCGTTCTCCTCGACCTCGTCCTCGTCCTGATCCATCCAGAGGATCGCCCGGACCAGGCTCTCGGCAGCGGTGCGGTCGTCCACGTCTTCGAAGAACACCACGGAGTTGCCGTTCATGACGCGGTACTCGCGAACGGTGATCTCCTTGCCGTGCCACGGAGATGCCTCGGGCACCTGCAACGTGAACACGGCACCGGGGGTGAATCGGCCCTCGGGGTTGTCTGTGTAGAGCTCCAGCTTCAGCGCGCCCTTCAGGCCGTGCGCCTTCACGAGGCGCCCCACGCGCAGCTGGTTCTTGCCCTGGATGCGGTCGTTCGGCACCACGTCAGTCGTCCGCGACGTCGACGCGGACCCGACGCCCGTCAGCGAGAGCGCTGACGAGAGTGCGAAGGGCCTTCGCGGTGCGGCCGCCGCGCCCGATCACGCGTCCACGGTCGTCGGGGTGCACGCGCACCTCGAGCAGGTCGCCTCGCGGCGACGTGGTTTCGTGGATGCGCACATCCTCCGGGTGATCGACGATCCCCTTGACGATGTGTTCGAGCGCGGCGGCGAGCACGACGGATTACTCGGCGTCGGCGGCGGGAGCCTCAGAGGCCTCCGCGTCGGCCTCGGCGGCGGGAGCCTCCTCTGCGGGAGCCTCCTCCTTCTTCTCCGCCTTGGGCTTGATGACCGACTTCTTCGAGGAGTCCGCCTCGAAGGCGGTCTTCTCGCCGGCGACCTTGAGGGTGGACTTCGCGTCCTTGTCGCCCTTGAAGATGCCCCAGTCGCCCGTGATCTTGAGGATGGCGGTGACCTGCTCGGTCGGCTGGGCGCCGACGGACAGCCAGTACTGGGCGCGCTCGGAGTCGACCTCGATGAACGAGGGCTCCTCGGTCGGGTGGTACTTGCCGATCTCCTCGATCACGCGACCGTCGCGCTTGGTGCGCGAGTCGGCGACGACGATGCGGTAGTAAGGCGCGCGGATCTTGCCCAGGCGCTTGAGACGAATCTTGACAGCCACGATTCTCCTGAATGGTGTGGAAGGAAACGAACCGGTCGCCTGGAGCGTGGGGTGCACACCCGGCGGAAGCTCAAATGAGGAGGACGGGTGCTGGATAGAGGGTCGAGCACGTCGTCCGACCCTCCATTCTGCCAGATCGCGCGCTCGGCGCGAAACCCGGCGACACGGCGTTGCGGTCGGACCCCGGCACCGTGTCAGACTGTCGACGTGCAGCTCGACTTCGCCGCTTCGGCCCGCTCCACCGTCGGTCTCGAATGGGAGATCATGCTCGCCGATCCCGACACCGGTGATCTCGTCGGCCGCGCCCCCGAGCTGCTGGCGGCCCTGGAGGCGGAGAGCGAGGACGAGCGGCACACGGTCACCGGCGAGCTGCTCACCAACACGATCGAGGTGACGAGCGGCATCGGCGACTCGGTCGCCCATGCCGTCGATGACATCGCCAATGCGATCGCCGCCGTCCGCACCGCGACCGATCCCGCAGGCATCGAGCTGCTGTCCGCGGGGAGCCACCCCTTCGCGCAGTGGTACGACCAGAGCGTGACGGACAAGACGCGCTACCACACGCTCATCGAGCGCACGCAGTGGTGGGGCCGCAACATGATGATCTGGGGCATCCACGTGCACGTGGGCGTGGACGAGCAGCGCAAGGTGTTCCCCATCATCAACGCGCTGTCGGCGTACCTCCCGCACCTGCAGGCCCTGTCGGCGTCGAGCCCGTTCTGGGCGGGAGAGCGCACGGGGTACGCGTCCAACCGCGCCCTGGTGTTCCAGCAGCTTCCGACCGCCGGCCTCCCCTGGCCGCTGCGCGACTGGTCCGAGTTCGAGCGGTACCTCGACGACATGGTGCGCACGGGGGTCATGGCGGACGCGACCGAGGTGCGGTGGGACATCCGCCCGGCGCCGCGATGGGGCACGATCGAGGTGCGCGCGTGCGACGGCCTCTCCACGCTGTCGGAGATGGCCGCGGTCGCCGCCCTCGTGCAGGTACTGGTGGAGCACTTCTCGCGGCTGTTGGACGAGGGAGCGGCGCTGCCGGATCTCCCCGCGTGGTACCACCGCGAGAACAAGTGGCGCGCCGCCCGCTACGGCCTGGACGCGCGCGTGATCGTCGACACGATCGGCACGCAGCGTCCCGTGCGCGAGCATCTGACCGAGAAGCTGGAGGAGCTGGCGCCGGTGGCGGTCGAGCTCGGTTGCGGCCGCGAGTTCGCCAGCATCGGGTCGATCCTGGACGGCGGCGCCAGCTACGCGCGACAGCTCGCGGTGGCGGACGCGACCGACGGGGATCTCCGGGCGGTCGTGCAGCACCTGATCCGAGAGTTCCGCACCGGGCCCGAGTCCTCCATCGAAGGCGAGTGAGCGCGCCGGCCGCTCCTACTCCTCGACGAGCCGCCTGGCGAGTCCCTCATCCAGGACGACGTCGGTGATGAGCTCAGCCGCGATCGCTGCGCGCAGGCTCGCGAGCTTGGGCACGCCCGAGACGACGCACACCCGTCGCGGGACCCGGCGCAGGCGGTCGAGCCCGGGGCCGGTGGCCCGCGCGTTGACCCGGATGTCACGCCAGGAGCCGTCCGCCCGGAAGAACACGGTCGCCACGTCGCCGATCGCGTGGTCCTCGCGAAGGCTGCGGTAGTCCTCTCTGCCCAGATACCCGCCGACGTAGACGCGACTCGGCACCTCCGCGGCAGGTGAGCCGAGGCTGAACACGGCGATGTCCATCTTGGCCTGCAGGTCCAGCACGCGCCGGGTGCTGCGCTCGCGCCACATCGCCTCCCGCGTGGCGGGGTCGTCGAAGAAGGCCGGGACAGGGAACTGCTGCACCTGTGCACCGAAGGCGCTGCCGAACCGCTGCAGGATGTCACTGGAGTACTCCACACCGCTGGTCTGGGTGTTGCCGGCGCCGTTGAGCTGCACGAAGGTCGTGTTGTGCGTCTCCTTCTGCGTGAGTCCCCGGCTCACCGCGCTGATCGTCGACCCCCACGCGACCCCGACGATCATGTTCGAGTCGACGAACTGCGACAGGAGCCGCCCGGCCGTGAGAGCCACGCGCTCGAGCCGCTCGACCTCGCTGACGATCTCCGCCATGGGCACGACGTGGGCGACGACCCGGTACTGGTCGCGGATGCGCTGCTCGAGCATCCCCAGGCGCTCCAGCGGCGAGTTGATCCGGATGTCGACGAGTCCGCTCTCCCTGGCGAAGCTGAGCAGGCGGGAGACCGAGGAACGCGAGGTGCCGAGCTCCTTCGCGATGACCTCCATGGTCTTGTCCTGCATGTAGTAGAGCTGTGCGGCGGTGAGCGCCGCGATCAGCTTGCTGTCGCGGGATTGCGCGCTGGGACCTGCCATCTCTTCCTCCTCGCCATCGATCCTTGCACATATGTGCAGTGGACTTGCGCGCGGGCGTCAGCGGGGTCGATGCTGGGGGCAAGCAAGGAAGGCAGGGTCGACGATGATCGATTCCACACACACGTCACCGGAGCGCGCCGAGGTCCGTGCAGTCCGGGAATCCGGACGCACCAGCGTCCTCGTGATCGGCGGCGGGATCAACGGCATCTCGACGTTCCGCGACCTCGCGCTGCAGGGCGTCGACGTCGTCCTCGTGGAGCGCGGGGACTTCGCCTCTGGCGCCTCCGCCGCCTCGAGCCACATGATCCACGGCGGCATCCGCTACTTGGAGAACGGCGAGTTCCGACTCGTCCGCGAGTCCGTCGAGGAGCGCAACGGCTTGCTCAAGATCGCGCCCCACTACGTCAAGCCCCTGCAGACGACGATCCCGATCTACTCCACGTTCTCGGGCATCCTCTCCGCTCCCCTGCGCTTCCTCACGCACAAGAGCGGCAAGCCGAAGGAGCGCGGCGCGTTCCTCATCAAGGTCGGCCTGACGATCTACGACACGTTCTCCCGAGACGGCGGCTCGGTGCCGCGTCACCGCTTCCTGGGCCGCAAGAAGTCGCTCGCCGAGCTTCCCTCGCTCGACCCCGACATCAAGTACACCGCGACCTACTACGACGCCTCGATGCACGATCCCGAGCGGCTCGCGCTCGACGTGCTGCAGGACGGCCGTGCCGCCCACCCCGGCGCGGTGGCGCTGAACTACGTCGAAGCGGTCGGCCGCGACGGCGAGAAGGTGCTGCTGCGTGACCGCGAGAGCGGCACCGAATTCGCCGTCACCGCCGATGTGGTCGTCAACGCGTCCGGTCCGTGGACCGACCTCACCAACGACTCGCTGGGCCTCGACAGCCGCTTCATGGGCGGCACCAAGGGCTCGCACATCGTGCTCGACCACCCGGAGCTGCTCGAGGCCACGCGCGGCCGCGAGATCTTCTTCGAGCACTCCGACGGGCGCATCGTGCTCATCTACCCGCTCAAGGGCCGCGTCCTGGTCGGCACGACCGACATCGACGCCGACCCGCGGGAGATCCCCGTGTGCACCGAGGAGGAGATCGACTACTTCTTCGATCTCATCCACCACGTGTTCCCGACCATCGCCGTCACGCGCGAGCAGATCGTGTACAACTTCTCCGGCATCCGCCCGCTCCCCCGTCACGAGGACACGGCCCCCGGCTTCGTGTCGCGCGACTACCGCGTCGAGGTCGACCGTCAGGGTGCCGTACCGCTGGTGAGCCTGGTCGGCGGCAAGTGGACCACGTTCCGCGCGCTCGGCGAGTCCCTCTCCGACACCGTGCTGGGCCTCCTCGGTCGCACCCGCACCGTCTCCACGGCGGGTCGCGCGATCGGCGGCGGCCGCGGCTTCCCGCGCACCGAGAAGGCCAAGCGCATCTGGATCCAGGAGAACCTCCCGGGCGCCGGAGGACGCTCCGAGCAGCTCCTGGCGCGCTACGGCACGCGAGCGGCCGAGGTCTGGGCGCACGTCGAGCAGGGCACGGACGAGCCGCTCGCCGGCGGCGACCTCTCTACGCGCGAGCTGGAGTGGATGGTGCAGAACGAGATGGTCGCGCGCCTGGAGGACGTGATCCTGCGACGCACCAGCATCGCGTTCACCGGTGGCGCTGACGCCGCCGTCCTCGACGAGATCGCAGACGCGCTGGCCCCGATGCTGGGCTGGGACCGCGAGCGGCACGATGCCGAGGTCGAGCAGACGCGCCTCCTCCTCAACGAACGACACGGACTCCACCTCCCGTCCCGCGCCCGCGGCTGACGGGACTCCGACCACCGCCCTCCTCGCGGTGCAACCCCCATAAGGGGTCGGGGCAGAGGGGCTCCGACCCGCAAGAAAGGTCAATGAAGACATGACTGACGTCAATCTCGGTCTTTACTTCCTGTCCGAGCTCGTCGGCACGGCCATGCTGGTGCTGCTCGGCTGCGGTGTCGTCGCGAACGTCGCCCTGGCGAAGAACAAGGGCTTCGGCGGCGGCTTCCTGATGGTCAACTGGGGATGGGGTCTCGCGGTGTTCGCCGGTGTCCTCGTCTCCGCCTACTCGGGCGCCATCCTGAACCCCGCCGTCGGCATCGGCCTCTTCGTCGCCGGCAAGATCTCGATCGCGATGTTCCTCACCGCCACCGCCGCCGAGCTCGTCGGCGCCATCCTCGGTGCGATCGTCGTATGGCTCGCGTACAAGCAGCACTTCGACGAGGAGCCGGAGGCCGCCAACAAGCTCGGCGTCTTCTCGACCGGTCCCGCGATCCGCTCGTACGGCTGGAACCTGGTCACCGAGGTCATCGGCACCTTCGTCCTCGTGTTCGTGATCTTCGCGTTCGCGGACTACGGTGACATCGAGATCGGCACGCCCGGCGGCCTCGGCCCGCTCACCGCGCTGCCCGTGGCACTGCTCGTGGTCGCGATCGGTGCGTCGCTCGGTGGTCCGACCGGCTACGCGATCAACCCGGCGCGTGACCTCGGCCCGCGCATCGCCCACGCCATCCTGCCCATCAAGGGCAAGGGTTCCAGCGACTGGTCCTACTCGTGGGTCCCCGTCGTCGGCCCGCTCATCGGTGGTGTGATCGCCGCCCTCGCCGCCCCGGCCCTGCTGGGTCTCGCCGGCTGACCTCTCATCCGCAGGGCAATTCAAAGGAGAACACATGGCTGACTACATCATCGCGATCGACCAGGGAACGACGTCGAGCCGCGCGATCATCTTCGACAAGAAGGGCAGCATCGTCGCCACCGGTCAGAAGGAGCACGAGCAGATCCTTCCGAAGGCCGGCTGGGTCGAGCACGACGCGGCAGAGATCTGGCGCAACGTGCAGGAGGTCATCGGTCTGGCCCTCGGCCGCGCCGACCTGACGCGTCACGACATCGCGGCCGTCGGCATCACCAACCAGCGCGAGACCGCCGTCGTCTGGGACAAGACCACCGGCAAGCCGGTCTACAACGCGATCGTCTGGCAGGACACGCGCACGCAGGAGATCGTCGACCGCCTCGCGGCCGACGGCGGCGTCGAGCGGTTCAAGCCGATCGTCGGCCTCCCGCTCGCGACCTACTTCTCCGGCACCAAGATCGCGTGGATCCTGGAGAACGTCGAGGGCGCGAAGGAGAAGGCGGAGGCCGGAGACCTGCTCTTCGGCACCACCGACTGCTGGGTGCTGTGGAACCTGACCGGCGGTGTCGACGGCGGTGTGCACGCCACCGACGTCACCAATGCGTCGCGGACGCTCTTCATGGATCTGGAGACGCTCGAGTGGCGCGACGACATCCTCGAGGTGTTCGGCGTGCCGCGCTCGATGATGCCCGAGATCCGCTCCTCCTCCGAGGTGTACGGCACGGCCGAGAGCTCCTCGCTGCTGCGGGAGACGCCGATCGCCGGCATCCTCGGCGACCAGCAGGCGGCGACCTTCGGGCAGGCGGCCTTCCAGAAGGGCGAGAGCAAGAACACCTACGGCACGGGCTGCTTCCTGATCTTCAACACGGGCGAAGAGGTCGTCCACTCGAAGAACGGGCTGCTGACCACGGTGGGCTACAAGCTGGGCGACCAGCCGACCCACTACGCGCTCGAGGGCTCGATCGCCGTGACCGGTTCGCTCATCCAGTGGCTGCGCGACCAGCTCGGCATCATCTCCTCGGCCCCCGAGGTGGAGAAGCTCGCCGAGCAGGTCGAGGACAACGGCGGCGTGTACATCGTCCCCGCGTTCTCCGGTCTGTTCGCCCCGTACTGGCGTCCGGACGCCCGCGGTGCGATCGTCGGCCTCACCCGCTACGCGAACAAGAACCACATCGCGCGCGCTGCCCTGGAGGCCGTGGCCTTCCAGACGCGTGACGTGCTCGACGCGGTGAACGCCGATGCCGGTGTCGACCTGAGCGAGCTCAAGGTGGACGGCGGCATGGTCGCGAACGATGCGCTCATGCAGTTCCAGGCCGATGTGCTCGGTGTTCCTGTCGTGCGGCCGGTCGTCGCGGAGACCACCGCTCTCGGTGCCGCGTATGCCGCCGGCCTCGCCGTCGGCTTCTGGAGCGGTCTCGACGATCTGTCCGCCAACTGGCAGGAGGACCGTCGCTGGGAGCCGTCGATGGACGATGCGGAGCGCGAGCGTCAGCTGCGCCTGTGGCGCAAGGCCGTCACCAAGTCGATGGACTGGGTCGACGAGGATGTGAAGTAGTCCGAATCATCGGCGAGCGGGTCCGGAGGTCTCCTCCGGGCCCGCTTCGTCGTCTGCGCGAGAGCCGGCGTCGAGCACGGCCAGGAACGCGCGCGCCACGCTCCGCGGTGCCACCGGATCCCACGCGACGTACTCGGTCCGCGCCGGTCCGTCGGCCACCGCGATCGTCACCAGCCCGTCCCCGCGCCAGCCGCGGACCACGCCAGGCGCCAGCAGCGTCACCGCGAGCCCCGCGGCCACGAGCTCGAGCAGCAGCGCCGCGGAATCGGCCTCGAACGCCACATCCCTGTCCACGCCGGCGGCCGCGAAGGCCGCATCGCTCTGCGCACGCCCCGAGGTCCCCGCGGGGAAGTCGGCGAATGTCCGATCGGCGAGATCTCTCAGCCTGAGCCGCCGCCGCCCGGCGAGCTCATGGTCCCGCGGCAGGACCGCCACCAGGCGCTGATGCAGTAGCACCCGGGAGGAGACGCCGCCCGGCTCGACCCCGTCGCGCAGTCCGAGCAGCGCCACGTCGAGCTCGTCGCCGCGGAGAGCCGCCATGAGCTCGTCGCTGTTGCCGCCCCGGAGCTCGACGCGCGTGGACGGGTGGGCGCGCCGGAAGGACTGCAGCAGCGCGGGCACGGCGACGGCCGTGACGGTGGGGATGACCCCGAGGCGCAGGGTGCCCGTGACCTCGCCGACCGTGGCCGCGGCCTCCTCCTTCGCGAGTTCTGCGGCACGCACCGCGACTCTCGCGTGGGTGAGGAACGCCTCGCCGGCCTCGGTCAGACGGACACGACGGCTCGTCCGCGCGAACAACCGCTGACCGATCTCGCGCTCGAGCGCCGCGATCTGATGGCTGAGCGCGGACTGGGTCACGAAGCAGCGCTCGGCCGCGCGAGTGAAGCTCGCCGTCTCAGCGACCTCGACGACATACCTCAGCTGCTGGAGTTCCACCTCTCCATGATCGTTGCTCATCGGTGGCATGACAACCGTGCGTTGGACTCATGGTCTCGCCGGGCGCACCCTGGAACCATGAACAGACTGACGATCGTGCTCGTGACAGCCCTCGCTCCCCTGTCCTGGGGGACGACCTATCTCGTCACCACGGAGCTGCTGCCCCCGGGGCACCCGCTGTTCGCCGGACTGCTTCGCTCTCTGCCCGCGGGGCTGCTGGCCGTCCTCCTCACGCGGCGTCTTCCGCACGGCACGTGGTGGCCGAAGATGTTCGTCCTGGGCGCGCTCAACATCGGCGCGTTCTTCCCGCTGCTCTTCCTCGCCGCCGAGCGTCTGCCCGGGGGCGTCGCAGCCGCCGTCGCCGGCGCTCAGCCGCTGATCGTGCTCGCCCTCGGCGCCCTGGTCCTCCATGAGCGGATCAGAGCGGTGAGCGCCGCCGCCGCGGTGGTCGGCGCGGGCGGGGTGGCGCTCGTCGTGCTCGGCCCCGCGGCGCAGCTCGACCTCTGGGGCGTCCTGGCAGCCCTCGGCGGTGTGAGCGCCACCGGGCTCGGGATGATCCTCACCAAGCGCTGGGGCCGACCCCAGGGCGTGGGACCCGTCGTGTACGCGGGATGGCAGCTCAGCGCCGGCGGGCTCCTGCTGCTGCCGGTGACACTCGCCGTGGAGGGCGTGCCCGCCACGATCGACGGTGGCGCTGCGCTCGGCTACCTCTGGCTGGGCACGGTCGGCGGGATCATCGCCTACACGCTCTGGTTCCGCGGGATCCAGCAGCTGCCCGTGATCGCGCCGGGACTGCTCGCCCTGCTGTCGCCCCTCGTCGCCACGGTCCTGGGCGTGCTCGTGCTCGGAGAGAGCTTCACGCCGATCCAGGCTCTCGGTCTCGCGCTCGCCCTCGGCGCCCTGGTGCTCGGGCAGCTCACCGCCCGTCCGCGCGCGGCAGCGCCCTCCCCCGTCATCGCCGAAGCGCCGCCGATGCCCACCGCACGGCGGTGAACGGGCTCAGCTCTTGCCGAAGAGCTTCTGGATCTCCGCCAGGTCCGCCTCGGTCGGCGCTGCCGTCCCGCCGCTCAGGCCGAAGCCCGATCCGGACGGTGCGGTCGAGGCCGCGAGGCCCGCGTTCTCCGCGGCGCGCTTGGCGGGATTGCCCGAGCGCGAACGCCCGCCGCCGCCGGAGCCCTTTCCCTTCTTGCCCCGCTTCGAGGAGGCGCCCGGCTTGCCCATTCCGGGCACGGGACCCATGCCGGGGATGTTCGGGGTGCCGCCGCGTGCGACGGTCTTCATCATCTTCGCCGCCTGCTCGAAGCGCTGCACGAGCTGGTTGACGTCGGTGACGGTCATGCCGGAACCGCGTGCGATGCGCAGGCGACGCGAGCCGTTCAGCACCTTGGGGTTGCGACGCTCCCCCGGCGTCATGGAGCGGATGATGGCCTCCGTGCGATCGATCTCGCGTTCGTCGAAGTCCTCCAGCTGCTGCTTCATCTGGCCCATGCCCGGCAGCATGCCGAGCATCTTCTTCATCGAGCCCATCTTCTTCATCTGCTGGAGCTGCTCGAGGAAGTCCTCCAGCGTGAAGGCCTCGTTCGCCAGCTTCTCGGCGACCTTGCGCGCCTCTTCCTCGTCGAACGCCTGCTGCGCCTGTTCGATGAGGGTGAGGATGTCACCGAGGTCGAGGATCCGGCTCGCCATGCGGTCCGGGTGGAAGGGCTCGAGGTCCTCCAGCCGCTCGCCTGTCGAGGCGAAGATGATCGGGCGGCCCGTCACCGATGCGACCGACAGGGCCGCACCACCGCGAGCGTCGCCGTCGAGCTTGGACAGCACGACGCCGGTGAAGTCCACGCCCTCCTGGAACGCCTTCGCCGTGTTGACCGCGTCCTGACCGATCATGGCGTCGATCACGAACAGGACCTCGTCCGGGTCCACGGCCTTGCGGATGTCCGCCGCCTGCTTCATGAGCTCCGCGTCCACGCCGAGTCGGCCGGCGGTGTCGATGATGACGACGTCGTGCTGCTGGCGGCGGGCATGCTCGACCCCGTCGCGGGAGACCTTGACGGGGTCGCCGACACCGTTGCCCGGCTCCGGCGCGTACACCGTGGCCCCGGCCTGCTCGGCGACCACCTGCAGCTGGTTCACGGCGTTCGGGCGCTGGAGGTCGGCCGCGACGAGGAGCGGCGTGTGCCCCTCCCCCTCGAGCTGCTTGGCGAGCTTGCCGGCGAACGTGGTCTTTCCGGAGCCCTGGAGGCCCGCGAGCATGATGACGGTGGGCGCGGTCTTGGCGAACTGCAGGCGCCGCTGCTCGCCGCCGAGGATCTGCACGAGCTCCTCGTTGACGATCTGCACGACCTGCTGCGCGGGGTTCAGCGCCTTGTTGACCTCGTCGCCGAGCGCGCGCTCACGGACCTTCGCGGTGAAGTCCTTGACGACCGCGAGGGCGACGTCGGCGTCGAGCAGGGCGCGCCGGATCTCGCGAACGGTGCCGTCGACGTCGGCGGCTGTCAGCTTTCCCTTCGTGCGCAGGTTGCGGAAGGTCTCGGTGAGCCGGTCGGAGAGGGTTCCAAAGGTAGCCATGGTGCTCCCGATTCTACGCGAGCGGAGGCCCGCCGCTCGGCGCGGGCGGCGCATGTCCCCGAGCGCGGCAGAGCCGACGTGGACCTCAGGCTGTCCAGGGCAGGTCGCCGACCACACCGAGCGCGTCATGCAGCACGGCCTCCGGGGTGCCGCGCCCCGCCCCGGCCTCTGCCCAGACGCGGAGCGAGGACAGCACGGCCGCAGCGAAGGCCGCGCCGACCACGTCGGCGCGGATCTCGTCGATGCCGGCGACACGGGCGGCCCCGGCCACGGCGGATGCCAGACGGACCATGCGCAGGCCGGTGTCCCGCACGAGCTCGTCCTGCAGCCCCATCGCGTCCGCGTTGCGGAGCGCGAGTGCCAGCGGATCGGGCGCGAAGTCGCGGACGATGTGCAGGAGGACGCCGCGCACCTCGCCGCCCGTGGCGGATCGGCCGAGCCGGCCGAGGGCTTCGACGGCCTCGCCGATGCGCTCGTCGACTCCCGACCACAGCACGTCGCTCTTCGAGGCGAAGTAGTTGAAGAAGCTGGACCGGCTCACCCCGGCGCGCTGCGTGATGTCGGCCACGGAGGTCGCGTCGTACCCGCGCTCGAGGAAGAGTTCGCACGCCGCTTCCGCGAGCGTCTCCCGCGACGACGCCTTCGGGCGCCCCGCACGACCGGACGAGTTCATCCCCTCACGGTACCGGGAGCGGCCGTCGTTGACGCGAAGGCGTATTGTTAGACGCAATCCAACTACTCGGAAGGCGAGTGATCCATGCTCGACATCCTCACCCCCGGATTCGCACCGACCCCGGTGCCCTACCTCGACGGCTGGGAGCTGCAACGGCGCGTGCACGCCGACGTCGTCGCCGGCGCCAGGCCCGACACCCTCGTCCTGCTCGAGCATGCGCCCGTGTACACCGCGGGCAAGCGCACGGAGGACCACGAGCGCCCGCAGGACGGCACCCCCGTGGTCGACGTCGACCGCGGGGGCAAGATCACCTGGCACGGTCCCGGTCAGCTCGTCGGCTACCCCATCGTGCGGCTCCCTGAGCCCATGGATGTCGTGGCACACGTCCGCCGCCTGGAGCGACTACTCATCGACGTGCTCCGCCCCTTCGGCGTGGACGGGTACCAGGTCGACGGGCGCAGCGGCGTCTGGGTCCGTCGCCCCCTCTCCGAGGACAAGGTCGCCGCGATCGGCGTGCGCGTGCAGCAGGGCGTCACGATGCACGGCTTCGCCATCAACTGCGACAACTCGCTCGCCCCGTTCCGCGACATCATCCCCTGCGGCATCACCGACGCCGGCGTGACCACCGTGAGCGAGGCCTCCGGTCGCATCGTCGGCCCGCTCGACCTCGTCGACGCCGTCCGGGACGCCTTCCTCAGCGCCCACTCCGACCCCGCCTCCCTCGGCACCCGCACCATCACCGACACCCCCACCACCGACACCGCACGGACAGGAGTCCCGGCATGACCGCCGCACCCGAGGGCCGCAAGCTCCTCCGCCTCGAGATCCGCAACGCCGAGACCCCGATCGAGCGCAAGCCGGAGTGGATCAAGACCAAGGCCAAGATGGGTCCCGAGTACACCGCCCTGCACTCCCTGGTGAAGAGCGAAGACCTGCACACCGTGTGCCAGGAGGCCGGGTGCCCCAACATCTTCGAGTGCTGGGAGGACCGCGAGGCCACGTTCCTCATCGGTGGCTCCCAGTGCACGCGACGGTGCGACTTCTGTCAGATCGACACCGGCAAGCCGGCGGACTACGACACGGACGAGCCGCGCCGCGTCGCCGAGAGCGTCGCGCGGATGAACCTGCGCTATGCCACCGTGACGAGCGTGGCCAGGGACGACCTCCCCGACACCGGGGCCTGGCTCAACGCGGAGACGGTGCGGAAGATCCACGAGCTCAACCCGAACACCGGCGTCGAGCTGCTCGCGAACGAGCACAACGCCGACCCGGCCTTCCTCGGGCAGATCTTCGACGCCCGCCCTGAGGTGTTCGCCCACAACGTGGAGACCGTGCCCCGGATCTTCAAGCGCATCCGCCCCGCGTTCCGCTATGAGCGCTCGCTGAACGTGCTGACGCAGGCCCGCGACGCCGGGCTCATCACGAAGTCCAACCTCATCCTCGGCATGGGCGAGGAGCCGGAGGAGGTCGTCCAGGCGCTCCAGGACCTGCACGACGCCGGGTGCGACATCATCACGATCACCCAGTACCTGCGACCCTCCCCTCGGCATCTCCCCGTCGCCCGCTGGGTCAAGCCCGAGGAGTTCGTCGAGTTCAAGGAGGAGGCGGAGCGCATCGGCTTCCTCGGCGTGCTCGCCGGTCCCCTCGTGCGCTCCTCGTACCGCGCGGGCCGCCTGTGGGCGCAGTCCATGGTGTCGAAGGGCCGTGAGATCCCCGCGCACCTCGCCCACATCGCGGACAGCGCCGACCTCGGATTCGCGCAGGCCGTCTGAGCTGCCCGACGGGTGGCGTCAGTCGGTGCTCATGACCGACTGCACGCTGCCGTCGGAGCCCAGGTTCACCAGCAGCACATCGTCGGTCGCGCTGTCGTCGAGCGCGTACTCCAGCACCGCGAACGGCTCGGTGCCGCCGTGCTCGTCCGCGAGGATCGTCATGCTCATGAGGCGCAGGGAACGGATGATGTCGACGGCGGCATCACCGGAGACGTCGACAAGCACGTCGGGGAGGTCGTCACCGAACGCCTCCTGCTGCTGGAGGATGTACTCGGTGACCTCGCTGGTGCGATCGTCGACCTCCGAGAGCATGCCGCGGCGCGCCGTGGCATCCACGTTCTCCAGGCCGGCGATGAGCGCGGCAGCGATGTCGAGGGCGTCCGCGGAGACGTCGTCCTGGTCCGGAGCCGTGAGATCGACGGTGACGCTCTGGTCGCCGAGCTCGACGGTCTCGGACCAGAAGATCGAGCCGTCGGGGCCCGACGACAGGAGTCCGAAGTAGTCGTGTTCGATCGCCATAACGCTATGAAACCAGCCTGCTGCCCGGTGCGGTAGTCCTGTGTCAGCCGACCAGCGCCTGCACGAACACGTGCGGCGTGAAACCGGTCAGGTCGTCGATGCCCTCACCCTGACCGAGCAGCTTCACGGGGATGCCGGTGCGCTCCTGGACCGCCAGCACGAAGCCCCCCTTGGCGGAGCCGTCGAGCTTCGTGAGCACGAGCCCGGTGACCCCGGCGTGCTGCAGGAAGGTCTCCGCCTGCATCACCCCGTTCTGGCCCGTCGTGGCGTCGAGCACGAGCAGCACCTCGCTGATCGGAGCCTGCTTCTCCACGACTCGGCGGATCTTGCCGAGCTCGTCCATCAGCCCGCCCTTGGTGTGCAGACGCCCGGCGGTGTCGATGATCGCGATCTCCATGCCCTCGCGCTTGGCATACTCGACCGTCTGGAAGGCGACGGACGCCGGGTCCTGCCCCTCCTGCTGCGGACGGACGATGGCGGCACCGCCGCGCTGCGCCCACGTCGCGAGCTGGTCGACCGCCGCTGCGCGGAACGTGTCGGCAGCGCCGACGACGACGCTGCGCTGGTAGCCGCGCAGGAACTTCGTGAACTTCCCGATCGTGGTGGTCTTGCCCACCCCGTTCACACCCACGACGAGGACCACGGCGGGACGCTCGGTCAGCTTCAGCGTGGTGTCGAACTTGGCGAAGTGCTCCTCCAGCGTCTCGCGGAGCATCCGCTGCAGATCCTTCGGGTCCGTCGTGCGGTACCGGTCGACCTTCTCGCGCAGCTCGTCGACGATGCGCTCGCTGATGTCCGGACCGAAGTCGGCGGTGATCAGCGCGGTCTCCAGGTCGTCCCACGTCGTCTCGTCGATCGTGGGCTTGACGAACATGCCGCGCAGCGCGCGACCGAGAGACCAGGACTTCTCTGCCATCCCCCCAGCCTACGGGGTGCGGCCGGGCAGACGCCTCAGCTCGCGGCGGCAGCGGCGCGGTCGCCCACCCGCTGGCCCACGACGGCAGAGACGCCGTCCTGGCGCATGGAGACGCCATACAGGGCGTCGGCGATCTCCATCGTGCGCTTCTGGTGCGTGATGACCAGCAGCTGCGAGCTCTCCCGCAGCTGCTCGAACACCGTCAGCAGGCGGCCGAGATTCGCGTCGTCCAGCGCCGCCTCCACCTCGTCGAGGATGTAGAACGGGCTCGGCCGCGCCTTGAAGATCGCGACCAGCAGGGCGACAGCGGCCAGCGACCGCTCCCCGCCCGAGAGCAGCGACAGCCGCTCGATCTTCTTCCCGACGGGCCGGACCGAGACCTCGATGCCCGTGGTGAGCATGTTGTCGGGATCGGTGAGGGAGATGCTGCCCGTGCCGCCGGGGAACAGCAGCGGGAAGACCTGCCCGAACGCCTCCTTCGTATCCTCGAACGCGCTCGCGAAGATCGTCTGCATGCGCTCGTCCAGGTCGGCGATGATCGTCAGGAGATCCTGACGCGTCTGCGTGAGGTCGGCGAGCTGCTCGGTGAGGAACGCGTGCCGCTGCTCCAGCGCCGCGAACTCCTCCAGCGCCAGCGGGTTCACCCGCCCCAGCTGCGCGAGCTTGCGCTCGGCCTCCGCCAGACGCCGCTGCTGGATGCGCCGATCGAACGGGATGGCGGTGTCGTCGAGAAGCTCGTCCGCAGCGGGCTCAGCGCCCGGATCGCGGGGAACCAGCTGATCGGGACCATATTCCGCGATGAGAATATCTTCGTCGAGGGACAGCTCGGACGACACGCGCTCGAGCAGACTGTGCAGGTGCAGCTTCTTCTCGTGGATCTGCAGTTCCAGTCCGTGCACGCTCTCCGTGAGGCCGGCCAGCCGCTCGCGCAGCGAGGTCTCCTGAGCCCGCAGCTCCACCAGCTCCTGGTTCTGCGCTGCGCGTGCCGATTCCGCCTCCGCCAGCGCGACCCTGGCCTCCGTGACGGACCGGTCGAGAGAGTCCAGGATCCGGGGCAGCTCGTCGGCGACCCCCGCTGCCGCCTCTCGTTGCGCGCGCCGGATCACCGCCCGCCGTGCAGCTTCGGCCGCCGCATCGCGTTCCTGCTCGCGCTGGCGTTCGAGCGCTGTCACCCGCGACTGCGCCGCTCGCACGCGCTCGCGCAGCGTCTCGACCTCCAGGCGCGCCCGCACCTCGCCCTCCCTCGCGAGCTCCAGCGCCTCCAGCAGACCGTCGCGCGCCGAGGCGTCGAGCACGGGCCGAGGGGCGGCGACCGCGTCGTCGAGCTCGGTCTTCGCCGCCGCGGCCTTCGCCTCGGCATCCGCGACCGCCGCCTGAGCCTGCGCGAGACCCGCCTCGAGGCGCTCGCACTCGGCGACGGCGGACTCGTGTCGCACCGTGACCCGGTTGACCTGCTCCGCGTGCGTCGCGAGCGCGGCATCGTGCTCTCGCAGCGCGCGCAAGGCATCCTTCGCCTGACGTCGGGTGCTCTCGACAGTCTCATCCGCCTCGATGCGCGCCTCACGCAGCGAGTCGACGACGATCTGGATCTCGGTCAGCCGCTCGGTCGCCGCATCGCGCTCGGCCGCCAGCTCCAGGCGCGATCGCTCGCCGCCGGACCCCGTGCGGAGCGTCTGTGCCGTCACGACATCGCCCTCGGTCGTGACAATCGTCGTCGCCGTGTCCCCGGTCGCATCGAGCGCCGCCCTGGCCACCCGCGCGGCATCGAGATGCTCAGCGACGAGCACGTGCGCCAACACACTCAGCACGCCGTCCGGCGCGGTCACGATCTCCACCGCGGGGGTCACGCCCGCGACGGCCGGGTGCCCCGTCTCCGGTTGCGTCGCCTCGGCGACCACGAAGTCCACGACGCCTCGGCGCTGCGCGGCGGCGTCAGCGGCGAGGGCGAAGGCGTCGTCGGTGGTCTCCACCAGGACACCTTCGGCAAGCGGACCGAGCACGGCCGCGATGGCCGCCTCGTACCCGGCCTTCACCTGGACGGCGTCGCCCACGAGCCCGCGGATCCCCCGGCCACCCGCGCGGACGATCTCCGCGGCGCCACCCGAGATCGACAGCGCACTGCTCAGCGCTGCGGCCTTCGCCGTGAGGGCGTCGACCTCGCGCTCCGCGGCGTGCAGGCGTTCGCGCAGCGTCTCCCGCTCCGCCTCTGCGGCCGTCGCTGCCCGCTGCGCGCTCTCATACGCGGCGGCGAACTCGACGGCGGTGCCCTCCGGCGCCTCGGCGACCTCGATGGACTCCAGTGCCTCCTCGGCCTCACGCCGGCGCGTGTGGGCGGCTTCCAGCGCATTCTCCTGGCGCAGCACGGCGCCCCGTACGGCGGCCAGCGCGGAGGCGGCCGCATCGGCCGTCCCCCGCAGGGCCGTCAGGCGCATGTCGTATTCGGACACCAGGGCGCTCTGCTCCGCGATGTCGACGTCGAGGGTGTCGAGTTCCGCGCGGGCGTGGACCACCTCGCGGCTCGCCGCCACCGCGGCGTCCTGCGCGTCGCCGAGCCCGGACGAGATCGTCTCGATCTCCTCCCTGGCCTCGTCGATCGTCGCCTGCGTCACGGTCACCGCCGTCACCGCGGCGTCGTCCTCCTCCGACCCGAGCAGCGCGAGCCGCTGGTTCGCCAGGGTGTACAGGCCGCGCATCCGCTCCTGCACCTGCTCCAGCCCGAAGGCCACACCCCGTGCTGCGTCGACCGCGACCGAGTTCTGGTCCTTCTCCAGTCGGGCGATGCTCGCTCTGACCGCCTCGGCCTGGTCCGACAGCACGAGTCGCTCGGTGTGCCGCTCCTGCTCCGTGCGCGTGTGATCCGCCAGTGCGGTGCGCAGCGCCACCACGTCGTCGGCGAACAGACGAGCCTTGGCATCGCGCACCACGGCGGCGATGGTCTGCGCCTCCCTCGCGATCTCGGCCTGGCGACCCAACGGCTTCAGCTGCCGCCTGATCTCGCCCGCGAGGTCGCTCAGTCGCGTCAGGTTCGCCTCCATGGCGTCGAGCTTGCGGAGGGTCTTCTCCTTGCGGCGACGGTGCTTGAGGATCCCCGCCGCCTCCTCGATGAACCCGCGACGGTCCTCCGGCGACGCCTGCAGCACCGTGTCCAGCCGCCCCTGCCCGACGATGACGTGCATCTCGCGGCCGAGCCCGGAGTCGCTCAGCAGCTCCTGCACGTCGAGCAGCCGGCATCCCTCGCCGTTGATGGCGTACTCGCTGGAACCGTTGCGGAACAGGGTCCGACTGATCGTCACCTCGGCGTACTCGATCGGCAGCGCACCGTCGGCGTTGTCGATCGTCAGCTGCACCTCGGCGCGCCCGAGCGGGCCGCGGGTGGAGGTGCCGGCGAAGATGACGTCCTCCATCTTCCCGCCGCGGAGCGTCTTGGCGCCCTGCTCCCCCATGACCCAGGCGAGCGCGTCCACCACGTTCGACTTGCCGGACCCGTTGGGACCGACGATGCACGTGACGCCGGGCTCGAACACGAAGCTCGTGGGCTGCGCGAAGGATTTGAACCCCTTGAGCGTCAGGCTCTTCAGATGCATGCGGGCACCGCTCGTCGGGGGAGAATCACGCCGCTACGCTACCGGAATCCTGCGGAATCGCGGGCATCCCGCGCGGGTCGCCGGCGAGCCGCAGCCGACCGCGACACGCCGGGCGTATCACGAATTGCTTGACGATCGGCTGAGAGTTTCGCTACGGTTGGCCTCCGGATCGCCACACGAAAGGAGGTTACCGATGATGATCACTCAGCACACCGCGAAGGCCAATGGCCTCGTCGCGCCCGCGCACTCCGCGCCGCGCCACGCGTTCTCGGTAGCCGCCGGCGTCCACTACAGCGCCTGCTAGGTACGCAGCCAGGGATGTCGGGCCCCCCGTGGGCCCCCTCCCCGTCACCACCTCCGCGCTCCACCCTCTGATCCCTCTTCGGATCACGGATTCCCGCCTGTATCGGATCCGATGCCTCGCATCTCCGGTGCATCGCCGCCGTCCGCACCGTCCCCGACCGGTCCTCCGGCTCGTGTGCGGTGCGTCCGCACCACCCCTCACACACCATTCGAAGGAATCATCGTGAACTCCACGCTGTCTCGCAGCACCACCCATCCGCCCGATACCGAGGACCGCGAGGTCCTCCAGATCCCCCGCGACGACGAACTGCGTCGACTGGCCCTCGCGGATCGCCTCTCCCTCCGGATCGGCCTCTGGCTGTTCCAGCGGGCGCAGCGACCGCGCAAGCCCCGTCGCAGCCTGATCTTCGATCCTGGTGACCTGTTCCTCGTCGGGGAGCAGCGCCACCGGAGCGCAGCCGAGTCGCATGCGCTGCTCATGCACGACATGCAGCGCGGAATGCGCTGATCCGCGATGAGTGCCCGTTCTGGCTCTCTCGCACCTGCGTCCCCCCCCCCCCGCCCCCCGCGGGGGGGGGGGGGGGGGGGGGGGGGCCCCCCCCCCCCCCCCCGCGGCGCAGGTTCGCCCTGTCGCTCTCCGGGAGGTCGTCGCTCGTCGCGAGC